>JBGCFY010000170.1:0-23558 GCA_045110315.1 Saprospiraceae bacterium
CGAGCCTGCTGCTTTGACGGGGACAGTAAGTGTTACTGGCATCTCAGGTTTAGGTGCATTAGACGGAACGGCGACGGCGAATCCTTTAGGTGGGACTGGAAGTTACAGTTATTTGTGGAATACAGGCTTGACGACGCAAACGATCTCTAACTTGGGTGCTGGCGATTATTGCGTGACAATCACGGATGCGAATAATTGTACAACAAGTGCCTGCGAAACGATTAATGATATTAATTGTGGTAATTATAATTTAACTGAATCCAGTACGGATGTAATTTGCAATGGTGCGGATGATGGAACCGCAACGGTAACTGCTACCGCTGGACAAATGCCATATAACTATTTATGGAGTAACGGTGCGACGACTGCGATGATTACGAATCTAAGTGCTCAAAGCTACGGCGTTACAGTCACGGATGCGAATAATTGTGTTTTAACCACGAGTGTTACAATTGTCGAACCAGCTGTTTTGACGGGCACAGTAAGTGTTACTGGCATTTCTGGCTTAGGCGCATTAGATGGGAGTGCGACTGCAAATCCTTTAGGTGGGACTGGAAGTTACAGTTACTTGTGGAATACAGGCTTGACGACGCAAACCATTGCTAACTTGGGCGCGGGCGATTACTGCGTGACAATCACGGATGCCAACAATTGCACGACAAGTGCCTGCGAAACGATTAATGATGTTAGTTGTGGAAATTACAATATCTCACTGGTTACGACCAACATTTCCTGTAATGGGGAAAATGATGGAAGCATTGCCGCTACCGCAGAAGCTGGACAAAGTCCTTACACTTATTTGTGGAGTAATGGAGCAACTAATGCTATCGTTGATAATCTTAGCGCTATGGATTATTCTGTTACAATCACGGATGCGAACAATTGTGTGTTAACTGAAAGTACTAGCATTATAGAACCTTTAGTCGTCTCGGTTTCTGTAACCACAACGAATGAAACAACGAATGGTGCTAACGACGGAACGGCAACGGCAATGGGAATTGGAGGAACAGGTACGTTATCTTATGCATGGGATAATACGATGATGGGAACTAACCTTAATAATCTAGCTCCTGGCACATATACCGTAACCGTAACGGATGAGAATGATTGTTCTGCAATCGCCTTTGGAAGTGTCGGTGGTGCTAATGTAGATTGTTCTACTTTTACGACAACGGTCATGCCAGGAATGATTAGTTGTTTTGGTGCAGCAGATGGAACAGCGATGGCATTACCTTCTAATGGAACAGCGCCTTATGCGTTCCTTTGGAGTAATAACCAAACGACTCAACAGGCGATTAATTTAGGAGCTGGAAGTTATTCGGTGACAGTCACGGATAGTAACAATTGTACGAGTGAAACGGATGTGCTTCTGACGGAACCATCTGCTTTAAGTTTAACGGTTGACCATACCAACGAAACCGTAACGGGCGCTAACGATGGTACTGCTACGACTTCTTTATCGGGCGGCGTAGGTGGTTACACTTATCTTTGGAGTAATAGTCAGACCACCACAGCCATTAATAATTTAGCTCCAGCTATTTATACGGTAACGGTTGCGGACGCAAATGGTTGTAGCACGCAAGGAACGGTTACTGTTTTAGCGGCCGTACCAGTAGATTGTCAAGACTTAGCGATTGATGCGGTGATTAGTGATGTTAGTTGTTTTGGTGCTGCGGATGGAAGTCTAGAGATTATTCCTACGGGTGGATTAGCACCGTATTCCTTTGTGTGGGCGCTGGGCTCAACAAATACGATGCTGACGAATCTAAGTCCTGGCGCATATCCAATTCTTGTGCGTGATGCAAATAATTGTGAAGTAGAACAAACTTTTACGATCAATGAACCCGACGTACTTGCCGCAAACATTAGCGGATTTGATGGAGATTGTGGTGCACAAGGAAGTGCAGTAGCCGTTTGCAATGGTGGAACGCCTCCTTACAGTTATCAATGGAGTAACGGAGCGACAACGAGTTCGATCACAGATTTAGATGCTGGAGATTACAGCGTTGTAATTACGGATGCGAATGATTGTATTGCAACGGCATCAACAGATATTGTTAATAATGCCAATGTCTTAGAAATTGATTTAGCAGAAACTCCGGTTAGTTGTTTTGGAGTAGAGAATGGAGCAATTGATTTGACGGTAACTTCAGGAACACCACCATTCAGCTTTGATTGGAATAATGGTGCTACCACTGAAGATTTAACGGATCTTGCCGAAGGAGACTATATTGTTGTTATTTCCGATGCGGAAGATTGCTCTTTGGCTACTACGGTTACGATTAATGCGCCAGACTTGCTGACGATAGGAGTTAGCACGACGCCTTCCCTTTCAGGAACGGATGGAACGGCTTTAGCTACGGTGAGTGGTGGAACACCGCCATTTGTACTCAGTTGGAGCAATGGAGATTCGGGTACTTACATCGAAAACCTTGCAGCAGGAACCTATTCCGTAGAGATTACAGATGCGAATGGCTGTGTAAAAACACAAAGTTTTGAAGTTTCATCGACGGTTACGAGTGTAGGTGATATTGACAACTTACAGTTTTTAGAAATTATTCCAAACCCAGTAGTTGATGTATTGAATATAACAGCTTTATTTACAAAAGACCTAGCCGTAGAAGTTATGATATACGACGTATTAGGTCGCACCCTGTACCACCAGCAATTACAGGACAAGTCGATTAACTTATCAATCGATGTGACGGATTATGCACAAGGTGCTTATCTTGTAGTACTAAAAACAGCAGATGGATTTTTGGTAGAGAAAATTGTTAAGCAACAATAAAATATTCTAAGAAAGCCCCTATCCTTGTTGAAAATAAATTTAATATCTTTGCGGAGCGTTTGGTTATTCCAAGCGCTCCGTAATTTTTGGTATTCATGACGAACCAAAAGAACTATCATAAATAGTAAGTAATGATTGAGATTGGAAAATATGCTTCTTTAGAAGTGGTAAAACTCGTAGACTTTGGATTATATCTTGATGGTGGACCCTTTGGAGAAATCCTTTTGCCGATTCGGTATATGCCTAAAGATGCAGAACCCGGGCAGGAATTAGAGGTTTTTATTTATTGTGATTCTGAAGATCGTGTGATTGCGACCACGGAAAAGCCCTATGCGACGGTAGGAGAATTCGCGCTGCTCGAAGTCAACGGTAGAAGTGAATATGGTGCTTTTCTAGACTGGGGATTATCAAAAGATTTGTTCGTGCCGTTTAGAGAACAAAAATACGATATGGAGCTCGGAGAGAAACATCTCGTAAGAATTTACCTCGATGAACGTACGGATCGAATCGTAGCTTCTAGCAAATTAAATAAATTTGTAGGTAATAATAAAGGCAGTTCGAAAGACAGGTTTGAAGATGAGTTTGATGACGAATTTGATGAATTTGATGAAGATTATGATAACGATACAATCGAAAAACATTCGGAAGAAGGGGAGGAAAATACCGAAGAAGATTCAGAAATAGCATTCCAAGCAGGAGATAAGGTAGAACTTATCATTGCCGAAGAAACCGACTTAGGGTTTAAAGCGATTATCAATGAAAAGCATTGGGGCGTACTGTATCACAACGAAATTTTTAGACCGTTAGCAATCGGGGAACGTACGGAAGGCTATATCAAAAACATTCGCGAGGACGAAAAAATTGATTTGAGTTTACAACAACAAGGTTATCTCCAACAAATTCCTGTGGTAGCACAACAAGTATTGGAAAAGCTCAAAGAAGAGGACGGTTTCTTACCATTGACTGATAAAAGTTCGCCCGAAGTGATTTATGAAACTTTTTCCATGAGCAAAAAGAATTTCAAAAAAGCGATCGGTAAGCTTTATAAAGAACGGCTCATTCAACTTGAAAAAGAAGGCATACGCCTGAGCCCCGAAGCTTAGTACAATACTGTTATTAAGCTTATTCCTCCAGTTCGAACTGGAGGATTTCCCGTACGTCTTTTTCTGATTTAATTTCTTTCTCTATCACTTTCACGGCAAAAGTTACCTCGTCTTTGCCTTGGTTGATCCGTTTAAACTTTTCTGGTCGAAAGACCGCAATCTTTTTGTCTGGTGTAACTAACCAAAGTAGATTTTCGGAATCTTGATTATAATGGATTTGATAATCTTTCTGTGCGTAGAAGCGCGCGATGGTATTCTTTTGCTTATCCGCTAAAAATGCAATTCGGTCTTGATGTGTTTTTTTATCATCATCCACAAAAGAACCGTTAACTTGACCCGCAGCGGGACGAACCGGGCGATCACAATTCCAAATTCCAAAGCTGGTCGCTTTGAATTTATTCACTACTTTTTGGTTCACAAATTTTGGCGTAGTAGCATCATCCGATTCAAAACTTGCAAGTTGTTCTTCAAAAGCTTGCTCCAAGGCTGATTTTTCTGTTGCTAATTTAGTTTGTAATGCGGCTTGTTGTATTTCCAACTGCTTTTTTTGTATTGCCAATGCCTCCTCATAAGCGGCGTATTGACTACGATAGTTATTCATTTCTTTTTCAAAATCACTCGCTTTCAAGACGGGATTAACCATTACTTTGACGGTGCGACTAGGATGAATTAATGTCAGCTCAAAATTATTTTGATCCAAAGGTTTGATTTTGACATCTTGCCACACCATCTTTTTTGCCTGCTCATCCATGGATGGACTATTGGGAGCTAACTGCCAGTACACATTTCCATACTTTGCTTTTAGTGCTTTGAGATGTGCCCGTTCTTGAGTAATACTCGTTTTTTCTCCAGGGGTAGGAGGAGGAAGAATCGCATCGACATCAAAGTCTAAATCGAAAGGATTATTCCCCGCTGCTTTGAGGGGTTTAATTGGAGCGGAGGGTAGGGGCATAGCAGTACTCAATGCAACAAGTGCTTTGGCGTGTTGCGTTTCAAGATTTTTTAATTGGGTAGATAAAGCTTGCTTCGCATTACGAACAGCCTCTTCATCAGGCAAGGAAGTCTGAGCACTTAAAAACGCAATTTGATCTACACCTTCGTAATGCCAATTGCGTTGTGCCACGTCAAGTTTATAAATATTATAATTGGGTGGTGTGAGAGCTCCTTTGGGGACATTAATTTTTGATAAAAGGACAACGTCGATATTTTTCCCCGGATTCATATTTAAGCGTTCTCCATTCTGTTCGGCGTAGATCTCCATCATGCCCGCAGATTCTAAGTGATAGCGCACATTGGCAGAGTCGTATTCCATTGGAATACCGGATAAAAAGAAGTCCACAAAATCATGAAATTCTCGGTACTTCACGTCAACGTTCCCTGTAACCAATCCGCCTTGCTGATTGACAAAAGCGGCGGGTGGAATAATGAGTTGCGAGCCATTTTTATACTTGTAAACGCCACCTTGATTGGCCTCAACTTCATACTTTGAGAAAGGAGTTTGAATGTGCTTAAAAGGAGGATTGATGAAATCTTGGGTCGCAAAATAAGCATCGGACGTCGGAATGATAGCTTCTGTATGGGGAAGGTTAAAATAAATAACTAAAGCGATACTCGCAGCGGCTACGGTAGCACCGACCACTTTTAGCCAACGATAGGATGCTACGCGTGGTTGAGTGGGAGGATTTTCCTGAAACTTTTGCAACAAGGCATCAAAATCACGATGCTGCTCCAGTTTTTCTTTAGACAGCTTTTTAGGATTTATATTAAAATTGTAATGATTATTCATATGCAAAAAATTGAAAGAGGGAAGATCGCTTCAAGTTCCTTCACGCGGCTAATCCGACGAAGGTCTTCCCGTAGTTAAGATAATTTTTTTAAGTTTTTCAAGGATACGATACGTCTTAACTTTAGCATTACTCTCGGTTATGGTCAGGATTGCTGCGATTTCTTTAAATGGTCGTTGTTCAAAAAATCGCAATTCAATTAATTGTAAATCTGACGCTTTTAATTGATCTAGGGCGGCAATAAGTGCCCCACGGTAATCAACACTATCTTTCCCTTCTATTTCTGAAAGGATATCCATAAAACTAAAGTCATCGATGCTGACGACTCTATTCTTCTGGACATTTCTAAAGTGTTGGGTAATTTCGTTGCTGGCGATTCGATACAACCAAGCGGAAAAGGGGACGCCTTTAAATTGGTAACTCGGTAGCTTTTGCATCGCTTTCAAAAAGACTTGCGAACAAATATCTGCGGCTAATGCTTCTTTGGCTGTCCGTCGGTAAATAAAACGAAAAATCATTTCAAAGTAACGATTGTAAAGCGGTCGGAACAGACTAGCATCCCGCTGAGCGGCTTGGATCTCCAGCCATTCTGCTTGCATCGTTTCTTTTGAAACCGTCTTATTAGGAACATTCATTCGCACAGCATTTTTCACAAGGGTACGATTTATTTGCAAATTGAAAAAACAATTACAATAAATTCTATAAGTCTTCAGGATTAGCCCGTGGGTATCTCTCAGAAAACGTTGTTCTAAATTGTTGAAACGAATCGGAAGGTGCAAGACAAAGAACTTGTCGTTGCAACGATCGGAAAAAAGACACCCCATTGTCCCCTAAAGCCTGACTGCCGACAGGCAGGGTTGAATCTAGCCAAATTTTCTTTGCCCCTTGAGAGTGATCCCGATTTAGGGGAACAGGGGGGTGCATAGCCAAATTTCCAAATGTCGATAAGTGAGAAATAGCTCAAGAAAATCATTTTAGAGTGACTTAATTGGGCATTCACGAATCTTCATAAAGACCGTTTCATCAAAATAATGCAAATTTTCCAAAAAGACACAATTCAAAGCCTGATATTTCTAATAAATTTAAAAAAAACTCGCGATCTCGTATATTTTGAAAAATATTAATATTTATTTTTTAATCCTAAGTACCTGTATTACAGCGCGTTAAGTATGTTTTGTACTGGATCGCTATTTTGATGCAGAAATCTTGTTTTTATTTTTCCTCGTATATAAGATTGTATGGGTAAAATATTGGGGGCTAATCTTAGCTTATGGAGTTAAATAAACAGAATGAGTAGAGAAAATGAAGGCTTACTTTAAGTTAAAGTAGATCATAGCTAACCATGGAGATGATTATCGAAATTTTATTTGGTTTGCTGCGGACAACTCCATTCTATTTTTTGAACATGTAAGAAGCATCAGTTGTTCCTATTAGCGAAGTTGAATCCCCAAAGCCTTTGACTGGCTTTTCCAAAACTTAGTCAAGCGTGCTGTTAACTGAGAAAGTTGTCTGACAACAGACTAGAAAAAATTTTTAAAAGCGCGCAAAAAAGGAGTTCTTGGGGCGATATGAGTTATAAGTTGTGAAAGTTGTTGCGAACAGCTTAAAATAATTTCGCTTGAAGCTTGCCACAAGTACCAAAATAAGAAAGGAATATTTATGATTTTACCACAGCGCCAACATTTACGGTTGTTTTACTTTTTGATCTTGGGCTTACTACCTTCTTTAGTTGTAGCGCAGGTTGAATCAGATACCTTAACTAAGCGAAAGAATAGTTTTATTCCATTGCCAGTTATTTACTTTACTCCCGAAACAAGCTGGAGTTTTGGAGCGGCGGCGGTTTATGCTTTTCGTTTTGAAAAGGAGCCAATAGCATCTCGACCTTCGCAATTGAGAACTGGATTTGCATATACGCTGAACAAACAAATTTTAGCGAGCTTGAACTTTCAACTTTTCCGTAAGGATGAGTTGTACAAATTTTACGGAGAGCTAGGATATTATGATTATATCTATGAGTTTTCGGGAATCGGAAATAATAAAATAGGAACGAGGAGGGAACTTTATCAGGTAAAGTATCCTCGGGTACGTATTAATGCATTATACGAGGTACGTCCACAGTTGTATTTAGGCTTACGGTATTGGATGGACAGTTTTAATATCATAAAACGAGATGAGGAAGGCGTATTGATTCAAAATACAGTTACGGGAAGTGATGGGGGATTTTTATCAGGGATGGGTATCGTTGCAAATTTGGATACGAGAGATAATATTTTCTTTGCGACGGAAGGTAAGTTCGTAGAAATAGTACTTTTTCATAATGGTGAAACTTTTGGGAGTCCTTTTAATTTTTCTAAACTCTATATGGATTATAGCCAATTTTGGAAAATAGGAACGCAACAAAGTATCGGTCTTAATCTTTCGGGAGAATTCACGAGTGGAAATCCTACTTTTGATGCTTTAGCTCAAATGGGTGGTGTCAAAAAGATGCGTGGCTATTTTAGAGGTCGGTATCGAGACAAACAATATTTGGCGAGTCAGATGGAATATCGGATACACCTTTTTTGGCGAATTGGCTTGACTGTTTTTGGAAGTGCAGGGATCATTGGTCCAAATTTAGAAAGTCTTCGCTCCGATTTTATGCGCTACAGTTACGGGTCGGGATTAAGATTTATGCTGAGTAAAAAAGAAAAAATTAACATTCGAATAGATGCAGGATTCACCCCCAGTGGAAATGGCATTTACATTACGATTGGAGAAGCTTTTTAGCCATCGCTTGCTCTTACTAGAATGAAGTTAGTAAAAAATTGGATAGAAAATCTACTTGAAAATCAATTGGCATTTTCAAGAAATGCTGACTGATCGGCAGGATTTCAGCGTAGGGAAAGTTCTCCCTGAAAATAGTAATCCTGCTAGCACCTACATCGCAAAACTTAGACTTAAAAATGAACATTAGTATTATCGTACCTATTTTGAATGAAGCAAAAAATATTGGTAATTTAATTCAACACATTAAAAACTGTGCCACGGCTTCGCTTGCCGAAATCATCGTTGTAGACGGAGGGAGTAAAGATGACTCCGTTGCGATTGCCAAAAAATCTGGGGTGCTCGTCTTGGAATCCCCCAAACCAGGACGTGCAGTACAAATGAATCATGGTGCTGCGATGGCTAAAGGAGAGATTCTTTATTTTGTACACGCTGATACGTTACCACCAAAAGATTTTTGTCGTGATATTTTGCAAGCAGTTTCCGAAGGTTACGAATTAGGTTGCTTCCGTTTTAAGTTTGATTCTTCGCGGTGGATTTTAAAAGTGAATGCTTACTTCACTCGATTTGACCGGATTTGGTGTAGGGGAGGTGATCAGACGTTATTTATCTTACGATCGGCCTTCGAAGCTTTGGAAGGGTATGATGAAGATTATATCATTATGGAAGAGCACGATTTTATTTTGCGTGCCAACGAGCAATATCAATTTAAAATCATCCCTAATTACGCCATTGTTTCTCCTCGAAAATATGATCACAATAGTTATCTTCGGGTACAATTGACCCACTTAGTTGTTTTTAATATGTTTCGGTTTGGTTATCCACAAGAAAAAATTGTGCGGACGTATAAGCGCTTTCTCAATTTCTAAAATGATCAGACGATCAATTCTAATCTTTTTACCTGTGCGCTCGCTGCAAGTTACTACCGGGTAATAATGATGCTCTTTTTGTAAAGCGATCTAGGCTGCGCAGCACCCTATTTTTTTATAGCTTTGCGATCAATTTTTAGCTTAAACCTTTCTAACCTTCGACCTCCTCCAATTGTGATAATTTTGACTGCGACCTAAGCTGTCTACGTAGAAAAAACTGAAATAAAACTGCAATTACTAGCTTTTTGTATGAAGAAAAGCTTATATTTGACTCCGCTCATCATGTGGATGTATTATTTCTTCTAAAGCGCCATCCATTTTTCAATCAAATATTCTCATATAATTAAACATACAATTAAAAAAGTATAGTCTAGTCTGTGCTGTTTTTTGAAAGGAGAAAAGCCTTGGTAATTCCTACCGCTGAGGAACACTTCCGACACTAGAAATGATCAAGTATAGATTTATAAAGTAGACTATTCTGTTTTTCTATTTTTGAAAACATAAAAATCTTTAAAACGCCTATCTCAAGTATATCAGTAGATATCTTATCTTTTACAAACTTATTTTTATTTAACCATTTTAAATTTTTTTAGATAATGAAACGAAGTCATATTCTCTTCTTCTCTCTTTTGATGCTTTTTGTAGGCTGTTCAAAAGACTCTTTCACTCCTACGAATAGTGATAAAGCTCCAGAATTGTTGACGAGAGATCAAATCAATGAGATCGTCCTTGACAAATTGAATTCAACTGGCGAATTTAACTGGAACATGGTGGATGCAAATGTTGTACACAGTGCATTAGTTGCTGGAGACCAAGTACTAGATTTAGGATACATTCCTGCTGGTGAAGGCGACCTTACCGACAGAATTCACTTAATCGACATCAATACACCAAAGTGGCAAGCTGCTAAAGATAAAGTATTGCAAGCAATCGTTAATAAGCTAAACGAAAATAGCGAAAAGACGATCAAGCTAGAAGATATTTTAATGGATGATGATGATTTTTTCCCACACTTAGCGGTACAAGTAAGCGACTACAACGTTGTGAAAATGTTGCTTGAAATGGAAGAAGTCCGTTTTGCAGAGCCAGGTGGCTACGAAGACAAAGACAGTGGAAGTAACGACAATCGTGATTTAGGTTGTGGTGCTAATCCTGATTACAGCATTCCAACTGCTGATTACACAAACATTTCTCCTTCTGTAAAAAGACCTTGGACGTTGGATAAAGCAAACGTACAGAATGCTTGGAGTACAAGTCAAGGAGACAATATTACAATCTCTATCCTTGATACTGGTAGCTCTCCAAGCCAACCTAAATTAGGTAGCCAGTTCGCATCAGGTCAGTCTACGGGCAGATCAATCGAAAGAAAAGGATTTTACCAGCCAAAATGGTGGTCAAGTAGCTTAGATGGTCCAGATGATCAGTGTGGACACGGTACTCAGATGATGGGATTAGCCGTAGCGCCTAGAGGATACAATGGAACGGCAGTAGGAGTAGCTTATAAGTCTGACTTATTAGCCTGTCGTGTTACTGCAGATGTATTTATCTCTAACAGTAGAGAAAAAAGAGGGGTTAGAAATGGCCTTAAATATTCTGCAAATAAATCTAACGTAAAAGTTATCAGTATGTCTTTAGGTACACCATTTTCTAGCTCAACAGTTACTGACGGTGTAAACTATGCATACAACAAAGGTAAAATGATCTTAGCTGCAGCGGGTACTTCTTTACCTTGGTTAAACTGGGTCGGTGTTCTTTTTCCTGCTACTTTAAGCAGAACAGTAGCAATTACTGGTGTAAAAGAAGGTTCTCCAATCGAGGAATGTAATACTTGCCACTATGGTAGCAAAGTTGACTTTACTGCAGTTATGCAAAGAAGAAATGATGATTCTAGAGTTGGTTTAACTTTAGCAATGAGCGGATACACGCCATCTTCTGTTAGTGGTTCTTCTTGTGCGACAGCAACAACAGCCGGTATCGTTGGTTTGATTTGGGCAACGAATCCAAGCATGTCTAGAGCTACTGTTTTACAAAAAATGAAGAACGCTTCGGCAAATTACCCAAGCAAAGATTCTGACTTCGGATACGGAGCTATTGATGCGAATCAAGCAGTAAACTAAATTAAAGTAAAATTTGGTTCTACTCAAAAATAAAATCACCTTCGGGTGAGTCGCGCGCTATTTCTTCGGAGATAGCGCGCTTTTTATAAGTAGTCTTTTGTCACTTCGATATAAATATTTGAAATATGATTGAAGCACAGCTGCTTAAATTAGAATGTATTTTTTTGCGAAGAACTTCCATATATATTTTAAGATAATCTATAATATAATCTATTTTGTAGTAGTTTTTTTGTAGATTTGACCTCCACTTTAATGCCTTCCTTAATTTGTAGTAGTCATACAATTTATCAACGCCTTATTTATTCCAATTTTGTTCAAGCCTTGACTTATCAATTTCGTATCAATCTATTGGTAACGTGCTAAGTACGGAGAAAAGTAATTTGTCTTAGTATTTCTCTCTCCCCGTTTGAATTAAAAGGAAGGAATAATTGTATGCTGCTCACTTGTTAGTTGAATTCAATAATTTCACTAACGCATTTTTTTATCTTTTTATTTAACCTTTATAATATTAAAAAATGAAACGAATACACATTCCTTTCTTGGCATTACTAATGCTTTTTGTAGGTTGTTCAAAGGATTCCTTAACGCCCGAAACTACACCGGAGCAAGCTGGAAAAGTCCTTTCTCGACAAGAAATCAACGAGATCGTTCTGGATAAACTAAACACAACGGGTGAGTTTAAATGGAACATGGTAGATGCTAAAGTCATACATAGTGCTTTGGTGACGGGAGATGGCATTTTGGACATTGGCTATATGCCAAAAGGCACCGGCGACCTTTCTGAAAAGATTCACTTGGTTGATATCAAAGACCAACAATGGCAAGCAGCAAAAAATACTGTACTGAACGCAATTATTACTAAAGTAAATGAGAACCGAACGACACAAATCAAATTAGAAGATATTCTGCTGAGTGAAGATGATTTCTTCCCACATTTAGCCGTTAAGGTTGATAACTATGAAGTCGTAGAAATGTTACTTAACATGGACGAAGTTCGTTTTGCAGAACCTGGTGGATTTGAAGACAAAGATCAGGAAGCAAACGAATTGGATCGATCTTTAGGTTGTGGAAATCCAAATACGTACACGCCTAGCGCTGATTATACCAATATCTCTCCCGCTTCGAGAAGACCTTGGAATTTCAACAATGCAAATGTTACCGGAGCTTGGAACCAAGCGAATGGAGACAATGTAACGATCTGTATCATTGATACGGGAAGTTCTCCAAACCAACCTAAACTTGGTAGTCAATTTGCTTCTGGTTTTTCTGGCGGACGATCCATTACGCGTTTAGGAACTTACAAGCCTTCTTTCTGGTCTAACAATACGGATGGTCCTAATGATCAGTGTGGTCACGGTACTCGGATGTGTGGTTTAGCGGCGGGACCTAGAGGTTACAATTACACTCCTGCGGGCGTGGCATACAAGAGTGACTTGTTGTCAATTCGTGGTACCAAAGATGTATTTTTATCTAATGGTAAAGAAAAGAGAGGCGTAAGAGATGCCTTGAAAGTTGCTGGAAATAATAGCAGCGTAAAAGTAATCAGTATGTCAATCGGAACACCTTTCTACAGTTCTACCGTAGCGGATGGTGTTTACTATGCGTACAACCGAGGAAAAATGATGATGGCTGCAGCGGGTACTACAGGTTGGTATTTGAGCTGGATCGGTGTAATCTTTCCTGCTACCATGAGCCAAACTGTTGGTGTGACGGGAATCAAAGAAGGTACGCCAATCGTAAAATGTAGTGATTGCCACAGTGGTAGCAAAGTAGATTTTACGGTAGTCATGCAACGTAGAAATGATAACAATAGAACAGGGTTAAGCTTACTAGAAAGTGGTAACGGCACCGCACGTACTGGTGGTTCTTCTTGTTCTACGGCAACACTCGCAGGAGTAGCAGCGCTAGTTTGGTCTACGAATACGGGAATGTCTCGTGCAACTGTTTTACAAAAATTAAAGAATGCTTCGGCAAATTATCCAAGTCGAGATTCTAAATTTGGTTGGGGAACTGTTAATGCAGGAATGGCTGTCAACTAAAAATTAGATTAAAAAAATCAGGCAATAGTTGTCTGAACTTTAGCCATTGTAAGCGCTATTCCACTCTGCTGGGATAGCGCTTTTTTTGTGAGTTTTTCTGAAGACTTACCATCAAATTATTTTTCTTTTATATAAAATAAAGATTATCTTTCGCTTTCGCACCAAGAGTCCTTCAAATTTTTTTGTGCTAAACAATTATCATAATCAAGTACTTGGCTAACTCATTTTTGTTAGACCTAGTCTTAATCTACCAATTCGTTCATTTCATCATCGATTACTAGAACCATTGAAGATATCTTAAATGTTGAAACCCTTATTGCTGCTTTGTAGTTTTTGTATTGTATTGGGATGTAGTCGTACGGCAGATCATCCTCAGGATTTTAACGCACCATTCCTAACGACAAAAACCGCTTGGGCAGATTCTGTATTGCTACAAATGACGCTTGATGAAAAGCTTGGGCAAGTTTTATTGCTTCAAACAGATCTTCAATCTTCGTTGGGAAAAGATTCTATTTTTCAATGGATGGAAACGGGGAGAGTAGGAGGCTTGCTTTTAGAAAATATTCCTTTAGATAGTTTTTTATGGTGGCAAGATAGTTTGATACAAACGGCAAAGTTACCATTGTTTTGGGCAACACAACAACAAGTTTCGCTCAATAATCAATTTACGGATTTACTCGATTTTCCTACGCCAGCCACGCTGAGTGCGATTCGTAAGGATATCGTTCGAACGGAAATGGAAGAACATTTAGTTCAGCAGTGTAGCAATTTAGGTATTAATCTTTTTCTTGGACCTGGTTTGAAACGAGCGAAGCCAACGGATAGCTTGTATTACCATCATTATTTTGAGAGCGATTCCACGAGTTGGCAACGCCGTAGTTTGGATCGCTTAACTCGCTTGCAGGAACAACACATTCTTCCCATTGCTACAAACTTTACGGACTTTCAAGAAATAGAATCAGATACTACGGGTATTTTAGATAGCATTCTGCAAGACTACCAATTTTTGGCGAAGCAAGGCATCGCTGGTTTTTTTGTAGATTCGACGATTTTTGCAATAGATACTTTATATGATTTACAAACTTGGTTTTTAAAAGATTATTGGCGGCAGCATTTATCTTTTAATGGCTTGATGGTCGCAAGAATAGAAGGTGCGCAATCGATTGAAAAATTGATTCATGCGGGCGTTGATATCTTTGTGGTAGAAGCGACACAGGTGGCTCAAAGTCATCAATATTTAAAACAGTTTTTAGCGGAAGGTTTAATGTCAGAAAAGGTATTGAATCAGAAGGTAAGAAATATTTTGCTTGCTAAATCTTGGACACAGGAAGTTACTTTACCAAAAGAAGAAAGCTTCAAGGAAGACAATTTTAAAGCGAATCATTTTCCATTAGAAATTCGACAATTATACGAAGCTTCTTTAACGGTTTTAAATAACGCTTCGGGGACGATTCCATTTGTCAAGGTTAAAAAACGGAAATTTGAATGCTTGCAATTTTCACAAAAAGAATTTAAAACTTTTAAGTACTACTTTGGTAAATACGCAGACTATCGCTCGTCACTTTATCGCAAATCGACTACTTGGTCTCCCAAAACTAAGAAAGCTAGAAAGACCAATCGTACGCTTATTGTCACTTTGGATCAAATCGAATCAGCAAGCCAAGAACACGAAGGCTTAGTCGAAAAAATTAATCAACAAGCAGCATTTCGACCAGTCGTCGTCGTGAATTTTGGAAACCCATTGCAACTCCCTTTATTGGATACAAGTGTGGTACTCGTTCAATTATACGAGCGCAATAAAATTACGGAAAGTCTTGCCGCTCAAGTCTTGTTCGGTGGTGTTGCCGCGCGTGGAAGACTTCCTTTGTCGCTTTCAGAACGGTTGCCTTTTGGCGCGGGAAGCGAGACGCAACAAACGCGTTTGAAGTATACGATTCCCGAAGAAGTTGGCATCGCTGCGTATAAATTGGTTGGGATTGATGCGATTGTCCGGAATGCTATTTTTGCAGGGGCGATACCCGGTTGCCAAGTTCTAGTTATCAAAAATAACAAAGCAATCTATCATAAAGTTTTTGGTGCCCACAGTTACGATCGTAAGCAAGCCGTAGCAGAAGATGATCTCTACGATGTGGCTTCTTTGACTAAAGTAGCTGCTACGACTTTAGCTGCAATGAAATTATATGAGCAAAAGGAATTCAAAATGAAGGATCGGCTCAAAAAACATTTAGACTGTGGACCGAAATCTAAACTTCGAAATATCAGTCTGAGAAAAATATTCACGCACCAATCTCGGCTTCAAGCCAATATGCCAATTGCTCCTTTCATTTTGTACAAGGATTCGACGGACGCGGTATGCAACAAATACTTTTGTAACGAAAAGAAAGGAGCTTATCAAATCAAAGTCGCCGAAAATTTTTATTTGCAAGAACAGTGGCTAGATACAATGTGGGCAGAAATTTTTGATTTAAAACTTCGTCGGTCAAAAAGATTTCGATACAGTGATGTAAATTTTAATTTGATTCAGCGGATGTTGGAGCAAAAAACGAAGATGGGACTCGAACGATATTTAGCTCGAAACTTTTATGATGATTTAGGCCTTCGGCATTGTTTGTACAATCCATTAGAAAAAATTTCCGCGCGCAGAATTGTTCCAACAACGCAAGATACCGTTTGGCGACACCAACTTTTGCGAGGATACGTACACGATGAATCCGCCGCTTTACTCGGCGGGATAGGCGGCAACGCGGGCTTGTTTGCCAATGCAAATGATTTGGGAGTAATTTTTCAAATGCTACTCAACGGAGGAACTTACGGTGGAGAAAAATATTTAGAACCAGCGACCATCGACTATTTTGTTTCGGCGAAGCATGGTAATCATCGGGGACTCGGTTTTAACCGCAAACAAAAAAAAGGAACGTCAGGTTGCTCCAAAAAAGCATCTAACGAAACTTTTGGTCATACTGGATTTACGGGAACTTGCATATGGGCAGATCCTAAACACGATCTTATTTTCGTTTTTCTTTCTAATCGAATCCATCCTTCCGTTAGGAATAAATTACTTTATAAAAATAAAATTCGCGAACGGGTGCAAAGCGTCGTTTACACCGCTTTGAATACTTACCCTGCTAAATAGCTATTTTCATTTTTGTATCTGCAAACTATCCAAGACCGTTTCAATTCGATTGGGGTAATCGGTAATAATACCATCAACGCCCATTTCAATGAGTTCCAACATTTGCGTTGTTTCATTTGCCGTCCAAGGAATTACTTTCATGCCACGTTCGTGTACACGATCTACGATAGCTTTATTAAGTGTAAGAAAATAAGGACTAAAAAAAGGAGGAGTAAACTTGAGTTCTTGCAGTGCTACTTCAAAAGTTTCTGCCTTTTCTACCAATAGCGCCGTACTCATACTAGCATCTTGTTGATGAATAGCTTTTAAAACATCAAGATCAAAGCATTGCAAATTAGTTCTTGCGTGAATCCCTAAGTCTTTTATTTCTTGAAGGACTAATGCCGCAAATTTTTCTGGGACAGGGATGATTTTTTCGTACCAATCTGGTCTACTTTTTAATTCTATGTTATAGTAGGGGAGTGCTCGATTATTTTGTAGACAATGTTGCTCGATGGTTTGTACCATTTCTTTGAACGAAGGTTTAGCGACTTTCATTTTTTGTTGTGCTGGAAACCGTTCATTGCCCCGCATTCCTGCATCGTAAGTCTGAATGGTTGCATAATCCATGTCGTAAGTCAATAAAGTATCCGTTTCTAATACTGGCGTTCCATCGGGTTTACTACAAATGTGGTGAGACATCCAAGGTTCGTGCGAAACAATAACTTTTTGATCTTTGGAAACAACAACGTCGAGCTCTAAAGTTTTAATTGGAAATTCGAGCGCTTTGATAAAGGCAGGAATGGTATTTTCGGGAAGGATTCCTCTTGCTCCGCGGTGACCTTGCCAATCAAATTGGGGCAATATCTCTTTTGGGGATTTATCTTTCATAGAAGTTGGATTTGAACAAGTCGTGAAAAGGAGTGCTAAAACCAGTAATGTTCGGAGTTGCATAAGGAATTAATTATTTCTATCACAAAATTATACATTTTATAGGTCTCCGCTTTAAGGAATCTAAAACTTAACCATTTCTTAATGCTATCTAATAATTTGCTTCCCGCTTCCGCACCAATTTATACCAAGCTGCTCGCATGATAATAAAGCAATGATGAAATAAATTGGGAATAAAACCATAATGTTTCGCCAGCACGGTATATCTATTTTTCAACCCTTCCCAGTGGCGTTGCTTTGAAACCCCACCGATAAGAAACGTAGCTAATACTAACTGCGTTGCGGTATTTTTTTTGCTGCGTTTGAGACAAGTAATTACCCAATCAATATCGGCACTGAGGTTACCGTCCATATAACTTGGTGCGATGGTACGGCGAGGCAAAAACGCCTGATGACTGACCACCATGCCGTATTGCAAACTTTTCCAGTGTAAAACCTGGGGTAAGCGGTGTGCAGTAATTTCACTTCGGGTACCAATAGGTTGGCGGGCTTCGTCAACCATCATCACTTCTCCGTAGAGAATATCAGTATCCGGCGTATAAGCTGCCAACATTTTTGCTACGGTGTCAGGTGTATAAACATGATCGCCGCAATTCATAAACCAAACAAAATCTCCCGTTGCTAATTGCAGCGCTTTATTCATCGCATCGTATAAACCCTTGTCCGGTTCACTAACCCAACGATCGATGTGGGCTTCATATTTTTCAATGAGCGCCAGCGTCCCGTCCGTAGAGGCGCCGTCCACTACAATGTATTCTACGTGGGTAGTATCCTGAGCAATGACACTCTTGATGGTTCCTTCCAGTAAATCGACACCATTGTAGACCACCGTAATAATACTGATGATGGGATGTTTTTTACTCATTAAGAATTTTGTTTATATGTTGTGAAAAGCAAATGTAGGAGAAGCTTTGCTAAATCTGAAATTTTGTGGACGGAATCTCGTTACGTTTAGGCTAAATCAACTTAAGCTGCTTGTGATTACGTATAAAAATCTATAAAAATATGTACCTTGGGGCGCAGTTGAGTAGCGAAATTGTTAAAAAATAGTGGAGAACGAGCAGAAAAAGTCGTTTTAGCGTGTTTCCTCCTCTTTTTTTCTATCTTTTTAGCCCGTTAACTCAACCTCGACTCGCAAAAATCCGTATCATTTAATGAAGTGCTGTTGCGCCTCCAAATGATTAGTAAATACAAATCGTCACAATGAACAACACGATCGTACAAAAATTAGCCCCTCATCTTTTTGCCTACTTAATCTTAATGGCATTATCTTTTTTGTTTTTTTCCCCCTACGTTTTTGAAGGTAAAGTGCTACCACAAGGAGATAACCAGAAAGCGCTTGGAATGCAAACGGAATTTACCAATATTAAAGCCGAAACGGGAAAAGGACCACTTTGGACCAATGCCGCTTTTGCAGGAATGCCAAGTTACCAAATCCAACCTTCTACGATGAGAGGGAACTACACCAAAGATATTTATGGTTTATTGCTACTGAAACAAAGTATTACCAAGCCACACGTGGTAATACTTTTGGCAATGGCTTGTTGCTATCTATTGCTCATCGTGTTGCGGGTTGATTGGCGAATTGCTTGTATGATGGCGGCAACCTTTGGTTTATCGACGTACTACATTGACTTAACGGAAGCGGGACACTCTACCAAAATGGCTGCGTTGGCGTTAGCGCCAGCGGTGATGGCGGGCGCGCTGCTCGCTTTTCGCAAACGATACTTACTCGGTGGTGGTTTATTTGCGCTCTTTTTAGCGATGCAAATTTATGCAAATCACTTGCAGATTACCTTTTATATGTTTTTGATGCTCTTAATTTTGGGTGTCGTAGAACTGGTGAAAGCGGCAAAAGAAAATGCTTGGGGAAACTTTACTAAAGCAGTAGTTGTCTTAGGGATTGGTGGTTTGCTTGGCGTAGCCAGTAATGCTTCGCGGATTTGGACTACTTACGAATATTCCAAGGAAACCATTCGTGGGAAGTCAGAATTAGCTAGTAATAGTGAGAAAGGAGACGGACTGACTAAAGATTATATTTTCGATTGGAGTCATGGTAAATTAGAAACATTTACCTTGCTTATCCCTAACTTTAATGGTGGTGGTGTTTCCCAAACTTTTAAAGGTACAGATACGTACAAACGACTTTTTCCAAATATCGAACAACGACTTATTCAGCAAGGCGCTTCAAGAATTGATGCTAAAAGAAGTGCAGAGCGCCAAGTTGCCTCAACTTTTTACTGGGGAAACCAACCTTTTGTCGGTGCTGCAATTTACCTCGGTGCAATTGTCTGTTTTCTATTTTTCCTCGGTGCATTTATTGTCAAAGGACCACTCAAACTTTGGCTTTTGATTGCTTCAATTTTTAGTTTGACTTTAGCGTGGGGAGGAAACTTCTTTCTCAATCACTTCTTCGTTGATTATTTACCAATGTTTAATAAGTTTAGAGCGGTAACGAGTGCACTCGGTATCACGCAATTAATGGTCGTGCTACTCGGTGGGCTTGGTTTGCAGCAAATGATGAACGAACAGGTTGCGGCGAAGGAGAAAGAACGAGCGTTGTATTTTGCGCTCGGCATTACTGGTGGGCTTTGTGTAATCGCGATTTTACTCAGTTTTGTTTTAGATATGTCCGGTAAGCAAGATGATAGTTTAGGGCAACTTGCGTCGTTAGTAATCGGAGATCGAGCTGCAATTTTACGAGCCGATGCTTTTCGATCTTTATTTTTGATCTTAGCGTCAGGTGGTATTTTATGGGCTTATTTGAAAGGGAAGGTGAAAGCTTTGATTGCTATCGCAATTCTTGGTGCATTAGCCGTGGGAGATATTTGGTTGGTCAACAAAAGAATATTATACCCAGAGAAATACGAAACACCGAAAGAGGCAAAAGCTGTTGCACAGGCACTTCCGGTAGATTTAGAAATTCAAAAAGATCCCGATCCGCATTTTCGAGTATTAGATTTGGCTAGAGGCTATCCTTATACCAATGCGATGACTTCTTACCACCATAATAGTATGGGAGGATATCACGCCGCGAAGTTGATGCGTTATAAAGATTTAATTGATCGCTATTTGGGAAAACCTTCTGAGAATATGCATATCCTCGGTATGCTTAACGCAAAATATATTATTCAAGGACAAGGCGCGGGTGCGCGTGCGGCTCGGAATCCTCGAGCATTAGGAAATGCATGGTTTGTCGATAATTACGAAATAGTCAAAGATGGAGATGCTGAAATGGCAGGACTTGCCAACTTAGATCCAGCCAAAAAAGCACTGGTACAAACTGCTTACGCGGACGCACTCAAAGGACTAAGTATTAAAAAAGATTCTACAGCTTCCATTCGATTGACGAGCTATCATCCAGATCATATGGTTTATGAATATTCTGCGGCAACGGAGCAATTAGCGGTCTTTTCGGAAGTATATTACCCTCCTTCAAAAGGCTGGAATTTATACCTAGATGGTGAACAAATTGATCCATTCGTAAAAGCGGATTTTATTTTACGGGCAGCAAGATTACCGGCGGGTAAAAGCCGAAAGTTGGAAATGAAGTTTGAACCTCAGTCTTTTTACACAGGAGAATTGATTTCTAAAATTGCCTCTATCTTCGCAATGTTACTTTTTGCTGGTGGTTTATTCTTCTATTTTAAAAATCATGAGTTGAGAACGGTTAGTTTATTAGCAGAAGTTCCAGTGGCTAAAAAAGAGAGACTGCAAAAGACCAGCGGTGGCAAAAAAAATAAAAAGAAATAAACGACAGGTTCAAAACTTCAAAGACAAGTCGTAAAACTATTTTGCAAAAGAGGAAGGTGCAGCCGATACAAGTCGGTTGCATCTTTCCAATTTGTTGACAAACCGAATGGCAAGCGGTTCGATTACTAAGCTCATTTATTGTGAACTCAAATTTTACCATTTCATTTGCTTAAACTCCTGCAAAAAATCCAACAGTATCAATTTTTTGATACGCTAAAACATACCTTCAATTATTTTGGGGCAGTTTTGGTGATTCAAGGCTTAAGTATTGTTTCCCTACCGATTTATACGCATTATTTAGACCCAGCGAGTTTTGCAGTGGTGGATGCTTTTATGAAAGTGATCAGCGTTTTGACGATTCTATTTACCTTGAATACCCACAATGCTATTTCGCGCTATTACTTTGAAGACAAAAAAGATTGGCAAGCATTTTTGGGAACGAGTTTCGTCACGGCGTTTAGTATTTTTGGATTTAGTAGCATCATCCTATTCTTTTTCAAGGAACAGCTCTTATATTATACGACGATTCCGGAATCTCTTTTTGTTTGGATTTTCCCCGTCGTTTTAGCCAATATTGTCTTCGCCGTATTCAACCAACTTTTCATTGCCCGTAAGGAAAGCAAAAAAGTATCTATTGGCAAAATTGCTTTTTCGTATTTACGATTTATTGGAGCGGTAACTTTGTTGATTTACTTAGGAACATCTCCCGCTGAGGAACGTGTCGTCGGAGATGCCATCGGTTCTATTTTGATTGGCTTGTTGATGTTTGCTTCGATTTTCCCTTATATTAAATGGACATTTATTCGAGCACACTTAGATTATATTCTGCGCTTTTCCATTCCTTTGATTCCCTACGCGCTAAGTGCTTTTATCATTAACTATTTTGATTTTTTTATGATCAATTTTTCCGAAGGAAATAGTGATGCAGGTTTGTATAGTTTCGCATATAAAATTGGTTTATTATTCTTTGGCTTGGATGATGCTTTACAAAGTGCTGCGAAGGTGGACTTTTTTAAATGGATGAACGCAGGGCAGTACGATAAAATTAGAACACAAGTCAAAAGTATTTTCAAATTTGAAATGCTCGGAGCGCTATTCCTGATCTTTTTTGCTTACGAATTAGGGACTCTATTATCGTCGAAAGCATCCTTTACGGAAGCTTTACACTTGGTTCCCATTCTCGTCATGGGCTACGTCTTTTTTGCCTTGTACCAATTCTACGGTCGAATGATTTATTATTCTAAAAAAACAATTTACGTGTCATCGGTCACTGTGATTGCGGGACTGATCAACATCGTACTCAACGCGATTTTCATTCCTAAATATGGCTACGAAGCCGCCGCGGTCACGACAGTCATCTCGTACGTATTGATGATCTTTTTTGCCTGGTTTGTCGTCGTGAAAATTTTAGCGCTTCCCTCTACAACGGATTTTTGGTTTACCCTCAAACACTTAATTGGATTGCTGACTTTCCTCGCCATTGGCTATTGGATTATGTCGCTCGGTTTAGGTTTTTGGTGGCCAATTCTCATTAAATTAGGCTTGTTTGGAATCTTTAGTTTAATTGTATTTTGGGATAAAATTATAAGTTTACTATCTTCAAAAGAAGCATAAATACCTCAATATGAAAATTGCTTTTATTACAACTTATGACCGAAAAGGAGGCGCTGCGCAATCGAGTTGGCGCACAGCATTGGCCTTGCGAAAAGCTGGTGTAGAAGTGAAAGTAGTGGTGCAGCAAGCAGCGGCGGAAGAAAACTTTGTGGTACCAACCAACGCGGGTTGGAAGAAAATGCGCTCTTTTACTAATGAGTATTTGGATCGACTAACGTATATCCGACACGCACCCGAACGGTCCTTGTGGTTTCGGTTTTCGATCGGAGAAATTGGTCAAGACATTAGCCAATTGAAAGCGATTCAAGAAGCTGATGTATTGCATTTACACTGGATTAATAAAGGTTACTTATCCATCAAAAGTTTGGAGCAACTAGCAGCATTGGGCAAACCAATTATTTGGTCTCTACACGATATGTGGTCCTTTACGGGCGGTTGTCATTACGCTGGCGATTGTGATCATTTCGAACGAACCTGCGGAAATTGTTGGTATTTAAAATCACCTCAAGAAAATGATCTTTCTCACCGAATGTGGCAGCGTAAAAAGCTACTTTACGATCAAGTACGTTGGACAATGGTGGCGAGTAGTGCTTGGCTGGCAAACGTAGCCAAAAGAAGCAGTTTGCTAAAAGCACAGGATATTATGAATATTCCTACGCCGGTAG
>JBGCFY010000171.1:0-5716 GCA_045110315.1 Saprospiraceae bacterium
TAGTTTTATCATTTGAGCAAGAACGACTTTGGTTTACGGATCAACTAGAAGGTAGTACACAATATCATTTACCCTTTGTTCAATTATTTTCGTCCGATTTAAATCGAAAATATCTAGCGGAGTCTTTTCAAGAAATCGTAGAACGACACGAAGTTTTACGAACTGTTTTCTACGAAGCAGCGGGAACGGTTTACCAAAATATTTTATCCGCAGATACTTGGGAATTGAGCTACGAGGAAATTCAAACGAGGAGTAAGGACGAGTTGCAAGCTATTGTTGATGCGACTATTGCAAAAGCTTATGACTTGAGTAAAGATCATCCCTTGCGGGTAAAATTACTTCGATTACCAAGTGGTGCCTATTTAATGATTTTGGTTTTACATCATATTGCTGCGGATGGTTGGTCGAGTCCAATTCTTTTAAAAGAATTGGTAAGTTTATATCGTTCGAAGGAACGAGAGATTAGCGTGGAGTTGGTTCCTATTGAAATTCAATACGCTGATTATGCGGCTTGGCAACGGCGTTATTTTAAGGATCGTATTTTAGCAAGTGAGTTAGCCTATTGGTCCAAACAATTAAGTGGTTTGGAAGCCTTAGCTTTATCTACGGATTACGCTCGTCCGGCGGTTCAAAGTTTTGGAGGAGCTCAATTCCAACTAAGGATAACGGCTGCAATAGCAGCAGGAATTACGGACTTAGCAACGAAGGTAGGCGCGAGTAATTATATGTTTTTGCTAGCTGCGTTTAAAGTTTTATTATACAAATATACGGGTCAAAGTGATTTTGCGGTTGGTAGTCCGATTGCGAATCGAACGCAAGCGGAAGTGAAAAATCTAATTGGTTTTTTTGTGAATACGCTAGCTTTAAGAACGGAGATAAACCCAGCATTACCGTTTTTGGATTTTGTAAAGACAGTTAAATCAACTGCGTTAGCGGCTTATGAGCATCAGACGGTTCCCTTTGATAAGGTAGTGGAACAAGTGGTTACGCAGCGCGACCGCAGCCGTAGTCCTTTATTTCAAGTCATGTTTGCTTACGAAACGGATTTAGGAATCTTAGACCTAGATCTTTCTCAAGCGCTTTTAGGAGAAGCAAAGCCTTCGTCTCCCGAGTTGGAGGTTCATTTGCAGCGCTCAAAGTTTGATTTGAGTTTTACCCTTGGAGAGCAATCGGAAGATAAGAGTTGGCTTTTAACAATTGATTACGCGACTGATTTATGGTTGCCGGCAACGGTACAACGAATGGCGCAGCATTTCCAAAAGCTACTAACGGAAATCATTGCACTACCGACGCAAAAGTTAATTGATATTGAATTGCTTGACGCAACGGAGAAAAAGATTTTAAAAGTTGATTTTAATCAAACGAGACAAGCGTATCCGGATAAAATTAGTTTGGTAGAATTGTTTGAACAAGCAGCCAAGGCTCATCCACAACGAACGGCTTTGTCGCTAGGAACAGCAAGCTTGTCTTATGAATCGCTAGAAGCCCGGGCGAATCAATTAGCACATTACCTATTATCGATTGGTACAAAAAAAGAAATGCTAGTTTGTTTGGCTTTAGATCGATCTTTTGAAATGATCATCGCAATGTTAGCGACCATGAAAGCGGGCGCGGCTTACGTTCCGATCGAGCCAGATTTACCAGCGGCAAGGATTCAATATTTACTTGAAGATACCGAGTCGAAATTGGTGCTGACGACAAAAAAATATCAAACTGTTTTTTCCAGTCACGAAAATATTAAAGTCGTTTATCTAGAGGAATTAGAATTAGACGCGCACTTTCCTACTTCAGCCTTAGCGGAAAAACCAGCAATTGATCATTTAGCTTATTTAATCTATACTTCTGGTTCTACGGGAAAGCCGAAAGGCGTCATGGTAGAACACGGTTCTGTGGTTAATGAACTTTGTGCTTTTGCAAAAATATTTGAGGTAGATATTGATGATAAACATCTTTTGTTAGCAAGCTACGTTTTTGATGCTTCGGTGGAACAAATCTTTGTTCCCTTGACGAATGGTGCGCAAGTTGTCTTACTTTCTAAAACGGATTTACTTGATGGTACACGCTTAGCTGAAATCATTTCAACCCAAAATATTACCCACGTAAATTGTACGCCTTCGTTACTACAAACCATCGCAGTTAAAGCTTACCCCGCCTTAAAAAGAGTCTGTGCGGGTGGAGAATTTTGCCCAGTAAGTTTAGCGGAAGCATGGAGCCCTTACGTTCGTTTTTTCAATGAATACGGTCCAACGGAGACGACGATTACCGCGTTGTATTATTGCCATGATGGATCAGCGCAGCCAATCTCTGGAGCATTGCCGATTGGAAAACCCATTGCAAATACACAAGCATACATTTTAGATGCGCAACAAAAAATAGTACCGATTGGTGTGGTGGGAGAGTTGTACATCGGCGGCAAAGGATTGACGCGTGGTTATTGGAATCGTCCATCCTTGACGGCCGAAAAATTTGTTACTTCTCCTTTTGATGCGACTGAAAAATTATATCGAACGGGAGATTTAGCCTGTTGGTTAGCGGATGGAGTAGTTGAGTTTAAAGGTAGAATTGATGATCAAGTAAAAGTTCGTGGCTATCGAATTGAATTGGGAGAAATCGAAACCGTCTTGCTCGAATCTCCTTTAGTAGAAAAAGCGGTGGTACTTGTCAAGAAGAATAGTCTTGGTCATCCCATGTTAGTAACGTATTTTATTCCGACGCAAGCCGCTACCGCAGCACCAGAAGCAAGTTTACGAAAATACTTGCAAACGCATTTGCCGGATTATATGGTTCCTAGTTCCTTTGTATCCTTGGCAGCATTTCCATTGACCGCTACCGGAAAGTTAGACAAAAAATACTTGTCCAATTTGGAGGTTTTGATTGATCAAGGACAAAACTATGTTGCTCCTCGAAATGCAGTAGAAGAAGCATTGACCCAAATTTGGAGGAAGATACTTAAGCTAGAACAATTAAGCGTTCAGGCAGATTTTTTTGAAATGGGCGGACATTCGCTCTTGGTGACTAAACTCATCGCTGCCATTCGGGATGCTTTACACGTTAACATTTCTATTAAAGAAGTATTCGAACGACCAACAATTGAGCAGTTGGCTACGTATATTTTATCGCTAAAAAATACGGACGCTTCTGAAAGTTTAGTGGAAGCCAAAGAAGAAGCTCGAAATACCTTTTTACCGGTCTTAACAGGTAAGGAACGTCCTACCGAAATACCCGCTTCTTTTTCACAAGAACGATTATGGTTGATTGATCAAATGGGAGGTAGTACACATTATCATATTCCCTTTGTACAATACTTTTGGGAAGCAATTGATTATGATATCTTGGAAGAAGCATTCCAACGTATTATAAATCGACACGAAGTTTTACGAACCGTTTTCTACGAGGTAGCGGGAACTGTTTATCAAAAAGTATTACCGGAAGATACTTGGGAGATGCGTCAACCTTCAACGCCAAAGCCGCTTTCCCCCGCAACAATGCAGCCACTCTTGGAAGCGGAAGTTCAGGAAGCTTTTGACTTGACGAAAGATCATCCAATTCGGGTTAGCGTAAGGAAGTTATCTGCGGAGCGTTCGGTGTTAGTGGTTGTATTGCATCACATTGCTACAGATGCTTGGTCAAGTGCTATTTTTCTGACAGAGTTACAAGCATTGTATCAAAGAATAAAAGAAAAGCGTCCCACGGAATTAGCTGATTTATCTATTCAGTATGCAGATTATGCTTTGTGGGAAAGGCGCAATTACGAAGCTGGTTTTTTAACGCCTCAATTGTCCTATTGGAAAAATCAATTAGCAGGACTTGAAGCGCTGGTGCTACCTACAGATTTTGCTCGACCGGCGAAGCAAAGTTTTGCAGGAGCCGTACATCGGTTTACGATAGAAAAAGAATTAGCGATTGCTTTAGATCAACTGGCGAGGAAGACGGGGAGTACTAAGTTTATGTTATTGCTGGCTATTTTTAAAATTGTACTTTATAAATATACAGGGCAAGTAGATATCGGCGTTGGCATTCCAATTGCCAATCGAACACAAGCATCTGTAGCTCGCTTAATTGGGTTTTTTGTAAATACTCTGGTTATTCGGAGTCGCTTAGATCCAACGGAAAACTTCGAAACTTTACTCAACGCAGTCAAAGCAACGAGTTTAGCGGCTTTTGATCATCAAGAAATTCCTTTCGAAAAAGTAGTTACTTCTTTAGTGAAAGAAAGAGATCAAAGTCAAATGCCTTTATTTCAAGTTTTCTTTTCTTATGAAAAAAGAGCTACGGAAAAGAAAGCAGCGTTGCGATTTAACGAAGATGTTTTCCCCGCGGGAAGGGACGAGAAAGCGTGGGAGCAGTATTTTGAGCAATTGACAACTGCCGACATCGCAAAATTTGATTTAAGTTTAGCCATCGAAGAAATAGAAACGGCGCTTTACTTTAGTTTTGAATATTGCACAGACTTATTTTTGCCAGCAACGATAATTCGCTTGGAGAAACATTTTATCAACGTGTTATCCGCCGTCACACTTGCTCCCAATACTAGGCTGGATCAGGTAGCAATGCTGGAAGTGGCAGAGGAAAATACCATAGTAGAGACTTTTGGGAAAAGACCGTTCGACTACCCTAAAACGGCTACCCTAGTGAGTTTGTTTGAAGCACAAGTCAAAAAGAATCCTACAGGAATTGCATTAGAGTGGGAAGGGGTAACTTTATCTTATCAAGAACTAGATGACCGCGCGAATGAATTAACAGCATTCTTACGATCCAATAATGTGCAATCCGAAGATTTAGTTTGTATTTGCTTAGCGCGGTCGATCGAAATGATCGTCAGTGTTTTTGCCGTTTTGAAAGCAGGCGCAGCGTATGTGCCAATCGATCCTAATTTCCCTTCAGAGCGAATCAATTACTTATTAGAAGATACGCAGTCCAATTTAGTTTTAACGATACAGCCCTACAAAAGTTATTTTAAAAATGCTGCTAAGGTTATTTGTTTAGACGATAAAAACACCAAGGAAATCACGAAAGTAGAACTACCTAAAGTAGTTGTTCAGCCCGGAAATCTTGCTTATGTAATGTACACTTCTGGTTCCACGGGATTACCAAAAGGAGTACAAATTGAGCACGGTGCTTTAGTAAATGAACTTTGGTATTTACATCAGTTTTTTGGATTGGAGACACAAGAACGCGTTTTACAAACGGGAAACTTTGTCTTTGATCTTTCAGTAGAACAAATTTTCACGGCGCTACTTTTTGGTGGAACCTTAGTTTTACCCAAACAAGAAGATTTACTTCATCAAGGAAAGCTTGTTCGGTTTCTGGAGAAAGCAAAAATTACTCATCTACACGCAACTCCCAGTTTTTTAGAGAATTTACCTGCTCGATCTTATCCTGCGTTGAAAGTGGTGATGTCCGGTGGAGAAGCTTGTTCCGTAGCCTTAGCAAAAGCTTGGGCACCCTACGTTAAGTTTTTCAATATGTACGGTCCAACGGAAACCTGCATTATTGCTACGGGCTATCAATTTGATCCGGAGCATTTAAACGCGTCGGGTAAAATGCCAATTGGAAAACCAGTCGGTAATTTTGAATTGTTTATTGTGGATCAATCCATGCAAGTTGTTCCTGTTGGTGTACCCGGAGAGTTATATATTGGAGGGAAAGGTTTGGCGCGAGCGTATTGGAATCGACCAAAGTTGACTCAAGAAAAATTTATAAATTCTCCCTTCCG
>JBGCFY010000172.1:0-13007 GCA_045110315.1 Saprospiraceae bacterium
GGGGATAACAGGCTGATCTCCCCCAAGAGCTCATATCGACGGGGAGGTTTGGCACCTCGATGTCGGCTCGTCACATCCTGGGGCTGGAGAAGGTCCCAAGGGTTGGGCTGTTCGCCCATTAAAGTGGCACGCGAGCTGGGTTCAGAACGTCGCAAGACAGTTCGGTCCCTATCTGTTGCGGGCGCAGGAATATTGAAGAGGGCTAACTCTAGTACGAGAGGACCGAGTTGGACGAACCGCTAGTGTACCAGTTGTGCCGCCAGGTGCATTGCTGGGTAGCTATGTTCGGAATGGATAAGCGCTGAAAGCATCTAAGCGCGAAGCCATCTCTGAGATGAATATTCCATTGTTCTTCGGAACTAAGAGGGTCGTAGAAGATGACTACGTTGATAGGCTATAGGTGGAAGTGCAGTGATGCATGGAGCCGAGTAGTACTAATTACCCGAATGCTTCCTTCTTTTTTCTTTTTTATCATTTATTTATTCTTTTATTAATTACTTATCAAAAGTTACGATAGAATTATAATTAAGTTATAATGAAATATTGAAAGGTTTATAAGCAATTATGAATAGCTAAATTTATAGCTGGATTTAATACTTAATTTAAATACTTAATTTTTAGATTTAGTTTAATTACTCGTATTTTTTCTCTTTACTACTTTCTTCAATGATGTCATTTATCGGTTTTACAGCTTGATTAAATATTGTCAAATATCAAGCAAACCAACAAAGATACTGTTGCCATTGCATCGAATGATGCAATACAAAAGGTAACGAAAGAGCTGTTGGTGGCTATAGCAAAGGAGTTCACCTCTTACCATTCCGAACAGAGAAGTTAAGCCCTTTTGCGCTGATGGTACTGCCCTACCAGGTGGGAGAGTAGGTCGCCGCCAACCCAATATAACTAACCAGAATCACACACCAGTGGTTCTGGTTTTTTATTGCCCCGTTTTTGTAATATTCTACCTGATCCTGATATTCCATCGATCTTTTTTCTTCTTTGCTTCTCTGCTGGTTTGAATTAACAAGCTAATATATTTTTACGGGTGTTTAATGAATTGTTGATTTTAATATATATTTATAATATATTGTATTTCGGTCTCACCTATTTTCGTGAAGTTCAGCTTCACCCTATACGTTATTATTACACACTAAACACTATAACATCTATGAGCATACGTCAAACTATGCTAAGTACCTTCGTTATGCTTTCTTTGCAATGTTTGCAAGCACAACCTTATCGGGTACAATTGGCCGCTTTCAACGAAAAAATTGACAACAGTTATTTCTTTAACCTGGGTATTAACGAAGCTTATCTTCGGCAAGATCGAAATGACATTTATCGTTATTTTCAAGGAGATTTCATTACCCAAAAAGATGCTGATGATGCTCGACGAGATGCATTGCTAAAAGGGTTAAAATTTGCTCGTGTGATTAATTTAGCAGAATTAGAAGAATCTTGTGATGCGAGTTGTCCTGTTTACCAATCTAGAAGACATGCTATTAGTAAGGCTAGTCATGAACTCTACCTGCAATCCATTTTTTTTAATTTTAATCAAAAAAGTTTGACGAGAGCAGCTAGGGAAGAACTTGATCGGTTAATTCTTGTTTTTAAAAAAAATCCACACTTAGATATACAGCTGTTAGCACACACGGATGCGATTGGTAGCAAAGAGTATAATCTTGCACTTTCCAAAAAAAGAGCGCGAAGTACTAAGGCTTATCTCTTGAGTCGAGGAATTCCAATTGAACGCTTGAAAATAAAAGCCTTTGGAGAGTCTGTACCACTCGCGGTAAATCAAAAAGAGAATGGAAATGATGAACCTAGAGGAAGATTTTTTAATCGTAGAGTCGTGCTAGCATTGATTGATCACAAAGGCGCAATCGTTTTTGAAGATAAGGACTTCAAAGAAGTGCCCTTGCACTTAAAAATTAATCAAGAAATGCCACCTGAACTTCTAATGCATGCTTTGATGCAAAACTAATATCCTGCTCACTTTGAATTGCATAACCCACCTGCGGGACATAGCGAATTCGTTGTTGACTATCTGCAATTGCCGTTGAAGTTTTGTTCAAGATGGTAATAGAATCAACGGCATTTTTAGAAAAGTAGATTTGTAGATGCTGAGTACGCAAGTCTTCCTCCAATGCGAGGTAGCTCAACTTTCGCAAGCTGTTATCTTCCCCCCGTAAGCTATCTACTTGGTAACTATCCAACCAAGCTACGCGATTGATATCTGATCCTGCGAAGATTTTTAATTCTGCTGCAATATCAATCGCTAGGTCTTTTGTTTCTTCAAGACCATCAATTTTCGTAGTTTTTCTTACTTTCCCTAATCCCGATAATCGACTCGCCTCTGCTTCAAAAAATCCTTTCAAATCAAAAAAACGATCTTGCTCCTTTATCGTAAGGGAGGAATCACAAGCCCAAAAATTTAAGCTAAAAACGAAAAGTAAACATCCAGAAAAAAATCGTCGCTGCCACATATCCTAAAAGTATAGAGTTGTTATAAAAAATAAAGACCGACTGCACACTAGCTTACTCAAGGCTACAAAGTACTAAGCTTTTTTCAATAAGGAAATTCCATCCATCTCAGCCGCTTGCTCCATTCCCATCAAAGACAAAATCGTTGGTGCCACATCTGCTAGTTTACCATCCGATAATTGCAATTCTCCCACTTTTTCATTAGTTACTAAAAAGCAAGGAACAGGATTAGTCGTATGCGCGGTATGTGCCGTACCGTCGTCGTTAATCATATAATCTGAATTACCATGATCGGCAATAATAATTGCGGCATAATCGTGCGCAAGACAAACTTCCATTAACCGATGTAAGCAATCATCAACAGTTTCCGCTGCTTTAATCGCTGCGTCGAAAACACCGGTATGTCCTACCATGTCAGTGTTTGCATAATTCAAACAAATAAAATCAGGAAGATGTTTTTCGATATCTTCAATAATTGCAGTGGTCAAAAGACCTGCACTCATTTCGGGCTGAAGGTCATAGGTTGCTACTTTTGGTGAAGGAATGACAATGCGACGTTCTCCTGGAAATTCTGCTTCTCTTCCCCCTGATAGAAAAAAAGTAACGTGTGGATATTTTTCAGTTTCTGCGATTCTAACTTGCGTTTTGTCAGCATTAGCTAATAATTCGCCAATGGTATTGCGCAAGTCTGCTTTTTCAAAAATTAATTCGACGCCTTTGAAACGTTGGTCGTAGCGGGTCATTGTCAGAAAGTACAACGGTAATTTCTTCATTCCGTACGCTGGAAAATCTTTCTGACTTAATACGCTAGTTAGCTCTCGGGGACGATCTGTACGGAAATTGAAGAAAATAACTAAGTCATCTTCCTCAATGGTTGCAACGGGAGATCCATCTTCTTTGGTGCAAACGAGAGCTTCCATAAATTCATCCGTGATGGAAGCTTCATAATTGGTTTTTACCGTTTGAAGGACATCTGCTGTTTTCTTACCTGTACCGTTGACCAAAAGGTCGTAAGCTAGTTTCACTCGTTCCCAACGCTGATCGCGATCCATGGCGTAATAACGACCAATTACTGAAGCCAAAGCTACTGGTTGGTGCTCAATGTGTGTCAGCACGTCTTTAAGATAATCATGCCCACCATTTGGTGCGGTATCTCGACCATCTAAAAAAGCATGAATAAATACCTCTGATAAGCCAAAATCTGTAGTAATATCACATAAAGCTTTAAGGTGATTAATATGGGAATGGACGCCACCATCAGAAACAAGTCCTAGTAGATGGACTTTCTTTTTATTTTCCTTCGCGTAGGTCAAGGCTTTCTGTAAGCTAGGTACCGCTGCTAAAGTTTGTTCCCGAATGGCTTTATTGATTCTCGCTAATTCTTGATAAACAACTCTTCCTGCACCAATATTTAGGTGTCCGACTTCCGAGTTCCCCATTTGGCCTTCAGGCAAACCAACTTGCTCGCCGAAGGTTGTCAGTTCGGAATTGGGAACTTGATCATATAAGCTATCTACGTAAGGGGTGTTGGCTTGTGCAATAGCGCTCACGGTAGGATTAGGACCGTGTCCCCATCCATCTAAAATTACTAAGATTGTTCTATCTACTATTTTCATAATGCAAAAATAAGAGGAACTTGCTTAAAAAGGAATGTATCCTCCAACTTATCCTAAAAATAATTTATTGGCAAAAAAATAGCTAATTTCAATTGACGAAACCGGATTTTTAACCCTAAAAAACAACTACTATTTAATTCTAAAGGGAAAAAAGCATCTTTTTTTAACAGTTTTCACATTCCTTATTATACTTTAACAGAATATTAATGCGTTCTATATTTTTAGTTTAAGTCTCAAATAAACTCCTTGAAAAGGGTTTAAGTTGTTGATTGCTAGTTGTTTGTGTTGAATTGATGAATTGATTTTAATTTATACAGATATGATAACTATGTTTAATTTTTAGCAATTCATGACTTTTTGCTTGACACACTAGAAGATAAAAAGTAGCTTTATAATGAATTTTGTTTCTGGCATGGTGTTAGAAATGAATACTAAAAAAACGTAAGACCATGAAAAGTTTATTTTTCATTCTGATGATTGCTCCCTCTTTTATGATGGTAGATTCTAATTTAGATGAGATTTCTACTGCTATTCGAAACGGGGATGCCACAGCACTTTCTGAATTTTTTGATCAAAATGTTGAAGTTGCGATTTTAGACGATGAAGATACTTATGACAAAGCTCAGGCAAAAGCAGTTGTTCAATCTTTCTTCGCTAAGCACAAACCAACAAATTTCAGTCAAGTTCACAAAGGTGCTTCTAAAGGAAAAGATGCACAGTACTGCATCGGTAATTTGAAATCGGGAAAAGAATCTTTCCGAGTATACCTATTCTTGAAAGTTTCTAACGGGAAACATATCATTCAAGAATTGAGATTTGATAAAGAATAGCGGATTAATTATCTGCTAATTAATAATACAAAACAGTAATCATCCCGAATTTTGGTAATCCAAAGTTCGGGATTTCTTTTTTCAACAAGCCCAACGGTGCTATCAAACAAGAAAGCGGCACCGAATTACTCCGGCACCGCTTTCCTTGCGGAGCGCTATTACTAACATTCCACTAATCATTAATCGTTTAAGTAAGAGCACAAATTAATATACTCAAATTTATTGGTAAAATAATTTTGCTACTTAATAGTATCGTTGTAATTGATGATCGATCAAACTTTTCAAGCTTGCCAAAGCTAAGGCTTTTGCTTCTGCTTTTTTAAATCCTTTATTCATATAGAAATCTTCTAAGCGAATTTGCGATTGAAAGTATACCAATTTCATAGCGCCAATCGTCTGTGTATTTAAATCATCCTTTCCTGCCCAAGAGTCCAATCCATTCCATAAATTAACTTGCCATTTTTCTAAATCTTTTTGCATGGTCGCACTCAAAGGAGTTGTAGCTGTTGCTAGTCGTGATAAATTGCTCATCGCAGCGATTAACTTTTTTTGACCGACGGGTTCTGGATTGATATCAGTGGCAATGGTTTGTAGCAACTTAATATCATTCCAAGCGTCAAAACGTTCACAAGCTTCTACACTGTAATTACCACCCATTCTTTCTTCAAAAGCTTTGCTCGTTTCCGAAGGATGCTCTTGAAACAACCAGCAAGGAACGGCCGTCTTTTCGGAACTCACTGCGTAAATGTAACTTAAGTGTAAAATGAGCTGATCAGCATCGTGATAAGCATAGGTTGCTTGGTAATCAAAAGGCGTAGCAGTTCCCTTTTTCTTATTTTTAAATGCTGCGGCAATTGCACTATTCATCAACTGATCTACTTCTTTTTGTTTGCCATTTTGTCTAAAGGTAGCATAAGCTAAATAAGCTTTTGCGATCGGTGCACGATTGGCTTTCAGTAAATCCATTGCTTTCAGTGGTTGGTCTAAAAGCATATTGATTGCATATTGCAATTGATTGGTTTCTGCTTTTGTTGGTGCTGGTGCTAAATTGTCTGCTAGAAGTTGGTATTTTTTGATTTGGCGATTATTTTTTATCGCTTGCTCAAAACCTTGTTTTGTACCATTTCCATAATAACCATCAATAGCTCCTTGATAAGTTTTTTCTTTTTCTAATACGCGTTGTAAATTGATCACCGAAACACGCTTCATTTTACCACGAATGTTGGGTAAGGAAAAATCAATGGCTGGCTTTGACTTTTTGAAAGCCACGGTATCGAACTCTTTTGGAACCTCTCCACCTTTACTAACTAATTCCTCGACTTCTTCTTTCACCTCTTCTTCCATTTCCTCTTTTGGAGTAGCAGCTGCTGGAACCGTTTCTACTGCTAAGGGCGCTTCTTCTTCGATGACTACGGCTGCTGGTGCGACGCCACGCGTATCAAAGTCCGTTACTTTATGTACCGCTAAGGTATTTACCATTTTTACAAAAGCATCTTTAAATCCTAAAGCTTTAAGCTGCGGCAATTGTGCTTTCGCGGCTTCTACCGTTTTGAATCTTCCAGTTGTAATGCGAAGATCATCGTTAAGCGAAAGCAAATATAAATTACCGGCGCGCAAGTAATTGGCCCAATCCGTAGGTCGGTTCACTTGACTTAATCCAAGTTGAATAACAGGGACTTGTTTGCCATCGGCTAATGCTCGCTTAGAGAGATAAGCATCTGAAAAACCAATCATTTTCACTTTCTCTAAGGCCTTAGTTGCGTCGCTACGACGATCAAAAGCACCAACGTAGATCTTCATCAAACCATTATCCATTTGGCGTGCATAGACGTAACCTAGGTCTTTTAAACTTTTGAAATCATCTTGCTTTGCTTTAACAAAAGCGCCGATGTAAATATTGAAAATTTCTGGGGAAGACTCCTGAGCAAACGATTTTGTCGGATATTGACTGATACAAAATAGCGTGATCATGAAAAGTTGAAATATAGACTTCATAGGTTGAATTTTTTCCACTTGGGAATGATATAGAGCAATGATAAGCGTAATTTTTATTGCTAAACATTGAATTGGAAATTGGAATCAGCATACAAACGAAACGCATTCGTCGTGCTATTGTATAGAATTACATTTTTTATTCCATTTTCATCAATTTTACTGAAAAATAGCGCTTTCCGCTTTAAAAAGGGACAAATTGTAATTATTTTTCATACCGACGTAAATTTTGCTTATTTAAGTACGGAATAGAACGAAAAATAGTCTGTGGTCTTTGCAATGGCTTATTTCTACTTACTGTTCGAATTAGTTACCTGGCGCTTTAGATTGACTAACTTGTAATGATTAAGCGCTGCTTTTGTTTCAACGAAAGAAAGAGGGAATAGTTCGTTCCTTGATTATGAAAATATCAACTGGAAGGTTTATTTATAATGCCTATGCAAGGTATGTAAAATCTAAAATAACTTCCTTAACTAAAAGAAAGCTCATTTAACCAGCATGAAGAAATTTATTGATCATTTAGTTTGGGCCGTACAGGATTTGGAAGCGGCTAAAAAAAGTTGGGAGACTTTAGGCTTTCAAGCTACGCCGAGAGGTACACATCCTTTTGGAACGGCTAACCATCTACTAATGGCAGACCAGTTCTTTGTCGAATTGTTAAGCGTCATGGATCCAAGTAAGGTCATTCCTAATGCGGCTAACCAGTTAAGCTTTAGTGCGCTGAATCAAGCTTTTCTCGCCAAGGATCAAGGCGTTTCAATGATTGTTTTAGCGAGTGAAGATGCCGAAGCTGATGTTGCAAATTACCGAGCATTAGGTTTGAAAACTTATCCACCAACGTATTTCTCGAGAGGGATTACTTTACCGGATGGAACTACCGCAGAGGTTGCTTTTTCCATTGCGTTTGTCGTTTCGCCTGCTTCAACTTCGTTGAGTTTTTTTATTTGTCAGCATTATTATCCTGTCCATTTTTGGAAAAAGGATTATCAGCTTCACGCAAATTCATTTGTAGGAATTAAGCGTGTAGTGTTGGTGGTTGAAACACCGGAGAAGCAGGAAGGTTTCTTTAGCAAATTGCTTGGAACTCCAGCCAATATCATTGATGGTGTTTATCAATTTACAACGCCAGCGGAGACGATACTATTAATGACCCGAGCTCAGTTTAGGGAACGGAATGGGGTTTCGTTAGGAGTGAAAAAAGAAGGCGTACAGTTGGTTGTTTTTCAAGTTAAAGACTTGCATCAGTTGCAAAAAATAGCAGAACGGAGTGATTTTAGGATGGTGAAAATAAGTCCTGAATCTCTTTTACTTCAAGATCCAGTTACGGATATTTGGCTACAATTTGAAAAAATCAAAATCAAAATCAAAGGATACGCTACTTAGTTACACAAAGTGTTTCAACATGATTACTTCTTTTTCCGTCAAAAAACGAAAACGGCCTCTTGGCAAATCTTTTTTGGTAAGACCGGCATAATAAACCCGATCTAATTTTTTGACTCGATAATCAAGGTGTTCAAAAATTCTTCGGACAATGCGATTACGACCAGAATGAATCTCTACGCCTACTTCTTGCTTGCCCTTACCTTGGACGTGAGAAACACCATCGACTTTAATCGGTCCGTCTTCTAGTTGTAAGCCATTCGCAATTTTTTTAATATCACTATCCGCAACGTCTTGATCTAGAAAAACGTGGTAAATCTTTTTGATGTTATGACTCGGGTGGGAGAGTCTTTTAGCTAGATCGCCGTCGTTTGTTAAAAGTAACAATCCCGTCGTAGCACGATCTAAGCGACCTACTGGATAAATTCTTTCCTTCACCGTATTAGCCACGAGGTCCATTACCGTTTTTCTGCCGCGTTCGTCCTTTAGCGTCGTCACTGTATCTTTGGGTTTATTCATTAACAAATAAACTTTGTTTACTTCGGGGGTGACGACCTTATTTTGAAATTTAACTTGATCGGTTTCGAGTACCCGATAACCTATTTCTACTACTACTTGATCGTTGACTTTGACGAGTCCGTCTTTGATGAACTCAGCAGCTTTTCTACGGGAACAAATGCCACAGTGGGCAATATATTTATTCAATCGCATACCTTCACTAGCTTCTTGATTGGTTGTTTCTGCTGGTGTTACCTTAGGGGTTTGCTTCGGCGAATTCTTTTTATGACGCGGTTTCTTATGCATAGCAACAAAGTTAGTAATTGTTTTTTGAAGTTAAGGCTAGTCCATCGTAAAATAAGCGCTACCAGTTTCTAATGTAGTGCTTTTATTCTACTTCTCGTCTTGTTCTCCTCTGGATTAGAACAAAAAGTAAAGATTAGAATATGGAGAAACCTTTTATGTACGGAAGACTCCAAGCGAGCGTTAGTATTAAAACAAAGATAGGGAAGTGAAAACGGGATAGCGCTTGGACATTTATGCCCTCAAATCATTCCGGGAAAACTAAGGGTAGTCGTTCATCTTAAATTTAGTCGAACGTTTAGCATAATAGCTTAGCTGGTTACCTTATCTGCTTGTTAAGAACGACTACTTGCCCCGAAGAGATGCAAAGCCACCACTAGCGTATCAACCAATTTTAATAAGTAAATGGTTGATATTCTTAGAAGGGAATGTCTTCATCATTCATTCGAGAAGAGCGGGTAATGATGTTAGCATTTGGATTGGGTTCGGTCGTTTCTGCAAAGCCACTAAAATCGGGATCATCCAAATCTGAGAATTTGGCAAATTGATCGGTAAATTTTAATTTGATGGTATCCAAGGCACCGTTTCTGTGCTTTGCTACGATAAACTCTGCTACCCCTTTTAGAGATTGACCTTCTTCATCTTCTAAAATTTGATAATACTCTGGTCGATAAATAAAGGATACAATATCTGCATCTTGCTCAATCGCACCAGATTCCCGTAAATCGGATAACATTGGACGTTTGGCACCTCCCCGTGTTTCAACCGCACGACTCAGCTGAGAAAGGGCAATCACGGGTACGCCCAATTCCTTGGCGAGTCCTTTGAGTGCTCTCGAAATCGAACTAATCTCTTGTTCTCGATTTCCTTTCTTCGTATCTGGTCCACCGGTCATCAACTGCAAGTAATCAATGATTACGATTTGAATATCGTGTTGCATTTTGAGTCGACGACATTTTGCTCTGAGCTCAAAAATATTGATACCAGGAGTGTCATCAATATAGATTGGTAATTCACTCATTTTTTCGATGGCCGTATTAAGTTGTTGCCATTCGTAATCTTCAAGTTTACCGTTTCTCAATTTACTACCGGAAATCTCTGCTTCCAAAGAAATCAGTCTTTGTACCAATTGAACATTTGACATCTCCAGCGAAAATACCGCAACTGCTTTTCCAAAGTCTAGTGCAGCATTTTTCGCCATTGATAAAACAAAAGAAGTCTTACCCATACCTGGTCTAGCGGCAAGGATAATCAAATCGGAAGGTTGCCATCCAGAAGTTAGGCGATCCAAATCGGTAAATCCCGTTGGGACACCCGTTAGGCCATCTTCTTGATCTGCCAGACCTTCTAAAAGTTTCAATGCTTTACTGGCGAGTGTTCCCATACTTTCAAAACCTTTACTAAGATTTTGTTGGGTAATCGAGAACAAGCCTTGCTCGGCATCATCTAGCAATTGAAAAACATCCGTTGTGTCTTCAAAAGCATCTTTGATAATTTTGGTGGAGACGGTGATGAGTTCTCGTTGGATATGTTTTTGCGCGATGATTCGTGCATGATATTCGATATTGGCCGCGGAGGCAATGCGATTAGTTAATTCTACTAAATAGTAAGGTCCACCAATCGTATCAATGTCTCCAGACTTCTTTAATTCTTCGGTAACTGTTAATAAATCTATCGGTTGCGTTTTTTCAAATAAGCGTAACATCGCTTTGTAGATCAACTGATGTGCATCACTATAAAAACTTTCTGATCGCAGAATATCAAGAATCACAGGAAGTGCATCCTTGTCGAGCATAATTGCTCCTAGAACGGCTTCTTCTAATGGAAGCGCCTGTGGCTGAACTTTACCAAACACATAGTTCGATAATTCACCACCTTTCTTATTTTTGTTACGAAAATTGGTAACCTGTTTTATTGGATTGCTAGAATCTGTCATAAGTCTTCCTTCTTAGTGCGCTCAAAAACGATTGATTTATGGCTGCATTTTTTAATTCAATTTCTAATGCAGAAGTATCAAAAACGTTCGAGCATTGCTTAAACGAATAGGGAACGAAAAACTGCTACTCAGCAATTGATGTTGAAGATGTTTTCCGTAAAGTGCCTTTTTTTCTAATCTATTATTCGCCTCCGTGTAGCGTTTTCTCAATAGTTCTCTGCAAAGCTAAATAGTTAATTTGAAAAACGATAATTCAGTAAAAAACAAGGTTATACACAAATGTTAGTAACTGTTGGTTTGTATGTGGAAAACCTGTGGATTTCGTTTTCCAGTGTTGCTGAAAAACATGGTGTTTCTTTTTTATTTGTTTAATAAAAATGTATTGACTTGTTAAAACACAGTTATTTAAGGGATAAATTAGTAGTTTTTAAGCTATGTTATGGTTTTTTGTTAAGGAAAAATTTGCCTGAGAATTTATTTTTGGATGTTGGTAACTAATGTGGATTTCTCCGTTTAGAAGGTCAAAATGTGAATAAGATGAATATAAGTATATAAAACAAATATTAAAAAATAATAATGTATTGGGCGATGATTTTTACCCTCCTGAAAATTATAGATGGCTAGAATCTGGGGCTTTGTAGTAACTGATTGCTATATAGTATAATACGCAAAAAGTTGTTAAAAGTCAAGTTTGTCACTGTATAGGTGTAGTTTTATTTGAGCGTAATCTTTTAAAAACGTTTTAGTATTATTTTTAATACAAAAAGGCTTAGCCTTCCGACTAAACCTTTTTGCACTTTCAAGTACTTACCTTCGAGCGTTTTAGCTAAGGCTCGACTGATATTTTTTATAAATCGTTTAATCGTTCCTGCACCGCTTTTACAATTTCTTTTTGTGCTTCTATTTTTTCCGCAGCGGTAACTTGTTCTTGCTCGTTTTCTATGATATTGCCTTCGGCTTTGGCAATCCGTGCCTTGGCATTTTCAATATCCCGATGGTAATTATCGTTAGCGTTTTTCAACTTTTTAAGCTTACTCTCTAATTTTTTGAGCGCTTTAAGCTGATCATCTAGTTCATCCTGAGTAAGTTTTTGTGCGACGTTCAGGGCAAAGCGCATCATCATTTTTTCTGCTTCGACGTATTCCTGTGGATGTTCGTTAGAAGATAAAAATGACCCACCAAGATCAAACCAGGCTGTAACGGAAACATCGTCCCCTGATTCTGCGATTCGAGCGTAAACATCAACAGAGTTCGTTCCTCCTAAGGCTGGAATTTCCGCATTGTCGGTAAAGTATTCGTCGGCTTTTCGGTTGCGCTTGATTTTTTTACCGTCGTATTCTTTGATGTATTTTTTCCATAATTTGATCACTGTTTTCTCTTCCACGTCAGGAATTTCTATGATAAGTGCATTCTGTATGCCTTGGCTCATAGATCTGCTCCCTTCATCAATTTGACCATAAGAAACAGAAAGACTCATGAGAATTGCTAAACAGTTGAGTAGAATTTGTTTTTTCATTGCTTAATTGTTTTATGAAAACGAATAATGTATGATTTTTTTTTGAATAAATTTTAAAGACCATCGGTCGCAGATAGGTAGGCAAAAAGTGTCAAATGACCTCAGGTTTTGCCAGCATTCAAGGATATCCTATAAACGATCTATGGAAGTTATTTTAAAATAAGTATCGGTGAAAATGGTAGTGTGTGCAGAAACTCTCCAAAGGAAAGGTACAAAAAAAGTATAAATTATACGAAATATTAAAAATTTGCATAATTTTTGTAACCTATCAAATAAGATATTTTTTTACTATGAAATGATGAAGTTGTTTTAAAATGGGGGTTGAAATTAGTTGTAAGCGCTTGGTTTTCAAGATGAAGCTCCATTTTTTTTTCGTAGCCATAGCTACGGGGAAAAAAATTAGCTGAAATATTGGAAATCAATGGCTTGCAAATAAATCATCTATCTATTTT
>JBGCFY010000173.1:0-8099 GCA_045110315.1 Saprospiraceae bacterium
CATATACCAAATATTATCTCCACCGCCGGCGTCACTCGTAAATAAAATTCGTTTACCATCAGGACTAAATCTTGGCTGTACTTCGTAGGCTAAACCACCTCGGAGTAACTTTGCTTTTCCGCCGGTAGCGGGAATGCTATAGATATCGCCCAGCATATCAAAAACGATGGTTTTTCCATCTGGACTGAGGTCGAGGTTCATCCAAGTCCCTTCCGTAGTGGTAAATTTGACTTCTTTGTAAGTGCCGGGAGGATTGTTGACATCCCATTTTTTATCGTCCTTTTTTTTCTGAGCGGAGGCACTACTCCAGCAAGCGATGGCTAGTACGATGTACAATATTTTTTTTAGCATGGTTAATATTTTGGATCATTGAATAGGCGGAGGCTAAGCTGCTTTTTGGGGCTTATCCTCGGCTGAACGCTAATTTAGGAAAAATAGAGCGAAAATTTTGTTAAGAGCTTGGATGAAATCCTGCTCAATGCTATGTCTCTAAAGTTTAAGATCCTTTTCCAACTATTTCAATTTATATGGATAAAGGAGAAGATCTGTTTTGGGAAGGAGAAGAGAAGTGTTTGATGGTTTTAATTTTGTAATGACTTAATTATATCTTCTTTTGTTCTGATTAACTGTTTAATTATAAATTATAATGTTGTTTATGCGTCATTTCGTATTTTAAAATATGTTATTTGGGTAATATGGAGTTCTTTTTAGAGTTTTAATTATAGCTATAGATAATTTTACACCCTAATTTCTCTAAAACAATATACTCATGAAAAATTCCTTACGTAGAATAAGCTTATTGATTACTCCTGTGATTTTAGAAGTAGACGATTTAATTTATTTAAAAAGATAGGGTAGGTCGATCTACAGTTGTTAAGTACTGGCACCAACTCAAAAGTACTTTCTTCCCATTCTGACGCAGCGATTTTGTTTATTCTAATAAAAAAACGAGTCATTTTTCCTAAGAGAAATGACTCGCTGTGTTTTAATTTTCCAATAACATTTTAAGCACTATTTTTATTAAAAGCTTCTGACTATTTTCTTACTGTATTGCTTTCCTTCCGTAGTCGTCCATTGTAAAATATATAGTCCGGTAGGCAAGTCACCGAGCGATAAGTTGAATTGCTCAATTGGAGTGGACCAATTGTAGCGTTGTAACACTTTACCTTGTAAATCTATGACTCGCAAACTTTGCAAAATAGGGACTTCCACCTCTATGATCAGCTCATCCATTGTTGGATTAGGGTAGATGGAGGTATACGCGCCAAATAGTTCTTCGGTAGGCAGAAGGAAATCACAAGTAGTATTGGTCATACAATTATCAAAAAAAGCTTGAACCTGATCCGATTGATCGATAAATGCATCGACATTTTCCAGTACAGAGTTGTTCGCATCTTGATGGAAAGTATAAGCGACTAAAACTTGATTTACCGCACCGGGCTGATATAGAAAAGGTCCGAAAGAAGAGATTGTTGCTCGGTCACCTGGAATATTACCTAGAGAAATTTCTGACGTTCCATTTGGATCGTTGGGATTATCAGGATAATAAACACCATTGTAATCTGCGGGAGTACCGTCTGTTTTGGAGCCAGTAAGTAAGCGATAAAACTCTGCTCCGACTACTGTTTGATCAGCATCGAAAGGCTGAACGAATCCCATGCCTTGTTCTTCGCCCATTTCATTTAGCGGTCCTCGTAATACATCTATGCCCATCGTAGGAATATTCTCCTCAAAAAAGCCTTCGTCTACGGAATCTCCATTGTAAGCATAGACTAAATGTCGCGATTGGTCGACACCAAAAAAGTCATCTGTTGGATTCCCTAAATCGAAATCATTGAAAAAACCAACATAGGTAGAATCAAGCGGTGTTGATCCATTGTTGATAATTTTGTAGTCCACGAAAACGGAATTATTTATTGGGTTTTCTGCCGCTTCACATTCGTAGGCAAAAACGGTACATTGTACTTCAATATTTAGCGCTAGTAAGCCAGACTGTGTGTGATTTGTTCGATCGTGAAAACTAAACCAAAGCATTTCTTTGGGGATTTCGATATCTAGAACGGGGCAATCTCGAATGATTAGAAGAGGGTAATCCCCTTTATCTGGATTATAGTTTCCGTTTGCATCTAGATCCCAAAATGGGCCTAAACTTCCTAAATCACTGGTAGGTAATTCTATCCCATCGTTATAATTTGCAAAAAAAGCATTCTTACGGGCTGGCCAGCCAAATATGCTGGGGAGTGGATTATCGATAACGCCGTTATCAGCGTAATCTGCTCGGTGAGCTTCAATGTCCGTCTTTGTAACGCGCCAGATTTTGTTAAACTCACGTGTTTGAACTTGATCAATATCTCCCTCCAAAATACCGGGAACAAAGTCTGTCTTTTGATCTTCGTTGTATAATTGAATTGCACCTCTCAGGTGTCCTGCACCATCAATGCCACTGAGCCAGAGTCCAGAAGCACGCATTGTAGAAATTTCTGGAGCATTGTCATCATAAGGAGCAATAAATTGTCCCTCCTGAAAATCCCAAAAAAGGGAACCATTTGAGTTGACGGTGACTTTTACATTATTGGCGTGCATCGTTGCACTTACCCAATCGGGTTGAGCTTGTAAGGAAATAGAAAGTATTAAGCAGTAGCTTAAAGATAGAAAGAGTAGTAAATTTTTGTTACGCATAGGTTTTGATTTTAATTTCATTGCCTCAAGTTGCTATTACACAAAAGCCTGTGTAATAGCGAACTTGACGCTATATACAAAAGATGAAATCTAAGGTCATTTGTGATGACTAGATTAGTGAGTGTAGACTAATTTTTATAATCGGCAGGAAAGGATATTTGTCCTTACTCATTTTAACAAATATCGCAGATATCTTTCAGTTTAACAAGCCGTAGCTCATTCAAAAGTCAGGTTTCTAAAATGAGATTTTAGAACTTTCAAAATAAAATTTTAGAGCTGCTCCAAAAGCCATTCTCTTTCGGTCAGCACTTCTGTTTCTAGTATTTCGGTGCGCAGTTTCTGTTTTTGTGCTTTGTCGTAGGCGAAAACATTGAGTAGTTTTCGGAGCAGTAAGATGATGTTATTGTAATTGGTCGTATGGTATTTTCCCAATTTATGTCTACGGATATATTGCTGAAAACTCGTCAAATGGTAATCTAATAAATCAAACTCTTTTAGTTCGTAATACACTTTGCTAAGCATGGTTTTAGACATTAAATTTTCTACAATGTCTTTAAAGTTTACTTTTTGTAATAATTGAATGACTGCTTCGTGATCTTTCTTAGCGTGATAAATTACACGCGCTTGGTTAAAGTAAATAATAGAGTCTTTATCTTCTTCGGCGAGGTAATTTTTGTATTGCTCAACGAAGTGATCCAGCCAAGTAAATTCTTTGAGGTTGATGCCAATACCAATGACATTGTTGAAGGTGAAACGAGAGAGTCTGCCATCGTCTAAAAAGACATCTGCAGCTAATCCTTGCTGGTACAGTTTCCAAAGTTCTTGTGGATAAAAAGTATTGCCTTGGTTGAGTTGACGAATACAAAAGTTAATACCAAGTAGATATAAATCCTTCAATTCTTTGCGCTCAAATTGTGCTTCCTGCGCAAAGAGTAGGTCTCTAAACTGATCAAAAAATTCCTTTTCTTCGGGATGTGATAAAAACTGAAAACAATAATATCGAATTCGAATCGCAGGAATGTGTAAGAATTGTCCTCGCTCCAAAATCAAGAGCACATTTTTGAGCAAACCAAAATCGTATTGGGTTTTATAAACAAGTTGATGCGTTAATTGACTACAAGCATGGCGCAATTTTTCAATCATAAAATTGATGTCGATTTGTTCTGAAATTTCTTGTAAGGGCAAATCGGCCGTTCGTTTTTGGCTGGCGAGTAAGGTCGCCTTGAGTTGTTGTGTCCGTAGCTTTTGTTGGAAATAATTTAAGTCTTGTTTAGAAGTTTTCGCTAAGGTCGTTTCTACTTTTTTTAATTTTTGCTGAAAAGCATAGCCCAACTTTCGTTCGTTAAAAATTTCCAACAATCGAATGTTGTTTTCAGTATCTTCCTCCAATACTTGTTGGATCACTAAAAACTTTTCTAATTGTGCTTTTAAATCACTTAGTGCGGCGCGCAATTTAAGATCATTAAAAGTTTCCAAAGGATATGCTTTTTGAAACAATTGCTGTTTATCCAATGCTTGTTTACTAGTTAATTGAAGTAGTAATGCTTCGAATAAATGTCGGTAATCTTCTCGTCGGGTAAAGTAATCAGAACGGATATATTTCCTAAAAGCACTGATTTCCGCTTTTGTGAAAGATTTTAAGAGTAAAAGGAGCTTATTTTTTTTCACGAAAATTAAGATTAAAAAACTGATTAATAGTAGTTTATGATTTTATACAATGTTTTTATTTTCACAATTTACTAAAATTGTTCTTTCTAACACCTTAAAAAAGCTGAACATTTGTAAATAAGTCGTCGAACAAAGATTGCTTTTAGCTAAACTTGATTTACTAGTAGGCGAAATCTTAGCCAAGAAAACTTTCATGGATAGCGTACTTTGAAGACCTCCAAGCTTATATGCTTTTTTCAAAATGCACTCCAAAAGACCTTTTAAAAATGTTAAACAAAGAAATTATGAAACGAATATTGACAGCTCTATTTTTAGTACTTAGCTTTTGTGGTGTATCGGCTCAAAGTATTTGCGATTCGGTGCTAGTCATTGATCCTATCCCAGATATTTGCGCCGCGCCGAATGAGTTCGTACAGCTGACGGCAACTCCTCCGGGTGGGGTTTTTAGCGGTCCTAATATTAGTTCAGATGGTTGGCTCAATGCTTCCAATTTATCGGCAGGAACGTACACTGCAAATTATACGATCACCACTGATACTTGCGCGGTGAATGCTGCTCGAGATTTTATCGTATTGCCCAGCCCTTCAGCCTTCGCTTTTAGTATAGGAACGATAGATTGTAATAATCCTAACGGTACAACGATCGATCTAGTCGGCGATTACAATGGAAATGGTATTAGTTATTGGGTCACTAATGATTTTACTTTTTTTAGTGCTGACCTTAATACTACGACGGATAAAGCGGGGCTTTATTATTTTATAGTAGAAGACCCACAAAGTTTTTCTTGTAATACGATCATTCCCGTAGAGGTGGATCAAGTTGGGGCACAACCTGTCGTCGTGACTTCTTGTAGTGATTGTACGGGTCTTGGTCCGTTACTGATCGGTGTAAATTTTGACGAAACGGTGCCTCGCCAGTGGACCAATTTAACGACGGGTTTAACGGTGGGGAGTACGCCTTGTTTGTATCCACAGCAAGCTGGTCTTTGGCAAGTGAGTGTGCAAGATCCAGTGACGGGTTGTATTAGTACGAATGCTGCTTTTATCCCTTCTCCACAAGGTAGTATTCCTTCCGTTAATGCAGGCTCGACCGCGCCAGTTCCTTGTTCTGGATTTTCGGGGCAACTACTTGGAGCCTACAATGAAAGTGCTTGGGATTTTGAAATTTTATGGACAACTACGGATGGTAATTTAACGGGAGGAATCAATACTTTAACGCCGACATTCACTTCCCCAGGAACTTATCACCTAACGGTAACGAATCCTTTTACAGGGTGTTCGGATACGGATTTCGTCACGGTTGGTGTTGCGCCAATTACTGAATTTTTATCGTTGACACTTTGTGCAGGTAGCACCATTATGGGGAGCGATACGTCAGGAACCTACATTGATACTTTAGTTTCGAGTGGCGGCTGTGATAGTATTATCGTGATTGATGCGATTTTCCTTGAGGAGACCGTTTATAACGAGGCTTTAATCGCCGATAGTGGAGCAGGAGATGGTGCCATTATTTTGGATGTAGCAGGTGCAGGACCGTTTACTTATACTTGGTCCAATGGGACGACGAGTACGACGAGTGTACTATCTAATTTGAGTGCGGGTTCTTACACCGTTACGATTACGAATAGTAATGGTTGCCAATCTATATTTAGCTTTGAGATTTTACTTGATCCTGTTAATGGTGGCGCAACTGCGCAGGTCAATGGTCAGGTCTTTTTTGATGAGAATAATAATTGTGTGCTCGATCCCGGGGAACAAGGTTTGGGGAATATCCACGTTTCGATTGGAAATGCGCAGCAAGAATTTGCACAAAATGCAGATTTTCAAGGCTGGTATAGTTTTCCGTTAAGTGCGGGGAACTATGGCTTGAGCGCAACGCCATCGAGTCCTTTATGGAAGACTTGTACGGATACGGTGCTGCTTCCCGTTTTGAATCCTTTTGATACGGTGACTGTAAATTATCCCATGCAGGCGGTAGTGAGTAGTCCGATTTTACAAGTAGAAGTAGCGATGAATAGCTTACGGCGATGTTTTGAAAATACCTTGACGATTCACTATGAAAATCTGGGAACAGCAACAGCAACGGATGCTTACGTAGAAGTACTTTTTGATCCTCGGTTGGATATTATTTCTAGTACCAATCCTTGGACGATGGTGGATGGTACGCTTTATACTTTTGAATTAGGAGATATTGCAGTCAACGAATCTGGTTCTTTTTCGCTGGTCGTGATTCCGAATTGTCAGACGACGAGCTTAGGAGAAATTGTTTGTGTAGAAGCGCATATTTATCCCGATTCAATTCCGTCTTTGAGTAATCTGGCTTGGGATGGTCCGCTGATTACGGTGGACGGAGAATGTGTCGATGGTGAATTGAACTTTAGCATTAAAAACATTGGAATCGGAGATATGTTGTCGCCAAATACTTACATCGTGATTGAGGATGCAATTCTGAATGCGACGGATAATTTTCAATTGAATAGTGGGATGGAAGAAATTGTCAATATTCAAGGAAACGGAGCAACGTTTTGGTTGCGAGCCGAACAAGCGGATGGTGCACCTTTTAATCCATTTCCAGGCTACGCAATCGAAGGCTGTGCGGCGGATACAACGATGGCGTTCAGCCTCGGATTTTTGAATGCATTTAGTTTTAACGATTTGGGCTACGCTACGGATGGTTCGTGCCGACCACTTATCGGTTCTTACGATCCAAATCAGAAATTGGCTTTCCCCGAAGGTTTTACGGAGGAACATTATTTGGAACGAGGAGTACCGATTGAGTATATGATTGAGTTTCAAAATACAGGAACGGATACTGCTTTTACGGTAGAATTGGTTGATGTACTTTCTGACGATTTAGACTTAAGTACTTTTGAGATGATTGCGAGTAGTCATGCTTACCAGTATCGTATTCAGCCGGACAATGAATTGCGTTTTCGCTTCGAGCAAATTTTATTACCAGATAGTACAACGAACTTGGCGCTATCTCAAGGCTACGTGAAATTCAAAATTGCACCGAAAGAAAACTTAGCAGCTGGAACGCGCATCGAAAATCAGGCAGCTATTTACTTTGACTTTAACGATCCGATTATTACCAATGAAACGTTTCATACGATCTGGGAAGAAACCATATTTGAATTCTTTACTTCGACTAGCAATTTACGGGCACCGGAAGTTGCACTGACAATTTTCCCGAACCCATTTACCCATTCTGCAACGGTGGTGATTGGTGGTGTTAAGGGCAATGACTTTCAATTTGTGTTGTACGATATTTTGGGAAAACAGCTTTATCAGCAACGGAGTAGTCAAACGCGATTTGAAATTCAGCCAAAAGGATTGGCTCCAGGAACTTACTTTTTTGAATTGCGCGATCGGCAGGGTAGGATAGGGGAAGGTAAGTTAATGGTAAAATAGAAAATTGAAATGTATAAGTACTAAGACAAATTAATTCACTTATTAACTGGCATCATCTTTTGATCAGTCTTTTCGTTACTCAAAGCCTTTCTAAGCAAAGGCTTAGGGCGGTTTTCGTGCCTCAATACTGATCAAAATCTAACACCATTTAAAGGCAAACTAATTTTGTTTTAGTACTTAAGTAGTTTGCAGAATTAAATCAACTAATAACTTGAAAGCCTTTTAAGCTTCTACTTCGTTAAAAAGCCTCGCCAATGCTCCGGCATTGTCTGTGTTTTTTGCCTCGTTTAAGCTCAAAATTCTTTTCAACTTATTGTAAACTCAATTTCTGCGAACTACTTA
>JBGCFY010000174.1:0-23610 GCA_045110315.1 Saprospiraceae bacterium
GTACCATTACAACCAGAATTAGTACCTGGAGCAATTGTAATTTCATTAAGGTATACTGCTGCGAAAGATTCGGAAGCGCTAACGGAAGTACAAGGACCTAACTCTCCCGTACCAGTATCGTTTTCAGGACCAGGCGTAGCAAAATCATCGATTGTAATCGGAGCAAACCAAAGTAAAACAGGATCACCTGCTGCAAAAAAGGCTTGAGGATTACCATCATTCATAAATTCGATATCCCCGTTTGGATCATCTCTTGCGATAAAAATCCCATTCAACGGAGGAGGAACGGTATTGTCGATAATACAAGGATCAACTACGATGGAGTTCCAATCGGTAGGTCCTGCAATTGCTGCGGGACATTCATAAAAACCATAAGCGATACCGGGGGCCGTTGCGGGCTGTGGATCACTAAATACAAAATCCCCGTTGTGGGTAATTTGTACAATATCATTTCGACAAAGATACATGGTATCGAAGTCGATATCGTTACTTTGACCACTTGTTAAGGTAGCGGAATTAAGCGTACCAGCATCACTGGATTGCCCAGCAGGACATAAAACGAATCCAGCGCTAGGATTGATAGGCCCTACGTAGCTGGGATCGATCACTACATTTTCAGGAGACTGCGCAAAAATTGCGGTACACCATAAGAGCATAAAAGCTATTGGAATAAAACGTGCGGTCATTTCTTACTTTATTTTTGAAGTATTGAGGCCTCGATGATTAAAAATCAGGCAAAAATAGCTAAAAGGGAGCAAATTTAAGACATTACAGTTGTAGAAACTAGACTTTGAACTTGAAGTTAATCTAAAATGATGCTAGAAATCGAATATAAAGACTTGTTACTCAGGACAAAACCTTTTTGCCTTTCATCAATGAGTAATAAATTCTCTTCAGAATTTACATCGTAATAGCCTCAGGGACAGAAAAAAGGGAAAGTATTGATTTACAATGCTTTAGCCCGCCGCCGGATTTTAAAATAACTTTTACGCAAAGGGGTATACAAAAAAACGTTTGTCTGCTTGCTTTATTGCCTCTAAAAGCGTTAACCAAACTTTAAGCTACTACTAAAGTATCCTAAAAATGATTATTGGATTTCTCCAAATTAAACTTTGTCAATTATTTTGCCATTAATAATAACAGTATCTATTAAATCTGTTCCAAAAGCATATGGTAAATAAGCGATGGAAGGTATTTTTTTTGTCAGAAATACGTTGGCTTGTTTTCCTTTGGCAATACTACCGTGACTATGGCCCAATTCCATTGCGAAAGCGCCGTTGAGGGTAGCAGCAGTAATTGCTTCTTCGGGTAACATCCGCATTTTGATGCAAGCCAATGATACCACAAAGGACATTCTTCCCGAAGGCGTAGACCCGGGGTTAAAATCAGTAGCCAAAGCAATGGGTAATCCTGCTTCAATCATCTTTCGAGCGGGTGGATAATGATCATTAATGAAAAAAGGTGCCGAAGGCAACAAGGTCGCAATGGTGTTGGAAGATTGTAAACAAGCAATTTCTGCGTCGTTGAGTACTTCCAAATGATCCACCGAAACTGCATCATATTTGACAGCCGCTTCAATTCCGCCCATACAATTAAATTGATTAGTATGAATTTTTGGCTTTAGACCATAAGTCCGTCCCGCTTCCATAATCGCCTCGGTTTCTGCCACGGTATAAAAACCTTTTTCACAAAATACATCAATATAATCCGCCAGTCCTTCTTCTCCAATTTGCGGTAGCATTTCTTCAATGATTAGCTTAATATACGCCGCTCGGTTTTGTTTGTATGCCAAAGGAATTGCGTGCGCCCCTAGAAAGGTCGCCTTAATAGTAAGACCCGTCATCTTCTTTAAACGCTGTATGACCTTTAGCATTTTTATTTCTGCGGCAACACTTAAGCCGTAACCACTCTTAATTTCAATGGCTCCCGTACCGTAGCGCATCACTTCTTGGAGTCTTTCATAGGCTTGCTGTAAAAGTAATTCTTCGGAAGTATCCCGTAGCCGCTGCGCCGAATTGAGTATTCCGCCACCTCTTTTGGCGATTTCTTCGTAACTCAAACCGCGAATGCGATCGACAAACTCTGTTTCACGGCTTCCAGCAAAAACCAAGTGGGTATGAGAATCACACCAAGAGGGGAAAACCATACGCCCCGTAGCATCAATGACTTGATCGGCTGCAACTGGGCAAGTATCCATAGTGCCAAAATCCGCAATCTTGTCTTCCCGTAGTAGCAACCAAGCATCCTGAAGTTGGGGTAAACTAGACATCGCTTCTCCCTTGATAGGAAGAAGCGATGCTTTTTCAGTATAATCTATAGAATCTACTTGAACTAAAGTAGCAATATTTTTTAGTAGGATACTCGACATGAAATGGTGATTGTTTTGATCGTACAAAGGTAACAGATAAAACGCCCCTGTCCAAGTATCTAATCTTACTATTAACTGCCATTCTTTGACAAAAGCTCAATATTTGTAGGATTAATCAAGGTGCAGAACAAAGTACGCTAGTACTTCACCAGCGGAGTATTCCTTGATTTACTTCATTGTAGACATATCTTTGATAATGCCATTAACACCTGACTTTTTCATGTTTTCTCGGTAGCTGATTGCCGCTTCTCTCGTACTAAATTCACCGATTAAAATTTTATAAACGGTTTTTCCGTTGAGTGTAGCAATGTGTACAATAATAGGTTGGGCAAAACTGTCTTGCAATTTAGAAACTTCCCTCAGTACATTACCATATTCCCCAAAAGCACCAATTTGTACGGTAAAACCATTCGAAGCTTGTCGGCTAACCTTGAAACGGTATAGTCCGTCACCAGCGGCAATTGTCGCAGCAGAACCACTAATCCCTGAGGTAATATTGGCACCCGTTGAGTTAGCATTACTGTTGGACGTTGAATTACCGGTGCTTGGCAATGGCTCTCGCTTGATGGTTCCCCCTGTATTTGCGGGAGCTTGAACCACCGTATTACCAACATTGGCGTTAGGTGTCGTTGCTGTTCGGATTCGATTTTGCGGCTGATCGTGTTTTTGTAAAATTTTCAACATTCTAGATGGCGGCAAAGACTCCTCAATCTTTTCTAATAAATTACCTTTTGAATCGAAAACCAAAATAGAGGGTAATAATTTAATATTATACTGTTGTTTATAGGCAAAACCATCAAAATCATCAATATCAATTTTTACGGCGATATAATTGTCTTTAACGTATCTTGCGAGGGTAGGGTTGGAAAAAGTAGTCTCATCCATCCAACGACAAGGCATACACCAACTTGCTACAAAGTCAACGAAGACGAGTTTTCCTTCTTGAGCAGCTTTAGCTTTTGCCGTGGTGAAACTTCCTTGATGAAAGGCAACTTTTTCTGCCGTTGGATTAGCTGATGCAATAAAAGGAAACATCATCAATAATAATATCCAAAATTTCATAGTGTAAATAGGTGTAATGGGTGAAGTAATTAAATATCGCAAATCAGTGATTGCTATTTATAAAAAAAAGTAGGGCACTTTGCTTACTGCAAATGCACAAATGCTATAGCGTAACTGTTTATAAAAAATAGACGAGACTATTTTAACGTGTAAATCAAAGGAATTGGTATAATGAAATGGTGTAATCAAACTGAATTCCTCATCGTATCGTCAATAATAAAAATCGTAATTGCATCGCACTATTGTGCTGTAAATTTAACTTCTAAGTTAAGCTTAAAAAACGAAACTTGTATGGCTACCTTTACTTTTGTCTTAGTAGTTATAAACTTAGAACTGTTTTAAATATACAATTATTATACCATATATATTAAAGTTTAATATAACCCATAATGAGCTTTCTATCTTATTCCATGATAACTATTTTTAGGCATTGGAGAACGATTATTTTTTCGAACCAAAGCTAAGGGGAATTTCGGAAAGGAAAGCTGATCTGCTACTAACATTTTCATAGTGTAATCCTATTATGAACTAATTATAAAGCAATGTTTTTGCCAAATTAGATGAGGAGTTTTGACAAAAAAAATCAAAACCCTGCTTTCGAATCCAACATTTTTCATACCTTGGATATTTGCTACCATACTTAGAAAATCGCAAGATTCACTACGGTAAGTATTTCATAAAAGTAACTAAACGAATCGTGAGTTTTGGAAAAATAAAATCCTATGTCAAAAATACGCGCATCAATAACAGGAGTACATGGATACGTGCCTGATTATGTTCTTTCAAATAAGGAATTGGAAACCATGGTTGATACTAACGATGAATGGATCTTTAGTAGAACCGGAATAAAGGAGCGTAGAATTTTGAAAGACAAATCCTTAGCAGCCTCTGATATGGGAGTAAAAATGGTGGAAGGCCTCTTAGAAAAGACAAACACCAAACCCGAAGAAATTGAGATGCTTCTTTGTGCTACCATTACGCCAGATATGGTTTTTCCAGATACGGCGAACACAATTAGTGACAAGATTGGTGCAAAGAATTCTTTTGGATATGATATCAATGCGGCTTGCTCAGGTTTTTTGTACGCGTTAAATACCGGTGCGAAATTCATTGAGACGGGGACTTACAAAAAAGTAGTTATTGTTGGTCTGGATGTGATGTCCTCCATTATTGACTATTCTGATCGTGCTACTTGTGTTATCTTTGGAGACGGCGGTGGCGCTGTAATGCTGGAGCCTACCACGGACGGTACTGGAATTCAAGATTCAATTTTACGATCTAACGGTCACGGACGGCATTTTTTACACATGAAAGCGGGAGGATCCCTCAAACCAACGACAATGGATTCGGTCGCTGCTCGGGAACATTATGTCTACCAAGAAGGTCGTACGGTATTTAAGCACGCAGTGAGTGGGATGACTTCGGCGGTAGCTGATTTATTTGCACAAAATCAACTAGAAGAAAAAGATATCGACTGGCTTGTTCCTCATCAAGCGAACAAACGTATTATTGACGTAGTCGCAGGGCAATTAGACTTCCCTATGGAAAAAGTAATGGTCAATATTCATAAATATGGCAATACGACGGCAGGAACGTTACCACTTTGTCTCTGGGATTGGGAAGACAAACTTAAAAAAGGAGACAAAATTGTGCTTACTGCTTTTGGCGGTGGATTTACTTGGGGCGCCACTTATTTAATTTGGTCCTAAAGCGAAGCTACCATTCCTCGCTAAAGTTAAGTGGTTAAAGTTAAATTACCCTCCCCATTTTCGTTTCTTGGCGGAGTAAAACGGCTAAAATCAATTAAATTTTGCCTGCATAAAACGTTTTTTTAATCAAATAGCAGATAAATTGTAGTAAAAAGTATAGCTTATACAAAATCGAAGGAGTGAAGCTAACGGACAATCTCCATTTTTTGATATCTTTGCAGAAATTTTAAAATTAAACTCTTATTCTAAACTAATGGCTAATACTTCAGAAATTCGAAATGGACTTTGTATAGAATACAGTAATGATATATACACTGTAATTGAGTTCTTACACGTAAAACCAGGAAAAGGTCCTGCTTTCGTTAGAACCAAGCTAAAAAGTCTTACTTCTGGGAAAATTGTGGATAATACTTTTCCTTCAAGTCACAAAATTACAGTTGTCAGAGTTGAAAGACGCAAATTTCAATACCTCTATAAAGATGATATGGGATACCATTTCATGGATAATGAAACTTACGAACAAGTTAATTTGGAGGAAAAACTATTGGAGAAGGCTGATTTGATGAAAGAAGGTAGTACGATCGAAGTCCTTTTTCACGCCGAAAAAGATCTTCCTTTAACAGTAGATATGCCACAGTATTTAAACTTGGCGATAACTTATACGGAACCCGGTCTCAAAGGAGATACCGCAACCAACGCAATGAAGCCTGCTACCTTGGAAACGGGGGCAGAGATTAGAGTGCCCTTATTTATTAATGAAGGAGATGTTATCAAAATTGACACCCGCTCTAGTAGCTACGTCGAACGTGTAAAACAATAACGACCTTTGTTATAAGAACCAACAATAAAACTTAAAGAATGGATTTTAAAGAGATTCAAGAGCTAATTAAGCTCATCAATAAGTCAAACCTTACGGAATTTAAAATGAAAGATGGTGACTTTAGCCTATCTATTCGTACAAAAAAATACGGCAAGGGGAGACCACAAGTGATTCAACAACCTCATCAACAGGTAGTAGCGCCTATCGCTGCCGCTCCCGTTGTACAACAACCTCCCGTTGATCAATCTAACGCTCCTAAAGCTAATGCCAACCAAAGTGCAAGCAAGCAGGATAGTGCTGCGAGTAGCGAAGCTGCCGAAAATGATAACTTAATCGATATCAAATCTCCGATTGTTGGTACTTTCTACCGATCGGCTTCTCCAGACAAACCTCCTTACTTGAAAGTAGGGGACATGGTTAACGTTGGAGATGTTGTTTGTATCGTAGAAGCCATGAAGTTATTCAACGAAATCGAATCAGAGGTAAGTGGTAAAGTAGTGAAAGTAGTGATCGATGACGCTTCTCCCGTAGAGTACGACCAAGTTTTGTTTAAAGTAGACCCTAATGGTTAAACTAGTGATTGACTTCGCCAAAAAAGCCCTTTATGTTTAAAAAAATACTAATCGCCAACCGAGGCGAAATAGCACTACGAATCGTCAGAACTTGTAAGGAAATGGGAATCAAAACCGTAGCAGTTTACTCTACGGCTGATCGAGAAAGCTTACACGTTAGATTTGCTGACGAAGCCGTATGTATAGGACCGCCATCTTCCGCAGAATCTTACTTAAGTATTCCCAAGATTATGGCCGCGGTCGAAATTACCAATGCTGATGCCGTTCACCCTGGATATGGGTTTTTGGCAGAAAATGCCGACTTCGCCGAAGTTTGTGCTGAATATGGTATCAAATTTATCGGTCCCTCTCCTTCGATGATTCGAAGAATGGGAGATAAAATTACCGCCAAAGAAACCATGATTAAAGCGGGTGTTCCCGTAATTCCCGGTTCAGAAGGATCACTGACTAGTGTTGAGCAAGGACTTGAACTAGCCAAAGAAATCGGCTATCCCGTAATTCTCAAAGCAACTGCCGGTGGTGGTGGTAAAGGAATGCGTGTAGTATGGGAACCTAGTGAGTTGGAGTCCAACTTCGATATGGCGCAACAGGAGGCTAAGGCTTCTTTTGCAAATGATATTCTTTACATGGAAAAGTTTATCGAAGAACCTAGACACATCGAAATTCAAATCGCCGGAGATCAAGATGGGAAAGTTTGTCACCTTTCGGAAAGAGATTGCTCGATCCAAAGACGACACCAAAAACTAATCGAAGAATCTCCTTCTCCTTTTATGACCAAAGCACTCCGTAAAAAAATGGGAGATGCAGCGATCAAAGCTGGTGAAGCCATCAAATACGAAGGGGTAGGAACGGTAGAGTTTCTAGTAGATAAGCATCGCAATTTCTATTTCATGGAAATGAATACGCGAATTCAAGTCGAACATACCGTTACGGAAGAAGTCATCGACTTTGACCTCATCAAAGAACAAATTAAAATTGCGGCAGGAATTGCAATTTCTGGCAAAAACTACGAACCAACGATGCATGCCATCGAATGTAGAATTAACGCAGAAGATATCTGGAACGATTTCCGACCTAATCCTGGTTTGATCAAATCTTTCCACAGTGCTAAAGGTCATGGCGTTCGTGTGGATACGCACGTTTATGCTGGTTATACTGTTTCTCCTTATTATGATTCGATGATCGCAAAACTGATTTGTAGAGCACAAACGAGAGAAGAGTGCATTACAAAAATGGAAAGAGCCTTAGACGAATTTATCATCGAAGGAGTAAAAACGACGGTTCCTTTCCACAAATTAGTAATGAAAAATGAGAAATTCAGAAAAGGAGATTTCCACACGGGATTCCTTGCTGATTTTGACTATAAAGCGGAGATGAATAATAAAGATAAATAGAAGATCTTTATTTCTTCTTACTCCAAGAACTTAGCGCCTGTTTAAACTTTCGTGATTGAACGAAAAGAAAACAGTTTAAACAGGCTATTTACTAGTTCATTAAAAACACGAAGCCACGGAATGACTTGTTTGATCCAAAGTGTCTTCGTGTTTTTTTATTGAGGTTGTTCAATAGACTTTATGAAGTTGTTTTAAAATAGATAGATGATTTATTTGCAAGCCATTGATTTCCAATATTTTAGCTAATTTTTTTTTTTTTTTTTTTGGCTAAAAAAAAAAATGGAGCTTCCTCTTGAAAACCAAGCGCTTACAACTAATTTCAACCCCATTTTAAAATAACTTCTATGCTAAAATAGTTTTGAACAACTGCTAACGGATAAAAATACTTAAATCCATTTCGATGAGTAGTTTTTGGCGCTTAATGGGCTACATCAAAAATTATCAACGCAACGTTGTCCTAAATGTCGTTTGTAATGTTTTTATGGCCTTGTTTACCGTGATCAGCATTCCCGCGATCATTCCTTTGTTACAAATTATCTTTGAAACGGAAGCAAGTGTAACAGAAATCCCCGAAGGTACAGGACTCGCAAACGCCTTAGCCTACGGGAAATATTACGTTAGCCAACTAATCGTTGAAAACGGTCGAGAAAATACGCTAATTTATATCTGTGTAGGAATTGTCATTCTCTTTTTCTTCAAAAATCTATTTCGCTATTTATCGCTATTCTTTATGGCTCCGGTTCGTAATGGTATCGTACGAGATATTCGGCAAAATATTTTTAATAAGATGTTAGTTTTGCCACTTGCTTACTTTTCGGAGGCGCAAAAAGGCGATCTGATGGCAAGAATATCCGCAGATGTACAAGAAGTAGAGTGGAGTATTCTCAACGTTTTAGAAGCTGTTTTTCGCGAACCTTTAATTATTATAGGTTGCTTAGTTTATATGATTTTGCTAAGTCCTAGCTTAACGCTTTTCGTTTTTGTATTACTCATTTTTACAGGAGTTGTGATCGGAGGAGTATCCAAAACCTTGAAGCGAGAGTCGGGCAAAGCGCAAGCAAAATTAGGAACACTCATTAGTATTGTCGAAGAAGCCCTTTCTGGGTTGAGAATAATTAAAGGTTTTAACGCGGAAGGATATCAACGCAATAAGTTTTTAAAGGAAAATAATGAATACCGTAATATTTTGACCAATATCTTGTGGCGAAGAGATTTGTCCTCTCCTTTATCTGAGTTTTTGGGGATTACGGTGGTTTCGGTCTTACTCTGGTATGGTTCCAAAAAAGTGTTTTCCATGGAAATGGACGCCGAAGAATTTTTCTCTTTCCTCTTTGCCTTTTTTAATATTATCAACCCTGCTAAATCCTTTTCTTCGGCGTATTACAATATCCAAAAAGGAATTGCCGCCGCCGAAAGGGCAGAAAGTATCCTGGATGCAGATATTGAGATTTATGAAAAAGCTGATGCCCGAAAAATTACTTCTTTTGAACGAAGCATCGAATACAAAGGCGTGAGTTTTAAATATGCCAATTCAGAGCGAAATGTCCTCGATAAAATTAACTTGACCCTTACTCGGGGAAAAGTTGTGGCATTAGTTGGTGCTTCCGGAGCCGGAAAGTCTACTTTGGTAGATTTGTTACCCCGTTTTTACGATGTCAATGAAGGAGAAATCCTCGTAGATGGCGTGGATTTACGGGAATATGGTCTACAAAGCTTACGTTCTTTGATGGGAATCGTAAGCCAAGAAGCAATTCTTTTTAATGATACGATCTATAATAATATTGTTTTTGGAATGGCAGATATCACCGAAGCGGAAGTCATCCAAGCGGCTAAAATCGCCCATGCCCACGAGTTTATCGAAGGAATGGAAAATGGTTATCAGAGTAATATTGGAGATCGAGGAAATAAACTCAGTGGTGGTCAGCGACAAAGAATTACGATCGCTCGTGCCGTACTGAAAAATCCACCTATTCTTATTTTAGACGAAGCAACCTCTGCTCTAGATTCTGCTTCTGAGAAGTTGGTACAAAAAGCCTTAAATTATTTAATGCAAGGTCGTACCGCTATCGTGATTGCCCACCGACTTTCTACGATCCAACACGCCGATGAAATTTTAGTGATGCAGGATGGTAAAATTATCGAACGTGGTAACCACGAAGAATTATTGAAACAAGGCGGATCCTACTTGAAATTGGTGCAATTACAAGCTTTTTAAGACTTTTTCTAATATTTTTAAAAAAAAATCGCCAAACTACTTTCCCTCAAACGATTAAAAACGTTAAATAAGTTGGAACATTAACGTAGATTACTTTCAATTGATCCCTGAAAACCTTATTTTTGTAAATTACCTCTGGTTTTAAAAATAGGCTTGTTAGCTAGAATACTACGCTTAATATAAAGGAAAAACACAATTGATCTCACTCCATTTATAAATTCTCAATTTGTCGCTATGAAAAAAGATTTACTATTCACCGCTCTTTTCTCACTCCTCTTCGTCGCTGTACAAGGACAAATTACGATCACCAACGCTATTTTTCCCGATGCCAATGACGTGGTAACCACAGGAACCGACAATTTTCCAAGCATCGAGTTGGGAGAGCCAGGAGAGAATAAAATTTGGGATTTTAGTGGCTTAGAAACGGTATTTACCAACGATGTCACTTACAAAATGGCACAAGAAGGAAATGCATTTAGTGTTTTTCCAGAAGCAGAATTAGTGATCCAATTGGCTAATGGTGTTGGAGAAACCTATTTTGATGTAACCGATACAGAAGTCGCTTTACTTGGCTATACCGGAGGAGATCCGATTGGCTTAGGTTTAGATATTCAGGCATTATTTTCACCCACGGCCATCCAATTGCGGGCACCGATGAATTATCAAGATAATAATACAGATATATCAAAGTCTTCCATCGCGTTTGCGTGGGAAGATCTTCCAGAAGTCTTGACGGATAGTTTGAATTTAGCATTTACGCCCGATTCTATTCGAATTGATTTGGATAGTAAAAGAGTCGATGAAATTGACGCTTGGGGAGAATTAACTTTGCCAGTCGGTACTTTCGATGTTTTAAGAGAACGAAGATTTGAAGAACGAGAGACGAGTTTATGGGCAAAAGTAGGTATCGGTATTTTTTCTACTTGGATTAATATTTCTGATGTGTTGCCAGGTGCAAATCAACTGCTAGGAAAGGATACGACGCTTACTTATAACTTTTTTACCAATACGACAAAAGAACCAGTTGCGGTGGTGAGGGTCAATAAAGATAGCGAAGAAGTAGAACGCGTAGAATATAAAGCAGACGAAGAATTAACTTCTACCAAAGATTTATATCCCACCAAACCAAACGTATTTGCACATCCAAATCCTGCTATCGAAGATGTACGCTTCGAATTTACCAACCTCAAACCAGGGCAATATACCTTGAAGATCTATAATATTCTCGGCCTATCAGTTTGGGAACAGAATTATGACGCTCTCGGAATTCAGTCCGTTTACTTGAATCTTGCAGAGTTTAGAAAAGGAACTTATCTCTACAGTTTGATCGATCAATCTGGAAAAACTCTAATGACTAAACGCCTCATGGTGATCCGACCATAGGCTAAGATTACCTAACATTTCTTGATATTTAATGCCTCTGCAAATTTTTTAGTTCTAAAATCTAATCAGTTGCAAGGTTTACTCTTATTTCAACTATTTAGTATGGTAGATGGAATAGTTGATTAAGCCTACCTTTTAAAACAAAACTTTTCTGTCCTGCAACCTTTCTTTCCCGTACTAGTCTTTAGTTGATAGAAGTTGTTCAAAATTGCAACACTATTCGCAGTACCACTAACGGCACTGTTGAAATAGTAGGCACTGATTTTTTTGACAACGCTTGAAAATTTTTTCACAAGAACAAGATGAAAATATGAAACGATTAACGATATTTATTTGTGCCATACTACTCTGCAGTTTGACGAGTCAAGCACAAAATCGAAGCCCACAAACTTTATTTGGAAATAGAGGATTACAGTTTAGTGGTATTTGGGGAGGAACGACGACGAGCATCACTAAGTTTGATCAAGATTACGCCGTTTATTCTGGCGGTTACGGTGGCCTAGAGTTTGGTCGATCGCTATTTGTCGGTTGGGGAGGATTCAAATTGGTAAGCGATGTAGACTTGTCTTCTTTAGCAAATAATCGGTTTGATATGAGATATAATGGTTTGATGTTGGGCTACGCCTTTAAATCTTACAAAGTTATACACCCCACTTTTATGGTTTTAGCAGGAAAAGGAAAAGTCAACGTAAATAACGAAGGAGAGGATAAAGTCTTCGTTATTCAACCCGCTTTGGGCGTAGAATTGAATGTATTGAAATGGTTTAGAATAGGATTGGAAGGCGGTTACCGGATCGTAACGGATACCGATTTAAAAGGAATTTCGGATGAAGATCTTTCGGCTCCTTTCGGAGAAGTAAAATTTAAATTCGGTATTTCTTGGGGCAGATATCGGAATTAAATCGGGCGATATTTTTCAATAGATGCTAGATTAAAAAAATATTAAAGAGCAGAGAACGTAGGGCAAAGTGCCCTAACTGATAGTCCCTTTAGATGTTCGGATGAACGTTTAGAGGGATTTGTAATTCTTAAACTATCCTAAGGCTGAACGGCTTCCAGTAAAGCAATAAAATGACATAAGCTTCCACCAATGACAAACAAATGCCAGATCGCATGATGATAAGGAATTTTTTCAAAGACATAAAAGAAAGTGCCTAAAGTGTAAGAAACACCGCCACCAATAATCCAAAATAGACAAGTCATACTCATTACTTCCATCATCGAAGGAAGGGTGAAAACAGCCATGTAAGCTAATCCGAGGTAAAAGATCAGCGAAAACCACTTGAAGCGATTCATAAAGAAAAGCTTATATAGAACACCAATTCCCACCAAGGTCCAAAGTAGAATTAAGAAAATAGTACCTTTTGTATTATTTAAATACATTAGAATAAACGGAGTATGCGTGCCTGCAATCAAAAAATAAATACTGATGTGATCAATTAAGCGGAAGGCTTTTTTTAAGGCAACGTGTTGGAAGCTGTGATATAAAGTAGAAGAAGTGTATACCATTAATAAGGAAAAACAAAAAATAGCTAAGCCTATAATTTGAGAAAATGCAGCTTGATCTACCCCAAAACTGATGAGCACAGGAATTCCGATAATACTTAAGAGTAAGCCTAATCCGTGCGTAATCGCATTGGCTAATTCTTCTTTGAAATTAGAATAATTTGAGGCATTTGTCATGGGTAAGATATTTGTAAGTATAGCGATAATATTCCGGCTACAATTTAAGTTTTTTTAAGGAAGTGTGCGTTCAAATTTAGAAAATTAAATACTAAGCCAAAATTAATGGCAATTTAATTCGTCTGGGTACTGATCTGAAAATCTTCTAGTCAATAGACTTTCAATCAAGCTCCGTTTTTTTAATAGGAATTAGGTTGAGGGAAACTTTGGTGAAAATCGAAATCAGTACAGTTATTTCGATACAACTTCATAAATAAGCAGCGTATTGTGTAACTTCAAGTTCTATTTTGAAGAACTTTTTAAACAATTTTTTAAACAACTTCATTATCACACTATTATGATCTACGCTTTTAAAGGATTTATCCCCGTCGTACACGAATCTTCTTTTGTTCATCCTCAAGCTGCTGTAACGGGCAATGTCATTATCGGTAAAAACGTATATATTGGACCAGGTGCTGCCATTCGTGGAGATTGGGGCGGAATTATAATCGAAGATGGTTGTAATGTACAGGAAAATTGTACCATTCATATGTTTCCGGGGGTCACAGTACGATTAAAAGAAGCTGCTCACATTGGTCACGGAGCCATTATTCACGGCGCAGAAATTGGTCGGAACGTCTTGATTGGAATGAATACTGTAATTATGGATAATGTTATCATTGGCGATGATAGTATTATTGGTGCACTTTGTTTCGTAAAAGCCAATGAACAAATTCCGCCCCGCAGTTTAGTCGTCGGCAATCCAGCAAAAATTATTAAAACGGTGAGCGATGAGATGATTGCTTGGAAAACGAAAGGTACACAGCTTTACCAAAGCTTACCCGCAGATTGCTATGAACACCTCGAAGCCTGTGAACCTTTACGGGAAATTCCCACTAATCGCCCTCCGCAAGAAGACCTCTACAAAACCTGGGAAACGATCAAAAAAGGAAAAGATAAGGCTTAGCTTCGTGCGAAATTTTTATCTTCGACAGGTTCCTATTCAAAACTCAAAAAACCTAAGTAACAATTCCGTCATTTTGTAGTAATCGGATTTCGATTGCCACGAAAATTAGCCGATTATTTTGTATTTTTACCAACTTTAAATTTGCTGCAAAGTAGCAGCAACAAAGGAATAGTCTTAAGGTCGGTTTAACTTTTTAGAATCGAGCGAAATTGAAGGTTCAGAAGTTGTATTCGAATTACTCGTTGGAACTCAATTTTGAACAAGTCAAAATAAAGAGAGTAAAATAAGTATTGGCGAGATATCTTCACCAGTTTAAAATTAAATCTGCCAGTTTTCGCCAATTATATCATGAAATTTCAAACACGCTTTTAAGATAGATTATGGAGAATAAAATATTACTGGGTTCCGTAGAAACAAACATCGTAGACGGAATTGCTACCATCCAATTTTTTCATCCTTCCCACAACGCTCTCCCCAGTGGATTATTAGCTAAATTGACAGCTGCGATTACCGAAGCAGGGGAAAACGATGCGATCAAAGTCATCATTTTGAGTAGTAAAGGAGATCGTACTTTTTGTGCCGGCGCTAGCTTTGATGAATTAGCAGCGATTGATAATCTAACGACCGGAAAGCAATTTTTTATGGGGTTTGCCAATGTAATTAATGCTTGTCGCAAATGTCCTAAATTTATCATCGGTCGAGTACAAGGAAAAGCAGTCGGTGGCGGGGTAGGAGTTGCTTCGGCAACAGATTATTGCTTTGCAACTAAATTCGCTTCCGTGAAATTGAGCGAACTAGCCGTTGGAATCGGGCCTTTCGTAGTTGGACCAGCCGTTGAAAGAAAACTAGGTACGGCCGGAATGACGCAGTTAGCGATCAATGCAACGGCTTGGGAAACGGCACAGTGGGCAAAAGAAAATGGATTGTACGCACAGGTCTTCGATACAGGAGAAGAAATGGATCAAGCCATTCAAACTTTAACAGAAAAATTGGCGCAGTCAAATCCCGCAGCGATGCGTGCCATGAAAAAAGTTTTTTGGGAAGGCACTGAACATTGGGATGAATTATTAGCTACACGAGCCGCGATTAGTGGAGAGTTGGTTTTGTCTGATTTTACACGCAATGCAATCGGTCGCTTCAATACGAAATAAGGGATGTACTTTGTATAAGTACTAACACAATTTAATGGTAAAATTTTTTGTCTTAGTACTTAGGTACTTAATCTTGTAATTATAAATTAATGTTTAGAAAATTCAACAACTTCATTTGGGTCATCATCGTCATCGGTGTCTTAGCATTAGTATTTGATTCAGGAGAAAGCAATACTTTCTTTGTTAGTTTATATACACTAAGTCTAGAGTTTTACCTATTGGGAATTAGTGCTTTTTTTGTTTTTAAAAGAGTTTTATTTTATCGCCTAGAAGGCGAAGCTAGTGTCATTCGTTTGATTCGAAATAGTGAACACCAAACGCAGCTTATTGGTCAAGGTATTATTTTGTCTTTGTTGTATTTGCTCTATTTGTATTATTACCGAGAGTTAATGAGTTTTGACTCTATCTTGATTGCTGTTCTTTTACTCTACTATTTATCCCAAGTTTTTCAGCATTCGGTGCCTACGATTTACATCGACAATCGTTCGTTTAGTTACGATGATTATTTTATAGAAGATTGGAAATGGCAAGGAGTGGAAGAAATAGAAATTAAGGAAGGTACAATGACGTTAACGGATGCAAGTAAAGAATTCAAACTTGATTTTGACCTTATTGATGAAGTTGATTATTATGCGCTTTCGCAAGAAGTGGAACGAGGAATTCTCGACGGTGAATTTGCTAAAGACAAATCTTCAAAAGGTCTTTTAGAAGTAGTAAAAAATTATGCTACAAAAAATGGAGTAAAATTTACACAACTTAAAACCGCCAAATAACGTAGCAATTCCAAAGCAGAAATGATCCATCACGAAAAATATACAAAGGCATCCACAATCATCGATCATGAGCATTCGCTGCTGCAAGATTTTCTAGCACAAACAATCGAACGAACGGATAACGACAAAACTAAAGCCATTAAAATTTATTACGCGGTGCGCGATGGTTGGATTTATTCGCCGTATCAAGTAGTATTTACCGAAGCAGCATTGCGCGCGAGTGATATCATGCCTCGTCCAAAAGGACATTGTATTGATAAAGCAATATTGATGATTGCGCTTTGTCGAGCAGCAGGAATTCCGAGTCGCTTGGGATTAGCGAAAGTAACCAATCACGTTTCAACGGAACGCCTAGAAGTCATTTTGCAATCCAACGAATTAGTGCCACACGGTTACGTCGAAGTTTACTTAAACGAAAAATGGATAAAAGCAACGCCAGCATTCAATCAGTCGCTTTGCGAAAAATTGAACGTCGCTGCGCTAGAATTTGACGGCGAAACAGATTCACTCCTACAGTCTTATAACGAAGCGGGTGGTGTTTTTATGGAATACATTGAAGATTATGGTCACTTTGAAGATATACCAATTCCTTATATGATTGAACTCGCAAGAGCGCACTATCCACACGTCTTTAATAATGCAACTGGAATTGGAGACTTTAAGTTCTTGGAAGAATGAAAGTACAACGCTGCATTTTGAAACCAAATAAAAAATAAAGTCTTTCAAAGACTTTTCTAACCAATGACATACTGAATTATGATTGATAATAAAACGCGCATTAACAAAAAAATATTAGAGAAGGCTTTCCAATTGATGGCAACGGCGAAGACAATGAGTGTGGTCTATGAGGATAATTTTAAGCTAGTATCTAAGTACGTTCATGCTACCTCTCGTGGACACGAAGCCATACAGCTTGCGCTCGCGATGCAACTTCAGCCACAAGATTACTTAGGTCCTTATTACCGAGATGATGCTATCTTACTAGGCATTGGAATGGAACCTTATGAGTTGATGCTGCAATTGATGGCAAAAAGAGCCGACCCTTTTTCGGGAGGAAGGTCATACTATTCCCATCCTAGTCTGAAGGTAGCAGATAAACCTAAAATTCCACATCAATCTTCTGCTACGGGAATGCAGGCGATTCCAATGACAGGCGTAGCACTTGGTATTCAGTATAAAGAGCAAGAAAAATTATCGAAGCTAAACGCTAAGCAAAATCCAGTCGTAGTTTGTTCGTTGGGAGATGCTTCCATTACCGAAGGAGAAGTCTCGGAAGCTTTCCAAATGGCAGCACTTAAGCAACTGCCCATGTTATATCTCGTACAAGATAACGAGTGGGATATTTCTGCACACGCTTCCGAAATCAGAGCGGCAGATGCTACCGAGTATTTACAAGGTTTTCCCGGGATTGAAGTACGAACTATTGATGGAACCGATTTTATGGAATCTTATCTTTGTGTAAAAGAGGTAATTGCTACGATTAGAAAAGAACGCCGACCATTTTTAATTCATGCGAAAGTGCCGCTTTTAAATCATCATACTTCAGGCGTACGGATGGAATGGTATCGAGATGATTTGGAAGAACAACGATTGCGCGATCCGTATCCTTTATTTATAAAACAATTATTAGCTGAAGGTTTTAGCCAAAAAGCATTAACTAAAATAGAGACTACTGCGAAAGCTTTAGTCTTAGCCGATTTTGAGCGAGCAGTAGCTGCCGAAGATCCTAAACCCGAAGATTTGTTTACGCACGATTTTGCTCCTACGCCGATTACAGAAGAGCTAGGGGAAAGAGCACCCGCCGGAAATGAAGAAAAAGTAATGGTCGATTGTGCTCTATTTGCCGTAAAGGAATTGATGGCGAAACATAAAGAGTGCTTGCTCTACGGACAAGATGTTGGTAGACGACTCGGTGGTGTATTTAGAGAAGCTGCTACACTTGCACAAACGTTTGGCGATCATCGGGTTTTCAATACGCCAATTCAAGAGGCATTCATTATTGGTAGCACGGTGGGGATGTCGGCGGCAGGTTTGAAGCCAATCGTTGAAGTGCAATTTGCAGATTACATTTGGCCAGGTTTAAATCAACTCTTTACGGAAGTTAGTCGATCCTGCTATTTGTCGAATGGTAAATGGCCGGTGAGCTGTATTATTCGTATTCCCATTGGTGCTTATGGTAGTGGTGGTCCTTATCATTCTTCGAGTGTAGAATCGGTATTGTCTAATATTCGTGGAATTAAAGTTGCTTATCCCAGTAACGGTGCTGATTTGAAAGGACTGATGAAGTCAGCGTATTACGATCCAAACCCAATTGTAATTTTAGAGCACAAAGGTTTATATTGGTCAAAAGTACGGGGCACAGATGCTGCGCGCACTATTGAACCTAGTGAAGATTATGTCGTGCCTTTTGGCAAGGCTAGAAATGTTTTAGCCGCTAAAGAAGAAGTACAAGAAGCAGGACGAAGTTTATTAGTCGTTACCTACGGAATGGGCGTTCATTGGAGTTTGAATGCTGCCGAAGATTATCCAGGGAGGATTAGTATTTTAGATTTAAGAACGATTTATCCTTTGGATACAGCGGCTATTTTTGCAGCGGTTCGAACACATCACCGCTGTTTGGTGGTAACAGAAGAACCCGTACATAATTCATTTGCACAAAGCGTTGCTGCTCGGATTCAAGAAAATTGTTTCGAAGCTTTAGATGCGCCCGTGCGAACGATTGGCTCAGAAAATATGCCAGCGATTCCGTTAAACTCCGTTTTAGAACAAGCGATGATTCCTTCGATCGAAAAAGTAAGTGTTGCCATAGGAGATTTATTAGCATATTAATATTTACAGCGAATGACTGCATTTAAAAATCAAGTTGTCTGGATTACAGGAGCCTCCTCCGGCATCGGAGAAGCGCTAGCTTATGCTTGTGCAAAAGAAGGGAGTAAACTGGTTTTATCTGCAAGGAGGACATCTGCTCTAGAGCGTGTCAAAGCAGCGTGTCAATTACCAGGTGATCAAATATTAGTTGTACCGCTGGACTTAGCGGAACACGATGCGATGCAAACTAAAGTGGAGCAAGTCATGCAACACTTTGGTCGGATCGATCATTTGATTAATAATGCAGGGATTAGTCAACGGTCGTTGTTAAAAGATACCGAGTTTGCGGTATTTAAAAAATTAATTGATGTTGATTACCTTGGAACGGTAGCCCTTACCAAAGCAGTATTGCCCATTTTTATGGAACAGCAGCGTGGGCATTTCTCGGTGGTGACGAGTTTGATGGGGAAATTTGCTTCTCCACTGCGTGCGGGTTATTGTGGCGCGAAACACGCGCTGCATGGTTTTTTTGACGCCCTTCGAATGGAACATCACGAAGATCAGATCAAAGTCACTTTAATTTGTCCAGGGTTTATTCAAACCAACGTTTCAATGAATGCGTTAACGGGAGATGGCTCACCGCAACAAACAATGGATCAAGCCACGGGAAAAGGGATTCCTGTAGATCGTTGTGCCCAAAAAATAATTCGTGGAATCAAAGCCAATCGACACGAAGTGATCGTCGCCAGAAGAGAAAAAATAGGGGTTTACCTCAAAAGGTTTTTTCCGAGATTACTTCATGAGTTCGTAAGAAAATCTGAGGTGACTTAGAATCAGTTGAAAGTTTAGCCTGTTTATTGCCTCAGAAAAAATTATTTTAAAAAAAGTAAATTGCCGCTAAGCGAATCCATGATCTACTTTTGCAAGGTAGCGAATTGATCATCAAGTCCTTCCTAGTAAGCTAAAATCAACATAAGTAAAATAAGCAAGTCACAAAAAGTGCTGATTCTAAGATATTGTGGCTAGAAAGACTTTCTGTCTATTTTAGCATGGGATAAAGGCACCATTATTGCAGTCTCTTACGCAATTCCTCTCCATCAAAATATCCCCGATTTTAAAATAATTTAGATTGATTTTATCGCAGTGCAGTGTGTAAAACAGCCACCACTTTGCCTATGGTGAACGTGGATAGCTTGCGCGAAAATGGTAGTCGAAAAATCATCTCTTAAACGCACACTCCCCTCAATTGAGGGCACCGAATTACATAGATGTTCAATGGGAATTTTGCGCTCTGCTATAGCTTTAGCAGAGCTTTTTTTATTGGAGTTGTATTCGTATCTTAAATTTCTGATTAATTAGCTTTTGTTAGGAAGTATTCAAGCTAAATGATTAAATTGAAATAACTTCTAATGATGACTAATAAGTGCTAAGAGAAAATTAATAAGAGATATAATTTTTCGAACTACTTTTAGCTACGCCATAAAAAATCGATTCATGACAACGAATGCCTTAGATGACCAACTAACAGAACAGCAAGCAAAAATTGCTGCAACTTTTGCTTTACAACGCGCTCACCAACGTACAATTGCTGCGACGACCGCCAAGCAAAGAATTGCCAAGCTCAAAAAGTTGATGGCCACCATTCTTAAATATAAGCCTGCGATCCGGGAGGCGATGTACAAAGATTTTAAAAAGCATGAAAGTGAAACTGATCTCACTGAAATTTTGCCAGTCACTTCTGAAATCAAACACGTTATTAGCCATTTACCAAATTGGATGCGAGCAAAGAAAGTATCTACGCCTTTAACTCTATTAGGAACCTCTTCTTATATTCATTACGAAGCAAAAGGAGTAGTCTTGATTATTTCTCCTTGGAATTTTCCAGTTAATTTGACGTTTTGTCCTTTAATTTCAGCCATTGCTGCTGGAAACTGCGTTATCCTAAAACCTTCCGAACATACACCAAATGCTGCTGCCGTAATGCGCCAAATAGTGGAAGACTTATACGATGAAAAAGAAGTTGCTATTTTTACAGGAGATCATACCGTAGCTACGAGCTTGCTAAAATTACCATTCGATCATATGTTTTTCACGGGAAGTCCAAGCATCGGTAAAATTGTAATGCGAGCAGCGGCGGAGCACTTGAGTTCCGTCACACTAGAGCTAGGAGGAAAATCGCCTACCATCGTAGATGAAACAGCAAACCTAGAAGAAGCCGCTGGGAAAATTGCCTGGGCAAAGTATTTGAATAATGGTCAAGTTTGTATCGCTCCAGATTACGTATTTGTGCACGAATCTAAAAAAGTGGAATTGCTGAAGTTGATCAAAGCTAAGACAGAAGTTTATTATACGACGTCTCCAATAGATTCTACGTCTTATGGGAGAATGGTCAACGAGCGGCACTATCAACGGGTAAAAACAATGATCGAATCGGCACAAGCGGAAGGCGCAACGGTAGAAATGGGCGCAGCGTTTGAAGACAGTGAAGTTTACATTGCACCGACGCTCTTGTCTAATGTCAAAGAAAGCAGTAAGGTAATGCAAGAAGAAATTTTTGGACCCGTTTTACCCGTCATGAGTTATCAGTCGATCGAGGAAGTTATTGATTTTATTAACCAAAGAGAAAAGCCTTTAGCATTATATATTTATAGTAAAAGCAAAAAGAATATCGACCAGGTCATTCGCCATACGAGTGCTGGTGGAACATGCATCAATGATAGCGTAATTCACTTTTTTAATAATTATTTACCGTTTGGTGGCGTAAATAATAGTGGGATAGGAAAATCACATGGCATTTTTGGATTTGAGGCTTTTTCTAACGCACGAAGTATACTAAAACAGCATACCCGATTTTTTGCGTTGAAATTAATGTTGCCACCTTACACGCCACGCGTACAAAAATTAATTGATTTGACGATGAAGTGGTTTTAAACGAATTAGCTACGACCATAAAAAATGCGCTAAGGAATTGTGTTGATCACTCCTTAGCGCAATTATAAGAGATATTTATTTGAAACTAATTTTTCTATCGTCAGCGGTATATGACATTTACCTAAAACGATAGATCACTAAACCATTTTTATCAAACGGCAAAACTCTCTCCACATCCACATTCTCGGGATGCGTTAGGATTATTAAAATAAAACCCCTTACCATTCAAGCCACCAGAAAATTCGAGTGTCGTATTGCATAAATAGAGAAAACTCTTTAAGTCTGTAACTATTTTGACTCCTTTATCTTCAAAAACTTGATCATTTGGTTGAGTCTCATTATCAAAATCCATTTTATAAGACAAGCCAGAGCAGCCACCACTGGTGACACTCACTCTGATAAAAAAGTCATCTTCTAGACTTTGACCAGTTCGAAGTTCATCAATCTTAGACTTCGCACTATCTGCAACAAATAACATTTGCTTTATTTTTATTTTACTTAAAATATTAGTTGAATATCAACTAATGCTCAACAGATATGATAGTTGCAGTATCAATTTGCCTCATAAAAATAATAAGGAGAAGTGATAAAACAAACGATTCTGTCAATTTATTTGAATAAGAAATTTAGCTTTAGTTAAGTAGCTAATTCTTAATTACTTTTATTTAATTACTTTTATACGGTACTTAGTGGCTAGCTTCTTCTACCGTTACGGTAATGCCATTCTTTTCTTGGTAATCCTTAATGGCTCCCTTGATTGCATCTTCTGCGAGTACAGAACAGTGAATTTTCACTGGAGGTAAAGCTAACTCCTCTACAATTGTCATATTATCAATGGTCAACGCTTCGTCGATTGACTTCCCTTTTAACCACTCCGTTGCCAAAGAAGAAGAAGCAATGGCAGAACCACATCCAAAAGTTTTGAATTTAGCATCTTTGATCGTTCCTGAATCTTCGTCCACTTCAATTTGTAAACGCATTACGTCTCCACATTCAGGTGCACCTACTAAACCTGTACCAACTGTTTTTTTACTTTTATCTAGCGTACCAACATTTTTTGGATGCTTAAAGTGCTCTAATAATTTATCTGAATAAGCCATAATTTCTATATTTTAGTGATTTTTTTTAATAAGAATTTGTCGTAAAAATAGGGTTTAGCAAATTTAGTGTGCAGACCATTCGATCGACTCTAAATCAACCCCTTCTTTGTACATTTCCCAAATTGGGCTCAAATCTCGCATATGTTGTACACCTTTCTTCAAGGCATCAATCGTGTAATCGATCTCTTCCTCAGTGGTGAATCTTCCTAAGCTAAAACGGATGGAAGAGTGAGCTAAATCATCACCTAGTCCCAATGCTACAAGCACGTAAGAAGGTTCTAAAGAAGCAGAGGTACAAGCAGAACCAGAAGATACACCTACATTTTGATTGAAAGTCATCATCAAACCCTCTCCCTCTACGTGCTTGAAAGAGATATTTGTAACGTGTGGCATTCGATTTTCTTTGCTACCGTTAAGATAAGTTTCTTCCATTTCCATAAGGGCATTTTCGAGCTTATCTCTCAATTTTGAAAGTCGTTCGGTATCTTGCTGCATTTCTTTCCCCGCAAGTTCCGCCGCTTTACCAATACCAACGATGCCGGGAACATTCAATGTGCCAGAACGCATCCCTCTCTCGTGACCACCGCCATCCATTTGAGACGTTACTTTAACCCGTGGATTCTTACGATTGACGAAAAGTACACCAATACCTTTAGGACCATACATCTTGTGACCAGTAAAAGCCATTAAGTGTA
>JBGCFY010000175.1:0-11623 GCA_045110315.1 Saprospiraceae bacterium
CAACCACCACCAAATTATTTTTCTAAAAATGCTAAGCTCAATAAAATGGGCTACGAGAGTATTGACACTGTAATGGAACGAGGTGCGAGAGCACTCTCTCCGCGAGAATTTGAAGTAGCCGCCAATGAAACCGCTGCCTTAGTTTTGGACGTACGAAGCAAAGAAGCATTCGTTAAAGGCTTTATTCCCAATTCCATTTTTATTGGGTTGGATGGTAGTTTCGCTCCTTGGGTAGGCGCTTTGATTGCTGATATCAAACAACCGATATTAATTGTCGCTCCCAAAGGGAAAAACAAAGAGGTTGTCAAACGACTAGCGAGAGTAGGATACGATAATGCGATTGGTTACCTAGAAGGTGGCTTTGAAGCTTGGGAAGCAGCGGGTAAAGAAATTGATGAATTGACGACACTCGATGGTGCGAGTTTTATCGAGGCGTACCACGAGGAAATGAATATTTTGGATGTACGTCGTCCTAGCGAGCACAGCGCAGAACATTTAGAAATTGCTCAGAATTTGGTGCTTGACACGATCAATGCTCACATGAGTGAAATTAGTAAAGAGAAAAAATATTATGTGCATTGCAGAACGGGCTATCGGTCTACGATCGCCACTTCGATCTTACGCGCACGGGGTTTTAAAAATTTAGTGAACCTCCACGCGACCTTTGAAGAAATGGCAGCATCAAAAATCCCGACGACGGTATTTGTTTGCCCTTCGACGCTGAAATAAAGAGGAATAAAATGAATTGTATTGGTACTTAACTAGCGCTGTTTTGTACCATCACCGCTGACACTGCTTCTAATCTTTAGGTTAGAAGCAGTGTTTTTTGTAGAACTTCTTTTTACCTTTGCCATCAAAATAACTTCGATTAGCCAATGCCGTGGAATAGTCAAAAGGCAATTTCTAAAAGCGGTAAAACTTTAAGCGATCCTTAGCGTAATATGAGTATAAAAGATTTTTTTCCTATTCTTAACCACTTGACTTCCCACACGGGGAAAGACTGGCGACAAGATTTGATCGCGGGAATTACCGTCGCTGTCATGTTGGTGCCACAAGGAATGGCTTATGCGATGTTGGCTGGTATGCCACCAATTTATGGTTTGTACGGCGGCTTGTTGCCCTTGTTTTTATACGCAATTTTGGGTACTTCTCGTCAATTATCGATTGGTCCGGTTGCTATTTCTTCACTTTTGGTGATGGCGGGTGTTAGTCAGATTGCAGAACCGTTGACGCCCGAATATATTAGCTTAGTTTTACTCGCGGGCTTACTCATTGGGATCGTTCAATTTTCTCTAGGTTTACTGCGGTTAGGTTTCTTGGTCAATTTTATCTCTCATCCTGTGATTGTTGGATTTACTTCGGCGGCAGCGATTATTATTGCCATTAGCCAACTAAAAGATTTTTTAGGCTTTAAAATTCCTCGGTACACGCACATTTACGAAACGCTAAATTACGCGTTACAACATCTGGAACAAACGAATTGGGTTGCGGTGGCAATCTGCGTAGTAAGCATCATTTTCATGATGGTGATGAAACGGATTAGTCGTGCTATTCCTGGTCCTTTAATTGTGGTGGTTTTCGGTACTGCCTTAGTTTATTTTGTGGGCATAGAGCGAATGGCGGTTGATATCGTAAAGCAAGTGCCGGAAGGGTTGCCTAGCTTTCAACTGCCAGATTGGAGTTGGGGAAATATTAGAATCTTGTTGCCGACCATTTTTACCGTAACGATTATCGGGATTGTAGAAAGTATTAGTATTGCTAAAATCTTACAGTCGAAGCACGATTATAAAATTCGATCCAATCAAGAGTTACTAGCGTTGGGTTTTTCTAAAATAGGCGGTGCTTTTTTTCAAGCGCTTCCTTCTTCGGGGAGTTTCACCCGTTCTGCGGTTAATAATGAAGCGGGTGCGCGTTCTGGATTTGCTTCCATTTTTACGGCGATACTCATTGGCTTGACCTTACTTTTTCTAACACCTTTATTCTATTGCTTACCCAAAGCAATTTTAGCGGCCATTATTTTGCTGTCGGTCAAAAGTCTATTCGAATGGGAAGAAGCAAAGCATTTATGGCACTCGGATCGCAACGATTTTTATATGATGCTCATCACTTTTGTGGTGACGTTAGGTTTGGGGATTGAGCAAGGTGTACTCGCCGGTGTCGTTTTATCGATCTCGATGGTGCTCTTCAAAAGTTCCAGACCGCACGTTGCCGTTTTAGGTCGCTTACCCAATGAAACTAACTTTCGGAATGTTAATCGTTTTGAAGAAGCGCAAGAATTAGATGGTATTCTAATATTGCGTTTTGATGATCAACTTTATTTTGCGAATGCCTCTTACTTTCAGGATATTGTTGAAAAGATGGTAAATGATCATCCCAATAAAATTGAGGTATTGTTGCTGGATGCTAGTAGTATTCATAATATTGATAGTACAGGAATTCACATTTTGGAAGCCGTACAACAATTCCTCCAGCGCGAGCAAATTCAATTTCTTATCGTGGGGCTTGTTGGTCCCGTCAGAGATAAAATGGATAAAGTTCGTAGTATGGAAGCGTTGAGAAAGGAAGCTTCTTTCCTGAGCATTAACCACGCAATTCGTCATTGTCAAAAGACTACAGACTAAGCAGCAGAAGGGGCAGTACAAAACTAGAGAAGCGTTGAGCCATATAAATTCCTGAGGTATGAAACCATAAACGCTAGGCTCAATAAATTAACTTGTTTATTGACTTTGTATTTAGATCGATTAAAGCTTGTTATTTAACTTATCGCTGGGATATTAGATCCCGTACGTGTTTCTTTTAGAAAACAAATTTCCTAAAACAGTTTAAAATAAAGTTTAATGCTTGCCAGCATTACGACGCTTCTTCCTCAAATATCAACTGCTCGGAGATGTTTTTAATCGTCTCTTTTCCGTAGATAGACGGATAGATTTTTGAAAGTATGAAAATTCATTCATATATTGGTAGAACTTAAGCCAGATGACTTTGGCGTAACTTAAAAAGAGCAACTTAGACACTTCAATGTACTAAGAAGCAAATGGGCAGGACTAATCCTTTGCCCAATCTGTTGACAAAGTTGAAAACCAAATAAATGAAATACGGATTTGTAATTGATAACCGGAAGTGCATCGGTTGCCATGCTTGCACCACCGCGTGTAAATCAGAGCACGAAGTACCCGTCGGTGTCAATCGAACTTGGGTTAAACAAGTAGAGAAAGGGGAATTTCCCAATACGCGTAGATTATTCTCTGTCATGCGTTGTAATCACTGTACGGATGCGCCTTGCGTTGACATCTGTCCCGTTGAGTCTTTATATTTTCGAGAGGATGGTATTGTAGATTTTGATAAAGATCGTTGCATCGGTTGCAAGTCTTGTATGCAAGCTTGTCCTTATGATGCATTATATATTGATCCTGACAATCATACCGCAGCAAAATGTAACTATTGTGCGCACCGCGTTGATGTTGGATTAGAACCTGCTTGTGTAAATGTTTGTCCAGAGCATGCGATTATTTCGGGAGACATGGACGATCCTGCATCTGAAATTACGGCGCTTTTGTCTCGTCAGCAAGTGAAAGTCAGAAAGCCCGAAAAAGGAACCCAGCCCAACTTGTTTTACATCGATGCAGATGAGGCTTCTCTAAATCCTACCGCAACGGCAAAAGAAGAAGACTATCTCTGGAGTTCGCAAGCGAGAGGCGTTGGACATTTTGCCAAAGAAGCCGAAAAAATGGCTTTCTCAAATGGGGACTTGATTGATGCTTTAATGAAAACGGAAGCCGCAGAAACGGAAATGCGTACCGATAAAGATATCGCAGAAAATGGTCCGTCAAAATCAATCGACGTGATGTTGGGCAAAAAAGCTCGGCGTGCTTACGATGTTCCAGATAAAGGTGTGTTGTGGGGGTGGGAAGTTTCGGCTTACGTGTGGACCAAAGCGATTGCAGCGGGTGCTTTCTTAGTACCTTTTTTAGCAACAGCTTTTGGATTTGCAGAAGTTAACGCTACGGCGCAATGGTTAGGCTTGGGTATTGGTTTACTTTTCTTGGCGATTACGGGTGGTTTATTGGTGATGGATTTGGACCGACCAGATCGGTTCTTAAATGTTTTGTTGCGACCACAATGGGGCTCTTGGTTGGTCAAAGGTGGCTACGCCATTACCGCTTACGGTGGCTTACTGACTTTATTGGCAGGAATGTCCTGGATGGGCTGGGATGCTTTGATCACGCCTACTAATTGGATTACCGCAGTCATCGCAGTGATTGTCGCAATCTATACTGCCTTCTTATTTGCACAAGCAAAAGGTCGTGACTTTTGGCAAAGTCCTACCTTGGCGATTCATATGTTGGTACATAGCTTAATGGCGGGTGCGGCAGTTTTTGGGTTGCTTAGCGTAGTGATTACGAGCGGTGCAGATTGGATGCAATTTTTAAAATATGTGATGTTGACGGGGATTGTGGTTAATCTATTTACCATGCTGATTGAATTGACGATGACGCATCCTACTGACGATGCTCGCCGTACCGTGGAGATGATTACGAAGGGACGATACAAGAATAAATTTTGGGCAGGTGTTTTATTTTTTGGGAATATTTTGCCCTTACTACTTTTATTTTTTATGGCAACCAATGCGATCAGTTTAGCCCTCGCAGGAGGAATTATTTTAGTTGGAATTTATTTGGTAGAAGATATTTGGGTGGAAGCGCCGCAACGAATTCCGTTGAGCTAAATTTACTACACCGCATAATCTATTTTCTATTTTGAATAGTTCCATTACTAAGGATAAAAAGAAAAACAATCATGGGCAAATTTAAACCCTCTTTCATAGAACGTATTGCCGAGAAAATCGGCTTAATCCAAGATCTCCATTCTGCCGAAGAAGAACCCTTGGAACGAATTACCGAACCGGGAAAACTAACGCAGTTCCCACCAATGGAGCAATGGGACGATTGGGTGGAATACGAAGCAAAAGATCATCCCCGAAAAGTGAAAAAGCGGTATACCATTGTACCCACAACTTGCTTCAACTGCGAAAGTGCCTGTGGTTTGACGGCTTACGTAGATAAAGATACCAATCAAGTTCGCAAGTTTGAAGGTAATCCTCATCACCCTGGAAGTCGTGGTCGAAACTGCGCAAAGGGTCCTGCAACCATTAATCAAATTACTGATCCTGATCGTATCTTGTATCCGTTGAAAAGAGTAGGGAAGCGGGGAGAAGGAGAATGGGAGCGTGTTAGCTGGGAGGAAGTATTGGATGATATTGCTGGGCGGATGCGGAAAGCGATTCTAGAAGATCGACACAATGAAATCGCTTATCACGTTGGTCGACCCGGACACGAAGGATACGCCAATCGAGTGATTCAAGCTTGGGGCGTAGATGGTCATAATTCCCACACGAACATTTGCTCGTCGGGTGCTCGCTTTGGTTATAATATTTGGTACGGTTACGATCGACCTTCGCCGGATCATGCGAATGCTAAATTCATTTTACTAATTTCGGCACACTTAGAAAGTGGGCACTATTTTAATCCACACGCTCAGCGCATCATTGAAGCGAAGATGAAAGGCGCTAAATTGGCAACGATGGACCCGCGTTTATCCAACACGGCAAGTATGTCCGATTATTGGATGCCGACGTATCCGGGAACGGAAGCAGCGGTCTTATTGGCAATGGCCAAAATTATTTTGGAAGAAGGTTTATACAATCGATCTTTTTTAGAAAACTGGACGAATTGGGAAACTTACCTCGAAAAACGACATCCAGAAACGCCCCGCACTTTCGAAAATTACATCGAAAAAATGACGGGCGAATACACGGAATTTACACCTGAATACGCAGCGAAAGAAAGTGGTGTTCCTGCGGAGACCATCCGAGAAGTAGCGATTAAAATTGGCGAAGCTGGAACGCAGTTTGCGACGCACAATTGGCGAGCAGCAGCGAGTGGAAATCTAGGCGGCTGGTGCGTTTCTCGTTGTTTACATTTTCTGAATGTTTTGACGGGAAGTGTAGGAACGAAAGGGGGAACTTCCCCGAATAGTTGGAATAAATTCAAACCTAAATTTCATACGAATCCTCCAGGACAAAAATTCTGGAACAACTTACACTTACCCGACGAGTATCCCTTGGCGATGTTTGAAATGAGTTTTCTGTTGCCTCACTTTTTGAAAGAAGGCAGAGGGAAAATGGACGTTTACTTTTCTCGCGTCTTTAATCCCGTTTGGACTTATCCTGATGGTTTTACTTGGATGGAACAATTCAAAGATCCAGAAAAATTTGGCTTGCACATTGCGATGACACCGACTTGGAATGAAACTGCTTTTTTTGCAGATTACGTCATTCCGATGGGACACGCTTCGGAGCGCCACGATTTGAATAGTTACGCGACGCACTCTGGTACGTGGATTGCCTTTCGCCAGCCAGTGTTGCGAGAAGCAGCCCGTCGAGCGGGGAAAGAGGTGAAATTTACCTACGAAGTAAATCCGGGAGAAGTCTGGGAAGAAGATGAATTTTGGATTGAATTGAGTTGGCGGATTGATCCCGATGGGAGTTTGGGCATTCGCAAACATTTTCTTTCGCCTTACCGGGAAGGAGAAAAAATTACAATCGCAGAGTATTACCAATTCATTTTTGAAAATACGAAAGGCTTACCCGCCGCGGCAAAAAAAGAAGGCTTGACCGAATTGGAGTATATGCAAAAATATGGTGCTTTTGAAGTAGAAAAGCACGGATATAAAAAACACGAACATACGCTTTCGGAAGAACAATTGCGTGGTGCAATCGTTGACGAAAAAACGCAAGTGATTAATAAAGATGGGAAAGCGATTGGTGTGATGGTTGATGGCGTAGCACGAGTAGGATTTCCGACACCTTCGCGGAAAAACGAATACTTTTCGCAGACGATGGTAGATTGGAAATGGCCAGAATATGCGATTCCGACGTACATCAAGAGTCACATTCACACCGAGAAACTAGATCGTGAAAAAGGAGAATACGTTTTGGTGCCTACCTTCCGTTTACCCGTTTTGATTCATTCCCGTTCGGGGAATGCAAAGTGGTTGATGGAAATTGCGAATCGCAATCCGATTTGGATGCATCCACAAGAAGCGCAGCGTTTCGGTTTCAAAACGGGCGATTTGGTTCGGTTGAATACGGACATTGGTTATTTTATTGATAAAGTTTGGGTGACGGAAGGCATGAAACCAGGCGTAGTGGCTTGTTCTCATCACCTCGGTCGCTGGCGTCGAAAACAAGACAAAGGAAACCGTTGGGGAACGAATACGGTCGATATTCAGCACGATGGAAAAGGCGGCTGGAAAATGCAAACCACGCAAGGTATCAAACCATTCCAAAGTAAAGATGCGGATAGTAAGCGTATCTTTTGGGCAGATGGTGGCGTACACCAAAATATTACCCACGCCGTTCATCCCGACCCGATTTCTGGAATGCATTGCTGGCACCAACGCGTAAAATTAGAAAGACCTCGTCCGGGAGATCAGTACGGCGATCTTTTTGTGGACACAAATAAATCGCACGAAAATTATAAAAAATGGTTGACCCTTACTCGACCTGCGCCCGGACCAAATGGTTTGCGTAGACCGATCTGGTTTAAGCGTCCGTTGAAGCCGGATGAGCGTGCTTACTATTTGGATAATATGGATGAAAATGGTCGTGTGAAAAAAGAGTTGGAGGAGTAGACGCTACTTTTTTAGCGAAAGCGAAAAGAAAAAATAGTTTTTACTTCCGTGGATCTTTAAATTTTGGTAGCAACATCGGTACCGTTTGTTGGTATTGTCGATAGCTTTCGCCAAATATATTGACCAGTTTTTGTTCTTCTAGTTTTGTTCCTAGATAAATGTAAATGCTCGTGATGGAACTTCCTACGAGGACAAGCATTGTTGGTCGGAATAAGAAAAAACTCCAGATCAAAATTAAGGTAGCGAAGTAGAGTGGATGTCGGACGATTGCATTTAAGCCATTGGTTTGTAGCACAGGGACTGATTTTGAATTGGAAGTTTGCAATTGCTCCACGCCCGAAAATTCTGACAAGTTATATTGCTGTAAAGCTTTTACTAAAAAGAAAACTCCTACGAGCATTGGGACGATAGCTATTATGGTCAGCAAGCGATTTTGAAAAATAAGAACGCTCTCTACTGCATTTGCCAAATAGCCAAGAAAAATTAATAAGCCCAAGGCCATTCCATTGTAGCATAAGCGATAAAATTTTGCAGGAATCCAACGTGGAATGACCTTCGCCTTAAAGCTATCGCTCGCCCACCAACTATGCAGTGCGAAGTAACAAATTAGTGCCAAACCGAAATAGAATAGACTCATATCTAGCATTTTTACAAAAATAAGGATTAAAAATAGAAGTTTGTGTGGGAAAGATCACAAAGCCATTCACCGCTGCTCGAAAAAGATAGCCTCCTCCTTATATTTGAAACATTAGACTGTTGAGGAAGACCTTTGTGATAAACATCACAATAAAGTTGAGTAGATTCTTTTATCTTGCAGTAAGGAAGTAGAAGGCTCAGCGTTTAGTAGCGTGGATGCCTATTTTTTTTAGTTTAAAATAAAATAAGAATGATAGAATTTATTAGTCAGCCGTGGCATTGGTCGATCTCTGGGGCGATGATTGCGCTGGTGATGTTTTTGTTGTTGTATTTGGGAGAGCGATTTGGCGTGTCTTCCTCGTTTAAAGCGATGTGTGCGATTGGTGGTGCGGGGAGTAAATTTTCGTATTTCAATTACGATTGGAAAAGCCACGATTGGTTGTTGATGTTTGTCGTGGGAGCGATCATTGGTGGTGGAATTGCATCGACGATTTTGGCGAGTCCGGCACCGGTGCAGATTTCGGCAGCGACGGTGGCCGATTTGGCTGCGTTGAATATTGCTGCGCCACAGACGATGGCGGAAGGAACGGGCTTTTTGCCTGCGGAGATTTTTAGTCTTGATAACTTAAAGAGTCTGCAAGGCGTATTGGTAATGGTCGTCGGTGGTTTTTTAATTGGGTTTGGGACGCGCTGGGCGGGCGGTTGTACTTCCGGTCATGCGATTTCTGGTTTATCGAATCTGCAGTTGCCCTCTTTGGTAGCGGTCATCGGATTTTTTATCGGTGGTTTGGTGATGACACATCTTTTATTTCCAATTATTTTTTCTTAAAGCAATTAACTAAATCAAAATGAAATTACTTAGATTTTTAGCGGTCGGGATATTATTTGGAATTGTGATGACGAAGTCGGAAGCCATTTCTTGGTTTCGGATTCAGGAGATGTTTCGATTCCAGAGCTTTCATATGTACGGGATTATTGGCGTTGCGGTGGTGCTCGGTGCTTTGATGCACTTCCTCATTAAAAAGCAAGGCTTAGAAAATATTTTCGGGAAGCCGATTCAGTTTACCGCGAAACCAGCGACGTACTGGGCGAGTTTATTCGGTGGGACGTTTTTTGGATTGGGCTGGGCTTTGACGGGCGCTTGTCCGGGACCTTTGTATACCTTATTGGGACATGGATATTGGATGATTTTGGTGGTGATTGGGAGTGCTTTGGTGGGGACGTTTTTTTATGGGATGTTGAGAAGTAGGTTGCCGCATTGATTGTATCCGTGTATTTAGATATGAGCAATAGCTATTGGTAGAATGATCAATAGCTATTGCTTTTTGTATTGAGTCGTGAAGGGTTTTTGTATAGCTATGATATTTTATAAAAAAGAATAACAACTACTTCTTGTCTACCGCGGCGTCTTTAGTTCGCTAAAGCAAATTGGTTGTCGTTTTTGGAATAACTTTTGGATAACTAACCCTGTCACGATTTAGGGGAACGATGGAACTATTCTAAACTAGAACTTATTGGCTACCCAAATGACTTAATCCAAATAGGTACCACATAATGAATTCCAAAGAAAATAAACAGCAAGTTATCGTGCTAGATGAGAAGGGGTTTTTGATTTCGGGTAACGAAGCATTGTGCCCGCTGAGTGCGTTTCAAACCGTTTCGGTAATTGCACAATTTCCATTTCTTGGGAGCATTTTTGCTGGACTGTTGCGACAACCTTTGTGGCAGATCTTAGAAATTAAAAAAGTAAATACCATTCACACTTTATTGCCGGGCATTTACGATTGTTCCTTTTATCGATGTTATTTGGACTTATATGCTCAGGAAGTATTGATCTGGAATATTGCAGATCGGACAACTTTTTATCAAGGTTTGCAAATGGAACAGCAAATTCGGCACGAGCGATTGATGAGAGCAGAGCAGTGTTAAATTTTAGCTCGCTTTGTTGATGGTCGTTTCTTGTTTTACTTGTTGTATTTTAGCGAGCTCTTCGTAAATTTTTGTTTTATCAAAAACCATCCAAACGAAAGAATTTTCGCAAGCCTTACAGTCTGGCAACTTGACGAAAGTATAATCGTAAAGTCCTGGTAGAAAAGGATGAATTGTTTTAATTCGATCAAACTTCGAAACTTGCCAAGTAGCCTGTTTCGATAAGCTCTGAAAGATACTTTCTACGAAGGGAAATGCCGAGAGAATGGAGGCTTGGGTAAACATCGTAGTAGCAAATAAATTATCCTCACTTGAGGTAATTCGACCTTGCTGATCCAGAAATATGATTTGACAATTATTACTTGGAAGACTCATGAGGCAAAAGGATTTCAGTAGCGATCTGATCAAATAACGTATTGATATTTTCTCCCGTTTTAGCACTCGTCGTCATTTCAACATCCTGTTCGATTTCTGCCAATATTTCTGCTACTTTTTCTGCGGAAACTACATCTTTTTTGTTGCCAATCACTTTAATAATACAATTAGGATTCATTTTCTGTAAATACTCCAAATCTTCCTGCATGGTTTTCCAAGTGGACGGTCGCGTGAGATCGAAGACGAAGATGATCACCGCAGCGCCTAAAAAATAATTCACCGGCACTTTATTTTGGTTTACCTCGCCTGCAATGTCCCACAGCATCATAGCAACTTCTTGTTTTTCAATAGTTACTACTTTCTTGTCCACTTTTACCCCGATAGTGGTCAAGTAGCGATCATCAAACTTCTGGTAGAGAAATTGATTGAAGAGAGAAGTTTTACCAACGCCGAAATGCCCTGTAAGGATCACTTTGCAATTTACCATTGATTTTTGTTTAGGAAAATTAGATTAAATAAGTTGACTGTCTTTTGCAAGGGAAAGATACGGATACTTATGATACTTATCAAAAAATGATATGTGAATTTTGGGGAGGTATTTTATAGCGGTTAGCGGAAGGGATGAATTTTAAATAACTTCATTTAGTGGAAAGAAGGTCATTTTTTTCTGTAGTTAGCTATTCCGCGTTATTATTTGTATTGATTAAATGGGCAATGCTTTCGGCGATGATTTTGATATCATCTTCAACGTACCTTTTGTCTCCTCCAAAGATGGAAAATAGTTCGTGAACCTCTTCGGTCCTATAATAATACTAACGATCCCTCTAGATAGATCTTTATCTTTTTCTACGTCAATCGTAATTTCCAAAATCCGAATTGAGTCGTAGTTATTATCGAAGTTGTTTAAAAACTCCAAAAATGTTTACGAATTGATCTTTTTGTCCAACTTTTCAGCTTTTTCATTCTCCGTAGCGGTGCTACGAACTTCTAA
>JBGCFY010000176.1:0-3609 GCA_045110315.1 Saprospiraceae bacterium
GCCTTAGGGCGGTTTTCGTGCCTCAATACTGATCAAAATCTAACACAATTTAATGGCAAATTAATTTTGTCTTAGTACTTAAGTAGGAGCGCAAAATTATTTTACCAATGCCAATCAAATCACTTATTAACTTGCATCATCTTTCGAGCAGCCTCTTCGTTGCCTTAAGCAAAGACTTAGGGCGGTTTTCGTGCCTTGATGCTACTCAAAATCTAGTACCATTTAATGGTGAAATAATTTTATCTTGGTATTTTAAAAAAAATGTCTTAGTATTTAAATATAAAATATGAAACTAATACACCGTAAATTAACCGTTACGATCCTAAGCATATGTAGCTTTCTGACCCTGCTCAACCTTGCTGCCCAAAGTGTAGAAATAGTGCCGGATCAACCTAGTAATCGATATTTCAATCGAGCTATTTTTGAACATAGCAACGAAGCCGTCATTCAATATTCTAACACTATTTTTGGTGGGCGCGACTTTCACACTTTTGATGGTGCGACGATTGCTGCTATGGAAGTACCGACTAGTCAATCACATTATCTAGCGAGCATTGGAGATTACGCCTTTTTTTGTAGTTTTGAAAATAATGCCATTCTATATCGTTATACCTACGCTGATCGGAGTATCACTACCATAGATTTGCCCGTAGGGTTCAAGTTTTTTCAACATATTGCTATTTATGAGGATAAATTATACTTTTTCCTTACGGATAATGTCAGTGGTAAACACGTCGTACATTATTACGATAATGATGAAGTGGTTGCTGTTCCTAATCCAGGGGATTTATCGCCGACTAGATTTTTGACACCGTTAGCTACTAAGCTTTGTTTCCTTTTTGAAAATGAGAGTGGGGAGTCTTTTCTTTATGCTTACAATGGTACGGGGCATGAATATGTGCCAACGCCTGCGGCTAAAAAGTATGCTAACTTTCCATTGCAGCCAGCGGTGAGTAATAGCTTTTTTATTGCTTACGCGAATTTGATTGGAACTCAACAGACGCTATATATTTATGATGGAGATAACTTGCAAGAAATTGAAACGCCTGCTAATGCCAGCTTTAGAAAAGTTATTGGAAGGGGAGCACAGACGGATTATTTAAACAACTTCAAACTATAAAAATACTGTAACGGGAGTTTCTAGTGTTTATACTTACCGTGAAAATATATTAACTAAATTAGAGGATCAGGTCGGATACAGTATTTTTTCTTGGCTTGGCGAATTTTCTGGACAAGCTTATTTTGCTTATCGAAAACTAAGCAATGGGAATAGGGGCGTTTTCCGTTATGACGGTACGCAACTTTTGCAGATTGCACAGCCTGATGATTTTACGGTAAAGGGGACAATGGGAGCTTTGGAAGATCAGGTTTATTTTTTATATGATGCTGGTAATAGTGGAGATCACAAAATTGCGGCTGTTCAGGAAGGAACTAGCGAGCTTGCTATCGTCAATACTATTCCTGCGGATCGAATGCCTCTGGAGAATTGGTTTAATTGGAATGGTCGATTATATTGGGGATTGAACAATACAACAAATACTTCCGAAAATATTTTATATGCTTTTGATGGAAATGTTTTTACGGCGTTAGAAAATCCAACGGATGCGAGTTACGAGGAATTTACTTTTACTTATCAAGAAAAGGTTTACCTGCTTTATCGAAATGGAAATAATGAGCGAGTACTGTATCAATTGAAAGATGACTTTACGATTGCCACCGCGCATCCAATTGTAGCGACCAATACTTCACTGCAAGTATTTCCAAATCCTATAACTTCTGATTTTCAAGTGCAATTCAACGTAAAGGAAAGGGTAGACGTGACCTCTTTCGTTTTGTCCTCTGCTCTTGGGCAAGTTATTCAAACGCAGCGGGCTGTTTCCGTTGGGGAAACTTATCAAGCTCATTTTTTTACGACGCAACTACCCAAAGGAATTTATTTTATTACTGCAATTACTTCATGGGGGCTTTTGACAAAGCGTTTGGTAAAAGAGTAGTGTAGTTTTAGCAACGCAAAACTTAGTTGTTCTGATCTATTCTAAGACTTTAATTGTAATTTAATTATCCTATCTCAGGGTAATCATTTAAAACTAACGAGTGAAGCGTATCTTTTGTACGATTTAAATAGCTTAAACTTGCCGTTTCTTCGTCGCTGAAACTAGGACTTCCTTTTCCATCACTTAGTTTTTAAATTTGACCCGTCACTGCTTCGGTAACATTAATCATGTGGTCTCCAATTTTTTCTAGCGAAGAGAAAATGTTGTTATAGACCATTGCACTTTTGACATTGTAATCTTCCTCTCCAATTTTTTCGGTATTTTCTTTTCGCATCAAATCTCTTTGCGCATTGATTTTTTGCTCAATGGCGTTAGCTGGATCAATGTTTACCGTATCATAATGTGGCGAAGAAATATTTTGAACCATGATTTCAAAAGCTTCGTCGAGGAAGGCATTCATTTCATCTAAACGGTCTCGTTGGTCTTGATTGAACCAGATTTTTGCCTCGATCTTTTGTTCGATAGATTTAGAGATTTGGTAATAGATATCCCCAATTCGTTCTAAGTCATTACAAATATTGAGAATACTTCTCATGCGAATGGAAACTCGGTGCGAAACTTCTTCTTTTGATAATTTCGTTAGATATTCCGTTAATTCAATCTCTATTTTATCGGTAATTTCTTCATATTTCTCTAACTTCTTGAGCATCTTACGCTGCTTTTTAGCTTCAGTTGCTTTTAAGAGTTTTTGGGTGAAACCCGACATACGAGCAGTAATTTCTCCAAATTTCGCTACTTCTTTTTGTACTTCTAAGATAGAAAGCTCTGGTGTTTTAATTGATGCTCCAATGTATTCCAAACGATAATCTTCATCCTCTTCTCCTTTTGATTTGACACTTTTGGTGGCTAAATTAACGAGTACGGGAACAAAACCAATCAGTAAGACGACATTCGTGAAATTGAAAAGCGTATGGAAAATAGAAAGCGCGATTGGAATGGCTTCTGGATCATCGTAAGGCGAAGCAGAACCGAGTAAACTAGTCGAAATCCAAGTGACCAACTTTACCAATAGAGGCATTGCTAAAATAGCCCAAGTGACGCCAATCAAGTTGAACAAAGAATGAATTCTAGCCGAACGTTTGGCGTGGACATTCCCGACAATGGAGGCCAACTCAGCGGTAATGGTGGTTCCAATATTTTCCCCTAAAATCATCGCTGTGGCAACTTCAAAAGGGATAATTCCCGTGTAGCAAAGGGTCATCGTAAGTGCCATCGCTGCGGTGGAAGACTGCACGATAATCGTAAGAAGTGTTCCTACGAATACAAAGAAAAGCGACGATAAAAAGCCAAGATTGGCGTATCCCGCTAAGAAATTCAGTACTTCAGGATTGGACTTAATATTTGGTACACTAGCTTTTAATTCACTCAAACCCATGAAAAGGATTGCAAAACCAATGAAAAACTCTCCCCAGAAACGAATTTTACCTTTTTTGATGAAAATCATCGGCAAGGCAAAGGCAAAAATGGGAATAGAAAAGACGGATAGTTTGACCTTAAAGCCAAGAATAGAAATCAGCCAGCCCGTAATGGTCGTTCCAATATTAGCGCCCATCAT
>JBGCFY010000177.1:0-12561 GCA_045110315.1 Saprospiraceae bacterium
GTTCTTTCTCACTTAGATAGATGGAAGGAGAATCTACTTTGAGCGTCTTAAATTGCTTCCGTTCGAATTCATTATTTTTATGAAAGCCTTCTTCCCTTGCCGTTCTCATAATCGTTTTCAGGTTTTTGATATGCCGACCAATCGTATTAGGGGAATAGTCTTTACTATTGAAGAACTGAACAAACAAATCATAGAAATCCGTCGTAATATCTTCAAAGCGTAACTTTTTCCTTTTCTTCTTTTGATATGCTTTGATTTGGGCAAAAAATCCTTTGAAATTCTTGATGGTGCCTTGTGTATATCTTTTGCCAGAAAAGGGAATTAGTCTTTGTCCACTTTCAATTTCTGAAAGAAAGGTTTCAATGTATTCAGCGACGGATAAATCTTTGGTAGGAACAAATTGATCTTTTTCAAAAGCTTTGTCTAATTCCTCTCGAACTATCTTAGAAGTCACTTTAATATTTTGTCTATCCAAGTACTGAAAAATCCGTTTGGTTTCTGCCTCGTAGTTGTCTAAGCGAATTTTGATATTCTCTAAATCCACTTTATTGATGGCGTGCTTCTTTATTAGACTACGATCAGTTGTAGGGCGTTGATTATCGGAATCCCATAGCTCAGGGAAAACACTTTTGCCCGTCCCGTACTTCAAAAGTTGCTTCTTGAATCGAAGAACAAGCATAATTCTAGTAGTGCCAATCGCGGAAGGGCGTTTCAGGTAAAAACGAGGTGTAATAATCATATCTATTAAGATTTATAATTCGGAGTAAAGGTAAGTAAAAAATAGGATGGGGTACGCCATGGGGTACGTTTTTACTTAATAAATTGAAATACTATCTTACGCTGTTTAATAGTGATTGTTTCATAACTAATTGATAAACAATAGGTAAGTGTTAAGTATGGTTAAGTAGTTGTTTATACTGATAAACTAACTTGGGGTACGCTCGCGACCTCAAAATTCGACAAAAGCCTTTTGATACTCAATGTATTGAAAGGCTTTTTTGTTTGGGGGTACGTCATGGAGCACGCTTTGTACTCGAAAATGTAACTCACTTTTTTAATTCTCCTTTCTCTTTCCTTCCTCTACTGCTTCTCGTCCGTTATTGTATAGCTCATGGTATGGTTGTGTATAGTTAGTGATTTTTGCTATTTCTATCCCACGACACACATCCTGCGCTTAGCTTCGGTCTAAGGTTAATGGTGTCATTAAATAGATTAAGAAAAACAGGTTGAAATACTCATGCGGACAGGTAATTATACGCTTTTATATTAATGAATATTGTTATATATTTATTTCATAGATAATGCGTAAGTAAGAGTGCAAATCAACATACTTAATATATTCAGCATTTTTTGAGTTTATACTTCTTTGCTTTTTCATTGCGTACAGCTGGGGATGCGCTTCAAAAACGCATCGTCTAAACTCAAAGTATATTCGAAGTCATTGGTAAAATAATTTTGCACTCTTACTTAAAATAAAAATGAACACCCTAAAAAAAATCCAATATGGAAAAATTTGAATTCCGAATCAATTTACCCGAACAAGCAGAACGAATTGCTTTCAGGCTAGAAGTTTTTAAACTTGAAAATGGGCAAGCACAGTTAGTGGGTACTCAAGAAAGTGCCAATGATACTTTTGAGATGGAAATTATCCTCGGTACCACCGAGTATCTTTATGCCATAGCATTACCCATTTTCTCTAATCAAGAAGACCAACAAAATGCACCATTACTTTATCAATGCTTTTCAGTCTTCCACAAAACGTCAAAGGTTATCTCCCTTGGTATCCAAGAAAGCATCGCGAACATCTATTCGTTTGCCCAATTTATTAGCACAGCACCCAAAACTTCCAAAGTGCAACTTTCGGGCAGCGATCGCCAATTGAAAATTGCTAATAAAATGAGTAATAATTTTATTCATTCGGATGGAATACTTTCAAAAGTAATTAGCACTGCTCCAAATGGTTTGGAAACGAACAGTCTGGCTTTATTTAATTTCTTATCAAATTTATGGCAGTATTGCATCGTCGATTCAGCTACTTGTTCTTCCTTTCTTCAATTGTCAAGTATTGGTTCAACGGTAGGTTCTCTTTTGGAAGGAACGCTAAACTTGGTTCACTATCCATTTACCAAGGTTACGGAAATATATAATTTAATTGCTACTCAAACACCTGTTTTCACGCCTTCGCTTTCCTCCTTAAACCTGCCCGCCGGAATTTCAAATATTCCAAACCAGTGGACGCTAACGATTAAAGTTAATGATTCGGGCGCTCGTAACTTTTTGATCGCGGGCGTTGGTCTCTTGGCTTTTGATCAGGAAGACAAAGTATGGTTGACCAATAATGTCAGGGCAGGAACTTCTCATTCTAGTACCTTCTGTACGGTACTCAATTGCGATGGATCTCCCGCTGATTTTTCTCCTTTATTTGGTGGAGGATTACTAGGGGCAGGATTTGGAATTACGGCTAATCCAAGTGGCGATAAAATATATATTGGGAATTTTGGTTGGGGACCAACGCAATGTAATCCTGAGTTTGGAAGCATATCTGCTTTTAGTCACGACGGAAAAGTGATTAGTCCATCTAGTGGATACACGCAGAAAGTGAGGCGAGCACAAGGAATGAGTTTTGATAGCCAAGGCAATTTGTGGATTTGTTCTTGGGGAAGCCAAACTCCGATTGATGGTTCTACCGGATCAGTATATGCGTTTAAGGATGCACCAAGTGCGGTAGTCGTTTATTTAGGAGGAGATCCAGAACGGTCAATCAGCTACGAGTTTGCAAATGCCAATTATGAAACGTTTGATTTAGTGATTGATCAGAACGATATGGTCTATGTCTCGAATGGTGGTGATAAGAAGGTTGATGTAAAATCATCTGTCTATAAATTTCAATTAGTAGGAGCGGAAATCCAAATGATTGCTTCTTGGGAAAGTGACTACGTTAGCAAAGATAATAGTGTCGGATATGAATCCTTTAAGCAAATTAACTTAAATACAAGTGGGGAAGTTTTTGTGGCTGGCGTCGCTTCTAGTCGAGTGATAAAACTAGATCAGGATCTGAACTACATAAAAGATTTTACCAATCTCATTAGCGCTCCTTGGGGCGTTAATTTTGATGTGAATGACGTAATGTATATCGCCAATTTTGTTACCGACCAAGTAAGTGCTGGGAAGGCATCAAATAGTCTTGACATGAATGGTCCTTTTGGAGTGACAATTATCAAAAATGAAGAGGACGATACGGCTCAACTCATGACATTGCCTACCGGAGGAAAACCTGTTACCTTGGCAAATGGTGGTCCGCTCTATGGCAATGAAAGCCACGATTGTTTTAAACCCTTAATGCGCTTGACGGCATCTAACATTGATCGAGCGGGTAATCTATGGGCGTTAAATAATTGGAAACCCTCGCTCAAAATAGATACTTCTGATAATCCCGGAGGAGATGGCGTAGTGATCTTTGTGGGGGTTGCGGCACCTAATGTGTAGGACTTAAAAGTTGTAAGGTTTTAAAGAGGGACGAGCCAAATGCATTGGAGGGCTCCTGTTTTTTTATTTTGTGAATTGGTGGTTATTGAGGTCGTGGGATTCCTTTTGTTTTTTTTGTAGCCATTCAAAAATAGCGAATGTTGTGGCTATTATTTTTACAGTAATTAGTACAAGTTTAGACAACTGATTTCGTCTGAAAGACTATCTGACTCACGTTAAGTTATTATGTTAATGTATCTAGCAGAAAAAGATTTTGGAAAGTCTATTTTTATTCAATTAAATATATTCAACATCGCTGGTCTAACATTGGAGATAACCTAAATAAGAAAAACTGGCTGGTAGCGATCCTAGAATTACTACCAGCTAGCTTATTGAACGTTACGCAAGTTGTCTATAGGTGAAAGCTAAAACAGTCAACGATCCTTGCTTGGCTTTGCAGGCTAGACAACATTAATTTGCCCTAATTTCAAAGCTCTGGGGGTTACTTTTAAAGACGCTATTGCTCTATTTTCTTCTTAATTAATTTTTCATAAATTATTAACTATTGGGATCAGTGTGGAATTAATTTTTTGTTTATAAGCAAATGATTTGTTTGCCCTTGACAGTTGGAAAGTAGTATTGTGATTAGTAGTTTGATATACTTCATTTTTGTTTTTTAATGCGCTAGAAAATGACATAACAATGGCTGCCATTACGGAAAGTCGCAATAGTATTTATATTCAAAATATTACCCAAATAGGAGTGCAGAACCATAAGGAAAACCCTATCGCAATCTCCTCTGGAGCAATTGTATTTATTATATTAAAAGTCTTAGGTTGATTTCCGGTTGAGTAGTAAGGTTGAGCGTTGGAAATCTGTAGTGGTTACAACATATAGATTACAAAATAGCAATATTCTTATAAACATGCAGTTTAGTAACAATTTATTTTCGATAAATTTTTTAATTGGTCTTAGCATTTATTCGCGCGAATCTTTTTAAGATTGCTTCGATTGACAAAAAAACGATATACGGATACGCAATGATAATTTTGTGTAGAAACATAGGATTTTTAAAACTAAGAATGGAATGTTTTGTTTGGTTAAACAACTTCTAAAAATAAAACTTACCTTTGCAGGAACCACGGAGGAGCTTTATTAGCATCAAAACTTAAGTAGTCTCGCAGCACTATGCTATTCAACGCTATTGATTTCGCACTTTTCTTACCAATCACATTTTTGCTGTATTGGTTTGTCACAAATAAAAATTTGAAGGGGCAAAACATATTTGTCGTTGTCGCAAGTTATTACTTCTATGCTTGTTGGGATTGGCGGTTTTTATCCTTAATTGTGCTAAGCACTTTGGTTGATTTTTCCATCGGAAAAACATTGCAAAAACAGGAGGATCAAGCGAAGCGAAAGTTGTTGTTATGGGGGAGTATTTTTTTTAATTTAGGCTTACTGGCTTTTTTTAAATATTACAACTTCTTCCTCGAAAATTTTTTAAGCGTTTTTTTACTCTTCGGCAAAGAACTTCAGAGCAGTACGCTAAATGTTATTTTACCCGTAGGAATTAGTTTTTATACTTTTCAAACCTTAAGTTATACGATAGATGTTTACCGGAAAAAAATTAACGCGACCACGGATCTTTTTGCCTTTGCTGCTTTTGTAAGTTTCTTCCCACAACTCGTCGCAGGACCAATTGAACGAGCGAGTCACCTCTTACCACAATTCCAACTGCGTAGAAAATTTTACTATGCTCAAGCCGTCGACGGCTTACGTCAAATCTTATGGGGACTCGTCAAAAAAATATTGATCGCAGATAATTGTGCCGTTTTTGTAGACTTAATTTTCAATGATTCGACGGCGCATAGTGGGAGTACTTTACTACTTGGGACTTTGTTTTTCGCTTTTCAAATTTATGGAGATTTTTCTGGTTACTCGGACATTGCGATTGGTACGGCGCGTTTGTTTGGATTTGATTTGAAGCAAAATTTTGCGTTTCCTTATTTCTCGCGAGATATTGCAGAGTTTTGGCGGCGCTGGCATATTTCTTTATCCACTTGGTTTAGAGATTATCTTTATATTCCACTAGGTGGAAGTCGAGGAAGCAAAATAATGGTTGTGAGAAATGTCTTCGTCATTTTTTTAGTCAGTGGATTTTGGCACGGTGCAAATTGGACGTTCTTGGTTTGGGGCGCTTTACATGCACTCTTCTTTTTACCATTGATATTGGCAAATAAAAATCGTCAACATCTGCACATCGTAGCAAAAGACAAAAACCTTCCTTCCATAAAAGAAGTACTCCAAATGTTAAGCACTTTTACAATGTGTTCCTTAGCGTGGGTATTCTTTCGAGCAGAGAGTGTAGAACAAGCCTTACAAATTTTAGCAAGTATTTTCTCACCATCTCTTTTTAGTTTACCTACGATTCGACCAACTGATTTGATCGCGTTGATCCTTGTTTTTTTAATCATGGAATGGATCGGACGAAACGGAAAATATGCACTAGCACCGATTCTCCAAAAATGTAATTTACCACTAAGATGGAGTCTTTATCTCGTGCTAATCTTGAGCATTATTTATTTAGGTGTTTTTGAAGATCATCAATTTATTTATTTTCAATTCTAAGGCATGAAAACTTTTTTATTCCGACTGTTGACTTTTGTTACTTTTCTGGCGGTCCTGCTTTTGGGTTTAAATATTTTCCAAAGCAAATACAATTTGGATCCACCACATTATGCTCGACATTATCAAGAATTGTATCAAGTAGAAACGAAAAGCAATGCAATTATTATTGGCGCCTCGCACGCTGTTCATGGAATTAGACCTTCTCTCCTTCAGACTGAAAACTTCCAGTTTTACAATTTCGCTTTGAATGGTGCTGGTCCTCAGTTTTATTTAAAATGGTACGAAGATTTATTTTCAAAACAATACCCTAAACCAAAAGTTTGTTTTTACGCAGTAGATTGGTTTATGTTTAATGAAGATTGGTTATGGCGAAACTTTGAAGCGGATAGTGAATATTTTGCAGCGGATTTATTTATAAATTGTTTGCGCTCTAAAGAGCTGAATCGAACTGCTTTGTTGCAAAATAGACTTGCCTTTTTTAAATATAGAAAGCAACTCTTAAGTGCCTTGAGCTTCAAAACCGAAAACTTAGCTTTCCCCGTAAAAGCATACGACCGAGGATTCATTCCTTTTAAGACCGCGTTCAAAGAAAAGAACTTTGTTTACGAAGAAGATGTTGAAATGCTTGTGTCATCTTTTGACGAAAAAAAGGCATTGATCTCTTTATTAGAAAAAATGCAAGCAGCAGGTATTCAAATTATATTTGTGATGCCACCAGAATATCAACTCACCGCAGAAATCTACCAATCGCCACCAGCTTTATTCCTCGATAGTTTAGCCGAAGTACTTACAATTCCTTATCTGAACTTCAATACAAATCTACGTAGTGATACGATCAATTCTGAAATTACTAACTTTAGCGATTGGGGACATTTGAATGCGGAAGGAAGTTTTAAATTTAGCAGCGCCTTAAGGAAAGAATGGAGCAAACTTGAAAAGGCAATAGCGTTCTAAAAAAAAAAACACCCAGAACTACGTAAGCATAGTCTGGGTTATCTTGTTCTTTTTACAATGGATTAAGGATAGAAACCAGTTAACGGGCGCGATCTAGAAACTCCGGCCTTAAGTTGTAGTGTCACTTCAGCCTCCAAAATAGTAATGTTTTCGTTGTTATTCAATTCCGAAATTGAGCGATTAGATTTTTTGATCAACATGATTAATGAATTTTATAAATGATAGAATTAGTTGAGCGGTGTACTCCTTGAAGATAAGACTTTATCTGCGCTTCTGTTTCTGTAATGTCAAGAAATTAGCGTAATCCGCTAAAAATTAATTTTTGCCTTTCATATCGTTTGATTATTGGTTATCTTGTATGCTCTATTCAAAAATCCACGAACATGTTGAAGAAAACGATCCTTTTTGGTGTATTACTTTGTACGATGAACCTAACTATCTTTGCCCAAACGGCAAAAGAACGCTCCGTCGAAGTATCGGTCACCACAACCACAGCTCCTCCACAACTGAATTTCTCTTGGCCTGCAGATGAAAATGCCGAAAAATATATCGTCTATAAAAAAGAACTTGCCGCGCAAGATTGGGGCATTCCAATTGATACACTCGCTGGCGACGCAACGACTTATATCGATCAAAATCCTGTCGTTGGAGAAGCCTACGAATATGCCTTTTTTAAAGAAGAATTTGACCTCGCTCGACAAACGATTTGCGTTACTCCGGGTACGCCGTTGCAATTTGTAATTAGTGATATGTACGATATTGGTTTGTGCTGCAGCTTTGGCTTCGGTTACTACAACGTCGAAGCTTGCGGAACGGTACAAGCACACGGAAATAGTTTCGGAACGGAAGCTATTCATGATTTTGTAGCTTGTGATAATGGGAATGCTTGTACGGATATCAACGTTACCATTTCCCCTGATATGTTTCCTAATAGTACTTCGTGGGTATTGAAGAATAGCCAAACGGGAGAAGAGCTTGGTAGTTCTGGTGCTGTTGGTACACACATTATCGCGCGACCTAAATATGGTTTTATCTATGCTGGAATAGAAGTGCCGGCTATAGAAAGTAGAGGAACAATGTTGTTGTTGATTGACGATGCTTACCTCACGCCATTAGGTCAAGAAATTGATCGTTTGGAATTGGATTTGATTCGCGATGGTTGGCAAGTAAAAAGAGAAGCTGTGAATCAGAATGATCCTGTAGCTGATGTTAAAGCGGTGATACAAACTGTTTATGCAGCAACGCCAGATTTGAAATCTTTATTTATTTTGGGGCACGTACCGGTTCCGTATTCTGGCTACATTGTACCCGATACACACAAAGAAAATCACGAAGGTGCTTGGGCTGCTGATACTTATTACGGAGAATTAACGGGAGTCTGGACGGATGAACTCATCGACATTACAACGCCCGACGCCTTACCACTCCGCAATCACAATATTCCAGGAGATGGTAAACTGGATCAAGATTCTATTCCCACAAAAATGGAATTGCAAGTAGGGAGAGTAGATTTGTCTCGCTTAAATTTTTTCGAGTTGGATGAGTTTGAACTGACGAGAAGATACCTTGATAAAAATCACGCGTTCAAAACGGGACAATTATCGGTACAACGCCGCGCCTTAGTAGATGATAATTTCATGCATCAATTTGCGGCACCGGCAGCAAGTGGCTGGAGAAATTTTGCGCCGATGTTTGGGGCAGAAAATACGGAAGAACTAGATTATTTTACCACAATGAAAAACGAATCCTACTTGTGGTCGTATGGCTGTGGTGGTGGTTCACACATTAGCGCTGGCGGCATTGGGAATACACAGGACTTTGCGAGTGATTCTTTGTTGACTGTCTTTACAATGCTCTTTGGAAGTCAATTTGGAGATTGGGATAATAGTAATAACTTCTTGAGAGCACCGTTAGCTCAAGGCTTGACTTTGACAAATTGTTGGGCAGGAAGTCCGGCGTATACTTTTCATCATATGGCTATGGGATACAATATTGGCTATAGTATTATTCGTACTCAAAATACGAGTAACGGACTTTACAACACTGGTCCTCAATTGGTACATACGGCTTTAATGGGCGATCCTTCCTTGCGAATGCATCCCGTGAAAATGCCACAGGACGTCACGGCGATTGCTAACCAGGCTACGGAAACTATTGAAGTTAGCTGGACGGCACCAACGGATGAAATGGTCGCTGGTTATTATATCTATCGGTCAAATAGTATCAATGGTGTTTTTGAACGTATTCACCAAGAAGCGATCACGACAACGAGCTATATTGATCCTGATCCTTTGCAAGGCGAAAATATTTATATGGTCAAAACGTTGAAGTTGGAAACTTCGGGTAGTGGAACCTATTATAACCTGAGCCTTGGCGTAGATACTGAAACAAGTATTGTGCTCAACACAACGGACTTGACTAGTAGTTTTAAACTTTACCCCAATCCATCAAACGGAGAATTATACCTTGAATTCGAAGCAGCCTACGTAGAAGAAATGCAGCTAAGTTTGATGAGCCTCAGTGGAAAAATATTGAAGGAAGAAAATATTTTTGCTAAGCAAGGAAGAAATTTACTAGACTTGAATGGCGTTGCAGACGGCGTTTATTTGTTGCGAGTGCGGATGGGGGAAAAAACGGGTTTAAAGAAAGTTATTATTATGAATTCAAATCAATAAGCTAATAAGGAATTTGCAGAAATTGAGTTTTCGGCAATGATTAGCAACGTAAGTACCAAGGTAATGGAATGGTCATCCCGTTTTGTCTTGGTACTTTTTTTGTCAAAAAATTAAAAAGTATTGCGGTACTTAATCAAATAAAAAATCGTTTTGCTTTTTCAAAATTATCTTTTTCCAAGTAGATGTAATCTACAATTTTTCCATCTTTGATTTGCACAAGCAGCGGTTTGTTGATGCCACAGGCATAACTATGGTGTTTATTAAAAGCATCTACTTTGTAAGGATATCGCTTTTTTAATTGTTGAATATATGGTTGGTCATCTGGATACGTCTCTTCATTCCCAATAAAGACTAAGGTAGTTTTCTCTTGTTTTTCTTGTTGCGAAACGAATTGAAGTCCTTCCGTGATACAAGAAGGACAATATTCCAACGGAAGGAAAATGATGGTTTCCTCAACTACTTTTTTTAGATCATAACCTAATACTTTTGCCACATAACTATTTAAGCCTAAAGTATAAGGGAATGGGGGACTTTTTTCTTTGCAGGCTGTAATGAGTAACAGCGTAATGATCAGGATATTTATTTTTTTCATTTCTGCGAATAGTCTATTGGTCAATAATTATTTTATACTGATCATTATATATCAAATATCCTTTGCCAAGCCATTTTTCTCCAATAGAAGAAACAATATATCCATCAGAAGTAGCTAAAGAAAATCGCCAGTCATATAAATAATCATCAAGTGGTTTTTCTCCAATTATGTTGAGTTCCGTATCTAACAAGATCATCGTATATTGAATGCCTAAGGGGGATTTTAAACTTCCATCTTCGTTTTGAATGTCATATTTACGTTTAACCAAACGCGAGTAGATATTTAAATCAGCATGAAATGATAAATTCATATAGTGTGGCGAAGCGGCGAATCTCAGAAATTCTTGTTGTTTCTCCTTCACGGTAAGTGGTGCATCCAACAAATCAATTAAAGTACTTGCCGCACATTTTTCTTCTATAAACTCACCAGCCTTACTATAAACCTGAATAGAATGACTAAGCGGGTAACTTATCAAAATTCGTTGAGGTTCAACTATTTTTGTTGGTACGAGAAAATTATCAAGATGCTTGGAGTTTTTGGTGTAAGTATAATAGGGGGGCAACGTGCCAAAACTTGATTTGAAGGTTTTGGTATCAACATCATATATCCTGTGGTTCTTCCAGTTTTTGGCAGTTGTAAAATCAAGGAGTTGACCATGATCTACAGCGAGATGAAGTTCTGGAGGAGCATAAAATAAATTCTGATAAGAGGAATATAAACGATAAGCAGGAGCGTTATCTGAAAATTTAGTTGCATCATATTCAAAGGTCCATCGCTGTAATAGTTTACCCGTTCCATCAATTAAAAATACATCCGCTAAGTACGTATCCGTGAAAAAGATCGAATCAAGATTGTGCACATAAATAGATCCAATTTTTTCGGCAGTTGGTTGTTGATCGTCAGGATTAATTACTTTCTCTAATTGCCTAGTGGTAATATTGTAAAAGAGAATATTATTGTTATTCCCAGATTGAATGATGTATTTATTTTCTTTGTCATTATAGCAATCGTAAAAGTCATGAGGACCTTCATATTCAAATGGTTCCTCGATTTTAAAGGAATCAACTTTGACTAAGGAGATCGTAGTGTTGCCTAATGAGGCACACTGACGCTCCGTGAAAGGATTCTGTTTTGGTTCGCACGCAACAAGTAAGAAGAGCATACTTAATACCATCAAGGATGCCAATAAATCAGCATGATGAGCTTTAGAAAACTTATCATGCTGAAGAAAATTTGAAAGGTAATGTCTAATCATTTAGCGTCTAGAGTTGAAGAGCACCTGCCTGTTTGATTGTTTTAAATTTCCCTCTAACGCAATCTGAACCGCCAACTTTACATTCCTGAAGAATGTGCCATTTTCCATCTTCATAATGAGTGTCAATTGTAACCCAGTGCCCTTTCTTAGCTACAGCAGATATACCAATTGCAGATTGAGCATGACTTGTTGAAAATGCGACCATAGAACCCATGGCCAGAATCATGGTGACCGATAAAACTTTTAATGCTTTTTTCATAATAACTGAAATTTTGTGAGTGAATAAAAAGAAGCCATGTTTAAAAAAATTAAAGCGGCGAAAAACAACCATTGTTACTCCTAATGAAATGCATTTTTGGGTGAACGAAGCAAACCTAAAATGATAACATAGAAAGAAAAGGGCATTCTGTAGCCTATTTAACACTAGTTAAATACAACTTCAATAATACAATTTCAGGATTGGTGAATGCCTACGTCTAAGTAGCATAAACTAAACCTGTTTAATAATTCTTCATGGAAGTTAGCAGCGCTACCAACTCCAATCGTGGAATACCAAAAAGTTTGTTTAGTTTAGTTTAGACCGAGGATAGAAAGTAATCCGCTAATAACAGATAACTTTCTTAGAGAGAAATATGTTTACCCTATCTTGTAGTTAAAACATATACACATGATAATGTTTTTTTTCTGAATTCAATAAAAAACAATTAATTTTTTTAATGCGATTAAAAATAACTTTCATAAATAGTTGCTTGAAAATACGACGACTCATCAAGGATTAATTAATTTGAGCAATTATTTAATTTCCTTTTCGTCAACTATTGACAATGGGAGGAAACTTGACATAAGTTCCCAATGCGATATTTTATTCATCTAGCGTACAATGGAAAAGCTTATCGAGGTTGGCAAAGACAGCCTGATGTAATTTCCGTACAAGAAGTATTGGAGCAACAACTTAAGTTGATGTTGCATCAGCCGATTACGTGCATCGGTTG
>JBGCFY010000178.1:0-18852 GCA_045110315.1 Saprospiraceae bacterium
CCTCGTTTAAGCTCAAAATTCTTTTCAACTTATTGTAAACTCAATTTCCGAGAACTACTTAAGTTCTAAAAAAACAACTGTCAAACCTTGGCGATTTCTTGAACAAATTTAATTACTTTTAACGATAATTTTACGGAATAAGCTTATTTATAGAATACACTAAAAAACGCGATTAGAAAATGTCAAAAGTCTTAATTATCGGGGCGGGAGGTGTAAGCAGAGTAGTCTGCTACAAATGCGCTGCTCACCCTGCTATATTTTCTGAGATTCTCCTAGCAAGTAGAACCCAATCGAAATGTGATGAAATTGCAAAAGACATTGCGAGTGATCTTGGGTATACTGCGATAAAAACAGCCACCATAGATGCGGAAGATGTGCCCGCTTTGATTGCTTTGATTGAGTCTTTCAAACCCACTTTGGTCATACACGTTGCGTTACCGTATCAAGATTTGACCATTATGGATGCTTGTTTAGCGACGGGTGTACATTATTTGGATACGGCAAACTATGAACCGAAAGACGAAGCTAAATTTGAATACAGCTGGCAATGGGCGTATCAAGATCGTTTTAAGGAAAAAGGAATTATGGCGGTGCTGGGGTGTGGTTTTGATCCGGGCGTAACGAGTATTTTTACGGCGTATGCTGCTAAGCATCATTTTGATGAAATACATTATTTGGATATTGTAGATTGCAACGGTGGTGATCACGGAAAGGCATTTGCGACGAACTTTAATCCCGAGATTAACATTAGAGAAATTACGCAAAAAGGGCGTTATTATGAAAACGGTGCATGGATTGAAACGGAACCTTTTGAAATTAAAAAAGTACTGAATTATCCGAATGTAGGTGCGCGCGATTCTTATTTATTGTATCACGAAGAATTAGAATCGCTTTGCAAGAATTTTCCAACGCTTAAGCGTGCACGATTTTGGATGACTTTTGGTCAAGAGTATTTGACACATTTACGGGTGATTCAAAATATTGGGATGGCAGGTATTGAGCCGGTAATGTACGAGGGTAAAGCAATTGTACCCTTGCAGTTTTTGAAAGCAGTATTGCCGGATCCGGGAGAATTAGGCGAGAATTACGTAGGTGAAACCTCTATCGGTTGCCGAATTAGAGGAATCAAAGACGGGAAAGAACGGAGCTATTATATTTGGAACAATTGCAGCCACGCTCAAGCTTTTAAGGAGACAAGAGCGCAAGGTGTTTCTTATACGACGGGAGTTCCGGCAATGATCGGAGCGATGATGGTATTACGGGGAGATTGGCAGGGGAAAGGCGTTTATAACGTAGAGGAATTTAATCCTGATCCATTTTTGAAAGCTTTAGAAGAGAATGGACTGTCATGGCACGAAGCTTTTGACGTGGATTTGGAATTGTAAGCCTTAGCTTAGGAAGGCTTTGGGCAACGAAGAGACTGTTCAAAAGATAGTGCAAGTTAATAAGTTAGTTAATTTGTCTTGGTACTTAGTACTTAAGCATTTTATCTTTGAACGAGGATGAGCAAAAAATATTTGGGTAGCGGTTATAAATTTTAAGCATGGATTATCAGGTCATTCCATCTCCTTGTTACGTATTGGAGGAAAAAAAATTGAAGGAAAATTTAGTCTTATTGCAAAAGATTCAGCGAGAAGCGGGCGTCAGTATTATTTTGGCACTGAAAGGTTTTGCGATGTGGAGTAGTTTTGGAATGGTAAAAAAATACCTTGCGGGCGCAACGGCGAGTTCGTTGAATGAGGCATTGCTTTGCAACGAAGAAATGGGGAAGAAGGCACATACTTATTCGCCGGTCTATCTGCCTAGCGAATTCGACGAAATCTTAGCCTTAAGCAGTCATATTAGTTTTAACTCGATTCAGCAATACGAACTTTATCGAGAAAAAGTAGCAGCGTATAATGGCAACGTAAGTTGTGGGCTGCGGGTCAATCCAGAATATTCTGAAATAGAAGTAGCGTTGTACAATCCTTGTACGCCGGGTTCTCGATTGGGAGAAACGATTGAGGCTTTTGGAGAAACGTTGCCGGAAGGAATTGAAGGCTTACATTTTCATACGCACTGCGAATCGAACTCTTACTCTTTAGCCAAAACCTTGGAAGCTTTTGAGTCGCGGTTTGGTAAGTATTTGAAATCTTTGCGTTGGGTAAACTTTGGTGGCGGACATTTGATGACGGGGGAAGATTATGATGTTCCGCACTTGATTCAATTGTTGAAAGACTTTAAAGCGCGTTACGATGTTGAAGTTGTTCTAGAACCAGGATCTGCCGTGGCGTGGAATACAGGATTTTTGCTAGCGACTGTTTTAGACATTTTTGAAAGTAAAGGCATTAAAACAGCCATGGTCGATATTTCTTTTACGGCGCATTTGCCCGATACTTTGGAAATGCCTTATTTGCCTCGAATTATTGGGGCAACGAATCCGGCAGTGCCCGGTAAACCGAGTTATCGGATTGGTGGATTGAGTTGCCTATCGGGAGATTATTTAGAACAGTATAGTTTTGAACAAGCCTTAACGGTAGGGGATCGAATCATTTTTGAAGATATGATTCATTATACGATGGTCAAGACGAATATGTTTAATGGTGTAACACATCCCAATATTGGAATTTGGACGGAGGAAGAATCATTTCGCTTGGTTCGTCAGTTTAGTTACGAAGATTATAAAAACAAATTGTCCTAATTACTGTTATACTAGTCTGTCAGCAATTGTTGGCAGTAACTTATTGCAGTTAGAAGCGGTTAGTATTTTTGCAAACAATTGCGAACTACTGCGCGAGAAAGCCTATTAAATTTTAGAAAATATTAGTATGACGGTTAATCCAACTATCCAACATATACACCAACAATTCGTTGAACAACTCTGTGCGAATCAAACGCCGCGCGAAGCCCAATCCATCGCTAGAATTGTTTTTGAAGATGTTTTTGGGATTCATAATTTTTCGCGCAAAGACGAATTGAGTACCGCTCAACTTACGCAATTGGATGCTATTGGTCAACGGTTGCTCAACAATGAACCGCTTCAGTATATTCTTGGGCAAGCTGATTTTTATGGAATGTCGCTGAAGGTATCCCCCGCCGTTTTGATTCCACGACCAGAAACGGAAGAACTAGTTTACTGGATGTCGGATTGTATCACCAAGGAATTTTCAAATACTTCTTTAGCTGTTTTGGATATTGGTACGGGGTCTGGTTGCATTCCGATTGCCTTGAAAGCGCGTCACCAAGCGTTAAATATACAGGCAGTAGATGTTAGCATGGACGCGTTGGCGGTTGCCCACGAGAATGCGCTGGCACAACAATCTTGGATTAATTTTCGACAGCTTGATATACTTGATGAAACGCAATGGTCCACTCTTCCATCTTTTGACATTATTGTGAGTAATCCACCATACATTCCCATGAGTGAGCAAGTCAAAATGCCTCCCCAAGTCTTAGCTTATGAACCCGAACTGGCTTTGTTTGTGGAAGAAAGTGACCCTTTAGTTTTTTATCGAAAGATTGGAGAATTTGCTAAGTTAAAACTTAACACCGGCGGGCAGTTATTTTTTGAAACCAACGAATTTAATGCGAAGCAGGTAGAAAAGATGCTTTATGCGATTGGATTCGAAACAGTGGTTATTACGCAGGATATGAGCGGTAAAGATCGAATGATTAAAGCGATGTTGTAAGTTATTATTTAAATGGTACTTAAGTAGTTTGCAGAATTAAATTAACTAATAACTTGAAAGCCTTTTACGCTTCTACTTCGTTAAAAAGCCTCGCCAATGCTCCGGCATTGTCTACGTTTTTTGCCTCGTTTAAGCTCAAAATTCTTTTCAACTTATTGTAAACTCAATTTCCGCGAACTACTTAATTTACAAGGTACTAGTTTATCCCCCAGATTTCTTGCTGCGTTTGTAGCCATCTTTAATTAATAAGGCGAGTACTTTATCGCGATGATCCCCTTGGATTAGGATTTCCCCTTCCTTGACGGAACCACCAACACCACATTTTGACTTCAGCATTTTACCCAAAGCCTTGAGGCTTTCCTCCGTACCTTGAAATCCCGTTACCAAAGTGACCGCTTTCCCTCTACGTTGCTTTTTATCCAGTAAAACGCGTAGATTTTGCTCTTCCGGCGTAAGCTCCGTTTGATGATCATCGTCCCCATCATATTGATATTCAAAATCAGGATTAGAAGAGTAAACGATTCCAGTGCGATTCTTTTTTGACTTTTTAGACATCTTGCTATTTTTTAAACAACTTCAGAATATGCTGGGGGAATAAGGATATGCAAAGATAATTCATTTATCGAAAACTCCAAGCTGTGAGAGACGAGGAAACCTTCTCCATCGAGGTGTAGCGAGAGGTCTTTTTTTATTTTTTTAATGGATACTTTTTTGGCAGTGTAGCGTTCGGTTAAACTACTTTGGTGCACACTTTTGTTGAAAAAACGCCAAAAAGAGAAAACGTAACGCCACTTTGGTGCTTTCTTAATGAGTACGACTTCTAGCAAACCATCATTTAATTTTGCCAAAGGAGCGACGACGAAATTGTAGCCAAACATCGGTGCATTGGCGACTTCTACGACCAGACAAGCACGGTTGATTGTGCGACCATCAATGGTAATTTCATAGTCTTGCATCTGATAACTAAACGTTTCAAGCATTGAATGCTTTACGTAGGCCCACAGTCCACGAACTTTATTTAGTTTGGTTTTATACGCGATCCAAGCATCAAAACCGGTTCCAGCTAAATTGATAAATGGTTTTCCATTAACGATTCCGGTATCAATCTTCATCACTACGCTTTCGTTTAGCAATTGAATGGCACGTTCTGCCTTGCGACCGATACCGAGATGCATCGCCAGACCATTGCCGGAGCCAGCAGGAATAATAGCTAAAATGGTAGTAGTACCAATCAATCCTTTGGCAACTTCATTAATGGAACCATCTCCGCCCACGGCTGCGACAATATCACAACCCTCAAGAACAGCCTGTTTGGCTAATTGGGTGGCGTGTTGTGGGTATTCGGTGTAACAAACATCATAATCGAATTGCTGAAGATCGAGTAATTGAGGGATGCTTTCGGCAAATCTAGCTTTCTGACCGACACCGGCGAAGGGATTGATGATAAAGCGAATTTTACGCTTGCTAGTCGACAGGGGAGTTTTAGAAGTGGTATTCATGCAGCACTTATATTGAGTGCTCAATTTACTTCTTTTTCTTCCAATTTTGATTAATCAAGCGAATAATTAAATGACCTAAACCATTCATTGTATGTGGGGAATTGGAAAGTACGACTACGCCCGTTTTGGTTTCTTGGATAAAGCCTAGGAAGACGCGATGACCGCTCGTTGTTCCCGAGTGTGCAATCGTATCGTAATATTTACGGTTTTTTAAAATGTGCCATCCCTTGGCTACGGTTACGTTTTTAGTCATATTCGTTTCAGCAACAAATTGGTGCGTTTGTGCTAAACTCTTACTGAAGTCGGGCGCCGCTTGGTTTAGATTGACGCGTAGGAATTGGAGTAGATCGTGTGCGTTGGATTTTAGTCCTTGTGCGGCAGCAAAAGATTGGAATCGCCAAGGTTTTGTGGCTTTTCCCGTAACGGCGTACCCTGTAGCTAAATGAGTTTGTTGTTCGGGGCGAAGTTGGAGGCAGGTATTGTTTAATTGTAAGGGCGCCAATAACTCTTCTTGTAACACACTCGCAAATTTTTTTTGACAAACTTGCTCAATTGCTATTTCTAACAAGGCGTAATTTAGATGTCCATAGCGATAGACATTTTTTTCTTTTGCTTGAAAAAAGTAATCGTGGTAAAAATCTTGTAAATCAGCTTTGGTATAATAAGCATAAGGATTGTGACTTTCTTTTTCTTTGATCCCAAACTCTAAAGGCATTTTGGGTAAACCTGAAGTGTGGCTAACCAAATTGAGGAGGCTTAATTGATTGGTAGAAGGATGTGACCAAGTCTCGGGTAAATATTGATTAAAACTAGTATCGTATTGCATCTTTCCTTGTTCTACCAAACGTTGAATTATGGCTGCGGTGAATACTTTAGTCAAAGAACCCAATTCAAAAATTGTATGTTCGTCAGGCAATTGTACGGAATCTTTGCTCACGGAACCGTATCCAAAAACGTAGCTCGAATCTCCAATGATTACGCCAATGACATAGCCCGGGGTACGGTCAAAACTGATATCGGTATCGTGGTAAATGATTTTTTGGATTTCCTCTTTTAAGTTTTGTCCCAATTGGGCAAATCCAGTAAAATGGCAAGTAATAAAAATGAGAGTTAGCGCTAAACGCATGGTCATGGTGTTGATATCGTAAGAAGTTATTTAAATAAAATGGACAGGAGTAAGTACGATCTAAAAACGACGGACACCAAGAGATGTTGTTATGCATCAAGATAAATTAGGCGAGAATCAGCTAATGATTTGCATTTCCCTTAAAATAAGCCCTAAAACTTAGATTTCGCCAATGCTTTACACTTTTTAATGAAAATACTTCATAACTTGATATACAATGCTGTAGTTCTTTCTTATTTAGCCAACAAGATGTAACACAGGAAAGTAAAACGAAACACAATAGCCAAAATTAACCGTAACAATTATACCAAAAAAATGATTAAACTAAAACTTACCAGCTTACTAGCTAGCTTCTTGTTGCTGAGCAACTTGGTTGTGGCACAGTGTGATCTTCCTTCTCCTCCCGGAGATGCTTGTCAAGATGCTCCCTTACTTTGTTCTTTCAATGGTTATTGTACTTCTACGGGTGGTTTTACCGCTACGCAGCAGCCTGGACCGTTTTGTGGTGGAATCGAAAATAATTTGTGGCTAGCATTTTTGGCGGGGTCAGAGACCTTGGAATTTGAAATTATCCCTAGTAATTGTCTTAATAATAATGGCCTGCAAGCACAGGTTTATGCTAGCGCAGATTGCAATAACTTTACGGCCGTTTCCAATTGTTGGAGTCCAGGTACCGCAACCATTGGAATTATCACAGCGATCAACCTTACCATCGGAGAGCGTTATTATCTCATGATGGATGGTAAAGGAGGAGACTTTTGTGATATTAGTTTACAAATACTACAAGGAAGTACGCTTTCTCCTTCGGAAGCAGATCCGGGAACGGAGACGGTCATTTGTGGACCGGACGGGACGTTGGAGTTAGATGGTTCTGCTTCGGCTACGGGAGCAGGTATTAGTTACGAATGGACAACAACGAATGGCAATATTATCTCCGGTGCGGATACTCCTTTTCCTTTGGTAGATGAAGAAGGAAATTATAAATTAGTGGTGGTCAATCCTGCTTCGGGTTGTACGGATACGGCTACGATACAAGTGACGAGAGAGCCTTTACCCTCGGCTTCCATTCCGAATCCTCCAATTCTAGATTGTGTGGACAATACCACGGTGAATCTTTCCGTGACCGTTTCAGCGAGTGGAGGAATGGATTTTAATTATGCTTGGTCTACCGTTACGGGTAATATTTTAGACGGTGCGGATAGCGCTACGCCGTTGATTGACGAGCCGGGTGAATATATGTTGGAATTAACGAATGCGAATACGGGCTGTTCCAGTATGCTCAGCACGACCGTAATTGCGGATGTGAATACCCCCGTTTCGAATGCGGGCTTAGATTTAGAATTGAATTGCTTGATTGATACTTTAGAGATTGACGGGAGTAGTTCCTCTAATGGGATTAACTTCACCTACAATTGGACGACTGACGTCGGGAATATTATTACAGGTGCAACTTCCAGTATTCCATCCGTTGATGCGCCGGGTACTTACACCCTCGTTGTAACCAATACGATAAATGGTTGTACGGCACTCGATGAACTTATTGTCATTGATAATCCTGCTCGACCGACGGGCGCTATTTTTGACATTAAAAATAAATGTTACGGTGAAATAGATGGTAGCTACGTCATCACGGGCGTTATTGGTGGCACACCGCCGTATCTATTCTCTTGGGATGATGACAACTACCATGGGAACAACCAACAACTTTACATTCCGGTAGGAGAGTATCCAATTTTTGTGAGAGATTCTATTGGTTGTGAATGGGATACCATCATCCAGATTATTGAGCCACCGCAATTGGTGGTTGATCTTGGGGCGGATATTGTAATTCCATTGGGCGATAGTGTGAATTTAGAAGCGTTGATCAATTACCCACAGGAAGAAATTGATAGTATCAATTGGACACCAACGCTTTGTCAGGACACTTGCTTTGAGCAATATGTACAACCAAATTACTTGTCTCCATACACGGTGACGGTAATCAGCGAAGATGGTTGTGTGGCGAGTGATAGCGTGTGGGTACGGGTGGATAAGGAACGCAAAATTTTTCTTCCGACGGCTTTTTCTCCGAATGACGATGGTTTTAACGATCGGTACATGATTTATGGCGGTTTAGGCGTAGAACGGGTTAAGACTTTTAGATTGTACAACCGTTGGGGAGGCATTGTCTTCGAAAAAACGGACTTTCTCGTCAATGATCCCGATCGGGCGTGGGATGGAAGATTACAAGATAAGATTGTACAAAATGGTGTCTTTATTTACTACGCAGAAGTTCTTTTTACGGATGGCTGGGTAGAAATTTACAAAGGTGACTTTACGCTGAACCGATAGTTTAGTATTGAAGTTGTTTAAAAACATAATAGCACTTCATTTCACCAGTTACTTTTTAGTGATTACTTCGTTAAAAAAAATTAAGCCTAGCAGTTGTGCTAGGCTTAATTTTTTTGTCTTTTTTTCTTGAAAATAACTTAATGGTTTTTTGAAATCAAATCTTCTTTCCTTTCATGGCTGCTGCGATATTGGCATCCATGGCACGGTGGGCGAGTGGTCCTGTGTAAGTATTGAGTTCTTCCATTGCTTTATTAATGGCATCTTTATCTTCGCCCGCTACGGTCTGACGGAGGCTTTCTAGTAAAGCTTTAGTTGTTTTTGTTTCCTCATCGCTCAGGATTTTTGCATTGTGAACGATAAATTTCTCACCGGATAGGATGATATTATTGGCTTCGTTACGTGCTTCTAATAACGCTCGTTTTTCCATATCTCCTTTGGCGTTCTGAATGGAGTCGATTAACATTTTCGCCATTTCTTCCTCCGAAATTCCGTATTGCGCTTTGATGTCAATCTCTTGCTCGACGCCCGAACGCAATTCCTTTGCTTTTACTTTGAGAATACCATCGGCATTGAGAATAAACTGAATCTCAACTTTGGGAATTCCCGCAGGCATGGGAGGAATGCCTTTTAAGATAAATTCCCCTAACTTACGATTGTCAGCAACCATATCTCGCTCTCCTTGGAAAACGGCGATTTTCAAATTGACTTGTCCATCTACGGAAGTGGTATATTGTCTACCCACTTTAGAAGGCACTTTCGCATTTCTAGCGATGATGACGTCCATTAATCCCCCGACGGTTTCAATTCCCAAAGATAAAGGAGTGATATCTAGCAATAGAATATCTCGTTGGTTACCTGCTAAAATATCTGCTTGGATGGCAGCACCGAGTGCGACAACTTCGTCGGGATTGAGTTCGTCGTGGATCGCTTTTTCGAAAAACTGAGCTACTTCCGTTTTGACTAAGGGAACTCTGGTGGAACCGCCGACCATTACAATATGGTCAATGTCACTAATGGCTAACTTGGCATCTTTGAGGGCTAATCGGCAGGCATTTAGCGTTTTATCGACAAGTGGTTGGATTAAAGCATTAAATTCGGTTCTAGTTAACTCGCCTTTGATGCCTTGAATTTCTGTTTTAAATATTTCTTGTGTACTTAATTTTTGCTTTGCTTCTTCTGCGCCGAGTCGGAGGGCTTGACTCAATGCTTTGTCCTGCATTACGACTTTAGTATCCAGCTTATTTTGTTTTAACCAAAAATCTACAATGGCACGATCAAAATCATCTCCGCCAAGGAAAGTATCTCCGTGGGTGGACAACACCTCGAAAATACCATTTTGAATGTGTAAAATAGAAATATCAAAAGTACCACCTCCTAAATCATAAACGGCGATGGTTTGATCTGCATTTTCATCCAAACCAATCCCGTAAGCTAAGCTCGCAGCAGTAGGCTCGTTGACGATTCTCAAGACATCTAGTCCTGCTAACTTTCCAGCATCTCGAGTTGCTTGTCGCTGCGCATCGTTGAAGTAAGCAGGCACGGTAATGACTGCTTTGCTAACCGTTTCGCCTAAACTTTGCTCGATTCGACCTTTCAGCTCCGTCAAAATATTAGCGGACAATTCGATGGGCGTGTAATAACGATCTCCAACTCTAATTTTGACTAAGCTCTCCGTATCTTCGTCGAGAATGGTATACCCAAAATATTGTTCAAAATTAGCGACATCCTGATGGGATTTCCCCATAAGTCGCTTGACGGAATAAATGGTATTTTGTGGATCGCTAATCAAACGCTCTTTTGCTTGATCTCCAACGATGACTTCCGTGGGAGATGCAAAGTGGATGATGGAAGGAACTAAGGTGTTTTTTCCCGTCTCATCTTTTACGGCTACGGCGTTTCCATCTTTGATGTAAGCAACCAAACTATTGGTGGTACCGAGGTCAATACCAATGATTACTTCTTTTTTATCCGCTATTTTTCCTTCTTTCAGGTTAATTCCAATTTTCGCCATTACTTATAAGAGTATCAAACTAATTAATAAAAACTGAGAAATCTTTAAACATCAAAAGGAGGTGCATAGTTCATGCAATGCTGATGCAAAATTTTCGCAAATATAGGTAAACGGTGATTAGGAATTAGTACTTTTGAATCAGAACTTCTTTGAAAACGAGATTAGTCACTATCGTTTCCCGTTTTCACTACAGCTTATCAGATTTGTTTCGTGTTGAGGTTTGCGGATGCTGCGAGTAACTGGTTTTAATTGATGGATAAAATTAATTTACGATGAAAAATGTACTTTCCCACAAAGGAACTCGACTTTTTGTAGTCTTAGGTGGGTTTTTTATTGCGAATGCCCTGATTGCAGAGTTTGTTGGTGTCAAGATATTTGCTTTAGAAGATACGCTAGGGATTGAACCATTCAATTGGAATCTTTTTGGTCAAAAAGGATCTTTGCAATTTACGGCGGGCGTCTTGCTTTGGCCGGTTGTTTTCATCATGACGGATGTCATTAATGAGTACTTTGGTCAAAAAGGTGTCCGGTTTTTATCTTTTATGACGGTAGGTTTGATTAGTTATGCTTTTTTGATGGTTTATCTAGCGATTGGGTTATCGCCCGCGGAATGGTGGGTGAGTGCGAATCAAGAGACGGGCGTCGAAAATATGCAGGCTGCTTTTTCAAATATCTTTGGTCAGAGTAACTGGATTATCGTGGGGTCATTGGTCGCTTTTTTGGTGGGACAAATTGTAGATGTATTTGTTTTTCAACGCATTAAAAAAATGACGGGTGAAGGGAAAGTGTGGTTGCGGGCAACGGGTTCTACTTTAGTCTCTCAATTAATTGATAGTTTTGTGGTATTGTATATTGCTTTTGTATTAGGTCCTCAGCAATGGAGCATTGAGTTGTTTTTAGCCGTAGGGACGGTTAATTATTGCTACAAGTTTATCATGGCAGTCGTATTGACGCCAGTCATTTATCTAACGCATTATGTGATTGATCAATATTTAGGCGAAAGCCTGGCAAAAGAGTTGAAACATCAGGCTAGCTTAAGCTAAAATTTATCAAAAAAACTTCAAAAGAATTATTCTTTGAAACTTTGTAACGCTTGGTAAATCATTTGGACGGGAAGTCCCATAATATTAACGTAACTTCCTTCTATCTTTGAAATTTTATTGAGTCCAATCCATTCTTGAATTGCGTAGGCACCCGCTTTATCGTAAGGTTGAAACTGTTCAATATAATAATCAATCTCTTCGGCAGTTAGCTCATCCATAAAGACTTTGGAAACGCCCGAAAAGGTTTTTTCTTGCTGGGTGGAAAGTAAACATACGCCAGTAATCACGAGGTGTTCCTTCCCCGACAAGGCGCGTAAAATTCTACGGGCATCGGCTGCGTCGGTTGGTTTTCCAAAAATTTCCTGATCGAGGGTTACAATCGTATCCGCAGCGAGTAAAACCTTACCATTTTCTAAAAAAGATTTTGCGGCAAGCGCCTTCTTTCTTGCCAAATAGGCGGCAACTTCTTCAACGGGAAGTTCATCGGGGAAATCTTCGGGTGTTTCTTTGGTTTTTATTTCAAACTGAAAGCCTGCCTCTCGAAGCAATTGACTGCGCCGAGGAGATTTGGAGGCGAGGATGATTTTTTTATCTAAAACATTCATGGATTTTAATTTAAAATAGTTCAATTTTTCCTGGTAATTACTTAAAACAATTTCTTAATCACAACAAGCCAATTATTAAATAAATTAAGCCGAACAACATGATCAATTTTGCTAAGGTACTGAGTTGGTGATAAGCCGCTTTATCTAAGTCTGATTTTGTTAATTTCCATAAACTCCCAGTCAGCGGTAATACAATTGCTAAAAGATTAAATCCTAATTGTAAATACTGTTTTTGTTGCCAATGAAAATAAGCGACGACTACGAGTAAAGTTAATAAAAGAAAGCCAATGGTACCCGCTACTGTTTTGGCAATGGAAACTCCGGCAACGATGGGCAAGGTTTTACAGCCTTGAGCGGCATCTCCTTTGATATCTTCGAGGTCTTTAATAATTTCTCGAAAGAGGGTAGAGCAAAAGGCAAAGACACCGTAGGCACCAAATAAAGTCCAACAATAACTTGCTCGGATAGGCGCTGCGAGTTGTAACTCTTGGTAAGCGGATCGCTCGGCAAATAAGACAATCATGGGGACGAAAGCACAAAAGATTGCAACGATCAAATTGCCCCACAAAGCTGTTTTTTTTAAATACATAGAATAGCTGTACAACAACAAAACGGCGACTGGATAAATGAGTAACAAACTGAGGTTGCCGACGTGCAGCGCAAGATAGAGGGAAAGCAATAAACCCAAACCACTGAGACCAAGATACAATTGCCAAGCTTGTGCAAGGCTACAATATTTACCAATCCACATTTTCTCTGGCTTGTTAATTTGATCGATTTTTAGATCTACAATGTCGTTGATCAAGTATCCACCCGCCGCGATGATTAGGGTCGAAAGGACGAAGAGGGCAAAATGCAAATGGTCGAGTAGGGGGGTGATTCCTACTGCCGAAAAATTAGGGATCAATACGGCGTATTGGAGTAGATATTGAGTAAAGACTACAATCAACAAATTGGGAAACCGAAGAATGCGCAAGAAAGTCAAGCTATTAGATTGATAAATGAGTAGACTTTTTTATAAAATCTATTGATTGGACAAAACTAAGCATTTATTTTTCATTTCTAAGGGAGATCAGCAGCTAAGATTAACCCATAGTTTTGTAGTTTTGATCGCTGCTCAAAATACTGGTCCATTTTTCGGTTGTGTGCTCCGATAGATTCTCTTTTCTTTGTAAAAAAAAACGATGCAAGTTACGGATCAAAAAAGTGTAGAAAAATATTATCAAGCCTTGCTCGCGAGAGACGCTGCTTACATCGGTCTGTTTTTCGTTGGGGTAAAAACGACAGGGATTTTTTGTATCGCTACTTGTCGGGCGAGAAAACCTAAGTTTGAAAACGTCGAATTTTTTACAACCGTTAAAGAATTGCTGCAACATGGTTATCGTCCGTGTAAGATTTGCAAACCGACACAAAACACCTATGAACCTCCCGCAGATATCCAACAAGCCCTGCTACTTTTGCAAGAGCAGCCAAAAGAGAAAATCAAAGATTACGATTTGGTAAAATTGGGCTTGTCTCCGAAGCGAATTCGCCGCTGGTTTCAGCAACATTACGGCGTTACTTATCAAGCGTATCAGCGGATGTTGCGGATCAATTTGGCTTTTCAAGAGCTGAAAAAAGGGCAGACCGTAACGCAATCTGCTTTCGAAACGGGCTACGAATCGCTCAGTGGCTTTGGGTATACCTTTAAAAGAATGTTGGGGACTTCGCCGGAAGGAAGTAAATCAAAAACGATTATTCTGATTACGCGCTTTCAAACGGAGTTGGGACCAATGTACGCCTGTGCGACGGAAAAAGGATTGTGTTTGTTAGAGTTCACGGATCGTAGAATGTTGGAAACGGAGTTTAAGGATTTACAAAAGCGATTAGATGCCGTTATCTTGACGGGCGAGAATGCGCATTTGAAAAAAACGAAACAACAAGTACAACAGTATTTTGCGGGTACTCGACAACATTTTGACTTGGACTTGCATACACCAGGAACTGATTTTCAGCAAGCGGTGTGGGAAGGTTTAAAAGCTATACCTTACGGAGAAACACGGGCTTACCAAACACAAGCCGAGCGCTTGGGAAAACCAACTGCCGTGCGAGCAGTAGCAACTGCCAATGGTTGTAATCGAATTGCGATCGTGATTCCGTGTCACCGGGTGATTGGAAAAAATGGTGCGTTGACGGGCTACGCGGGCGGACTCGAACGTAAAGCTTGGTTGTTGGCGCACGAACAGCGTTTTTTGGGATAGGAAGTTTGATGAAGCACTTTGTTTGATTGAGCAAAAATAACTAGTAATATTTTTTTATTTCTTACATTTTTTTGAAACTTAAAGGGGCGCTTAAACGGTTATCAGTACCATAGATTGTCTTTATTTTTTTTTAAAAAAATGCGAAATGAAACGGATACAGTTATTTGAATTTGAAGATTTCTCGTGGTTTCCCGATTGGTTGAGAAGTGCTTTGACGCGCCTCATTGTCGTTTTACTCAAATTACTCGGTATCAGCGAAGTACTAGCGCAACTCATCAAACCCGTTTTAGCATCCCAAAAATTAGACACCATCGTTGACCTCGGATCAGGAGCAGGTGGTGCCATGCCTGAACTATTGGCCCATTTGAAAAAAGATAAAGCACTGGAAAACCTTAAGTTAACGTTGACGGATTTGTATCCCAACCAAATGGCGATTAAGCAATTCAATGCAGATACTACGAACGATATTCAATATCACAAAACTTCCGTTGATGCGACCAATATTGCGAGTGCGCCGGCAGGTTTGAAAACGATGGTCAACTGCTTTCACCATATGCCGCCCGATGCAGCGCGCCAAATTTTAGCATCTGCACAAGAAAATAAACAAGCTTTGTTGATTTATGAGATGGTGGACAACAAATTGCCCTTACTCGTATGGTGGTTATTTTTACCTTTGTCTCTGGTTATTCTGATGGTGATGGTGTGGGTGATGACGCCTTTTGTGCGGCCGTTGACTTGGCGGCAATTGTTATTTACCTATTTGATTCCAATTATTCCGGTGGTGTATGCTTGGGATGGACAAGCGTCGATGCCGAGAATTTACAACCACCAAGATTTAGATCATTTATTAGCAACGTTACCCGAAAGTGATTATACTTGGACCAAAGGTTTTGGGAATGGAAAAAATGGAAAAGCAGCGGGTATTTACTTGCTCGGTCTTCCTAAAAATTAATGACTATTAGATGGAAAAAGTTATTCTAAAAACGGGAGAAACCTTACACTTTAGTGTTGGTACTACAGCAGATGCCGCTGCGGTTATTGAACATCTGAAAATTGTCGGAGACGAAACCGAGTTTCTTAGTTTCTCGGGGGCAGATTTTGCGGTTGCGGAGGAAGAACAAGCTGTAATTATCGAGGCACATCAGTCCGCGGATAATCGGCTTTTCCTGCTCGCTTGGATTAAAGAAGAATTGGTAGGCGTTTTAAATATTGACGCCAGTGCGAAGCCTAAGATGCAACATTTAGGAGAAATAGGTCTTTCCGTTTTGCGTGCACATTGGAAAAAAGGCATTGGTTACTACATGATTCAAACTGCGTTGGCCTGGGCTAGAGAAACAGCGATACTCAAAAAAGTAAACTTAGAAGTACAGGAGAACAATTATGGTGCGATTCGATTGTACGAAAAATTAGGTTTTTTCCACGAAGGTGCCAGAAAAAGAGGCGTCCTAACGGATGGTGTCTACTACGATTTGACCATGATGGGGATTTGTATTAATTAGAAGCTCAGCGTACTCGTTTTTTTCTTAGTAATAAGAACAAAAAGCGTCCGAGCAGGAGCAAAAATAAACCAATTAAAAACCATTGGTAGGTTTTGACCACTTCAGGATAATAAGCACCGACGAGTAGCCCAAAAATGGCTCCGTAGATTTTTAGAAAAGCATAATCTACGAAGCTGAAATTTTCAATCATTTTTCTTTCGAGGGTAAATAGAAATTTTATCATAGGCTAAGATTTGATTAAAAAACAAGATTACTATTGCTAAGCAGGTTTACCTAATAAAATCACCAAACTACTTGGTAAAGCTATTTACATTGCTACCGTTAGAAATTTAAAATATTCCTTTTTTAACTCATTGTAAATTCTATCTTGATCTTCGACTTCCTTTCTTAGTCCGACGTGATCTTCAAAATGCACATGATCTATGGCAATTGGATGGTCTTGGGCAAAGGTGCTAAGCGCGTGTTCCCGTTCGTTGATGTTGTGTTGTAAGGTATCAATTACTTCGTGGTGGCGGAGAAAGTTATTTTGATAATGCTCTACTTGTTTTAGAATATCTTGATCCGTCCATCGAACGACGACTTCTTCGAGCCGGCGATTGAAAGATTTTAATTCTTCTTTTTGAAAGTCAAGTTGACTTTTCCAAGCCTTATGTTCAAAATGTAAGTCATTAATATACGTTGCTTTCTTCTTCATGATTTCTTTTTTTTTGATATTCAAACTTACAAAAGTTCTTTCGTCAAAATCATGAGATAAATCAGTTGACGAACTGATTTATGGCATTGAATTATTGAAGTTGTTTAAAAACGCTAAAAATGTTTACGAATTGATCTTTTTGCCCAATTTTTCAGCTTTTTTATCCTCCGCGGCGGTGCTACGAACTCAAAAAACAACTTGAACCAAGTTCTCTGCTTCTCAACTTCTTTTTGAATTATTAAATAACTTCAATGCAAAAAAAGCAAAATACTAGTTATCTCTAGGAAGCTAAATTCGATTGAATCCACTTTAAGATTGCTTCAAATTTAATTTCTCCTTTGCTAACGCTTGTAATCAAATGTTGTTTGTCGAGGGCAGAAGCGGTAAGGTCCATCGCTTCCATTTTGAGGATCAATCGAAGTAAGACGTAAGCAATTCGCTCGTTATTGTCGACAAAAGGGCGATCGGTGAGGATGCGTTCCACGAGTACGGCTGCTTTCTCCTGGGCAGTTTCAAAAAAAGTCCGTCCCCCAAAAGTTTCGGAGAGACGTTTGATCGCAAAATCTAAGGCTTTTTCATCGCGGAGTGCGAGACTACCACCGTATTTATCTACGATGCTGCGTTGTACAAATAAAATATCCGTTTTGCTAATCATTAGGCTAATAGTCTTTTAAGTAAAGGAGCGTCTTCGCGCAAAATGTCACGGACGTGTTTCATGGTCTGCGCCGTGGTAGGATTTGCTTTTTGAACGGCTTTCAAATAATCCAGAATCTCCGGCAAGGTATGTGGCGGCAAGGTAGCCAAGACTGCTTGAATCTCAGCGTTAAGTTCTTCGTGCGGCATACTATTTATAATTGTGAAGGGTGATGGATAATGGGTTTTATATTTAACAGCGCTGTAATTTTGGTAAAAAAAATAGTTTTGCCAAGTTTTTCTAGTAGAATCTGAGTCCAGCGCTTGAAAGGAGGCTTAAAACTTTATTTTTTAGCTAATTCGTCTATTATTTCATCCAGAAAAACACTTTTAGGCTTGTATTCAACGACGTTTTCTTCGATTTCGACTACAATATTTTCATTTTTAGCGGGATACTACCAATTTAAACTCGAATCAAAACCAATTACAATGAGTAACTATATTTATGAAAATCAGAATTCGAAATCTTTCTTCACCTTAGCGTGTATTGCTTTTGCCATTTCTTTTGTCGGTATGGCTATCGGGCTGGTTTATTTGCCGGCGGATTTGTCCATGAAGGGTTTTTTGGGAATGTCTTATTTATTTAGTGTTACCTCTTGTTTTACTTTGGCAAAAGTCGTTAGAGATCGACACGAATCGGACAAATTTATTAATAAAGTTGAAAATGCAAAAACGGAGAAGTTTTTAAACGAAAATGCACCGATCGCAGCTAGCTTGTAAGTCTTTTTTTTGATAAAATATTTTAAAACAAACTCAATATTTACGGATTGATTTTTCGCTTGCGGAGGGTCAATTCGTAAATTAAAGCGACTGTTCAAGCTAGGTTTAGTCAAAACCATAAGGTCTAAATGTCAGATTTATCCTTCCTTTTTTATACTCAGGGTTGATAGGAAGACTATGCTCGTAGTTTTGCTGACAGTCTTTTCCCATAATAAAAAGACTCCCTTTTGCCAAATGGAATTGGTGAAGCTTTTGGGTTGATTTCTCTCTTAGCAGAAATGCTCGTTCGGCTCCGATACTAAGTGATGGAATTAGATTTGTATCTCCAAAGGCAAGGTAATCAGAATGGAAGTCAACTCCGCTATTCCCATCAGGATAATAGATACAAACGCAGATTTTAAATATTTTGTTGGTAATTTCCTCAACGCGCTTCCTGATGGAAAGTAATTGTGGAGACCAAACGGCGGTTTTGCCCCAATGTTCTTCTGGAAACTTATTGGTTGCGTATAAATCCTGATCCATAAACATCAACTTGCTGTAGTCTGATAAAATGCTTTTATCCAAAGGGTTAAGTTGTACTTTTAGGCTTTCAATTTGGTATTGATCAATAAGTTCACGGTAGAGTGTATCGGCAACTTCGGCAGGTAAGAAGTTTTCAATATATTTGATCTCACAATTTAACGAGGTTCCCATCATATTCTATATCATTCAAAATTCAAAATT
>JBGCFY010000179.1:0-4801 GCA_045110315.1 Saprospiraceae bacterium
GGATCAACCGGAGTAGCTAATGAAGAGACCAAAGACGTTTCTACGAATGAGTCAGAACGTAGGAAGAAGGTATTAGCTGCTAATAGTATGAAAGGGTTTCCGAATCCATTTCATACTCAAACAACGATTGAGTATGTCTTGATGACGGACACAGAAATCTCGATTGAAGTTTATAATTTGACGGGACAAAAAGTTAGAACGATAGTACAAAATCAATTGCAGACAAAAGGAACACATCGTGTGGACTTTAATGCGGAAGATTTGCCAGATGGCATTTACTATTGCTCTTCAATTACCGGTGCAGAAAATGTTCAAACGATTAAATTGGTTTTGAATAGATAAAATATCAAGCACTTCATTTTTTGATGAAGTTATTTTAAACAACTTCTTATTTTAAAGCCCTCTAGTGTAATATTTTAGAGGGCTTTTTTTTTTCCTAAAATACTCGTTTAAATGCATTCTTCTGAAACTGATAAAGTCCTTTTGCTGTTGTTCCAAACCACAAAACTCCTTTTTTATCTTTATAAATGTTGAGCACAAAATTACTTGGAAGTCCATCTTGCATGGTATAATTGGTCATCGTCTTGCCGTCGTATTTCCAAGCTCCCGTATCTCGATCTCCGAACCAAATATTCCCCTGCCGATCTTCTTCGATTGCAAATACATGTTCTAGGGTTCCTGCCTGAGATTGATCTCCTCTTCTGGAACTACTGGGATGAATAAGTCCTTTCTTTTCTGAAAAATTTATAGTTGAATCATTGCGATGTAATAAAACGCCAATCCCATTATTTCCAATCCATAGATTCCCTTTGCTATCTTCTAAAATACTTCGGACGTGTAAGTAGCCCGTTTCGTATGTCAAGTCTAAGCTTTCATCATTGATGATTGTAAAGTTTTTGCCATCGTATCCAAAAACACCGGCGTAAGTTGCGATCCAGATTCGGGCATCTTTTCCTTTAGCGAAACCGGTGAAATTATAGATATTGTCTTTGTTGAGGACTGTGACTGCTGGATAGATTAAATAAGTCAAGGCTTGTCCATTATAGCGATAAACGCCTTTATCGTCTCCCGAATCAAACCAAAGGTCTTCCTCCGTTACTTCCCAGTTGTTTTCCTTCTTGAGCAGGAATGAATTTAAATTACTTTTTAAACTATGCTTGGTGAATTTCTTATCTTGATAACTACTGAGTCCATTACCTGTCCCAAACCAAATTCTTCCATCTTGACTTTCCTGAATGCTTAATATCTGATTGCTACTTAAGCCATTTTCAACGGTAAAAGGAGTGAAGGTTTTTCCATCATATAGACAAACTCCTTCTTGGTGACTACCCAGCCAGTAATTTCCTTTGCTATCTTGCAAAACGGAAAGAACACCCGAAGTAAATGCTAGCGTATCCGAGGTGGTACCTGAAGATAGTTTGGGAGGATTGGTTGTGATTGGTTTGTCTACGGGCTGATCTCTATTTTCCGTCGTTGTTTGGGCGCAAGAAAGATTTAGGCTCAAGAGTATTGCCAAGAGAAGTGGGAATTTGAATTGACTCAATTGATTTGGTTTTAAGAAGAAACTTTTATAAAACTTTCAATTTAGTATTTTATGTTCGCTTGCAGGAATATATCTTGTAGTTCTTTTGCGATTGGAAATGGTTTTAAAGGAGGGAAATTTGCACCGCCCGGATTACCGACAGGAACATTTCCTACAAAAGATTTTATGCCACCAAAAATAAGTCTTGGGATTTGTCCCATGATTTCTTTTCCGCTTTTTATTTTTATTCCAAATTGTAACATTTTCCAATGCACGAAGCTATGGGCAAATGGATATTGTTGTCCAAGTATGTGCGCTCGCTCTAAATGCTGCCAAGCAGTTGTTAAATTTCCCTTGGAATAGGCAGATTGATAGTTGGATAGCTCCAATTGGTAAAATGGTTTTAAGCTGGCTGGAATTCTGGTGTTAAATTTCATCTTGACTTTTACTTCACACACTGATAAATAATAAACTTTTCATTATCGGCAAGCATCTGGACGCTTGGAAATATTTTCTCCAAATGAGTTTTATAGTTTAAGTGTTTATTAGAGACGAGTTGCAAGTTTCCTCCTTTTTTCAAACAGCGGAAACAAGCTTTAAAAAGCTGAATTGGAATTTGAATATTGATTTCATATTCAAAATGAAAAGGTGGATTGGTGACAATCAAATCAAAAGTTTCTTCCTTGAAAGGAGATAAATCATCATTGAAATGATGATGAATGTTTTCTCCTTGGATATTTAATTGAGCGGAAGCAACGGCAAGGTAAGCATCATCCAATAAATGTATTTCAGCCGTAGGGCTTTGCTTGAATATTTCATTTGCAATTACGCCATTGCCGGAGCCTAAGTCCAAGATACATTGATCGGTTTCTTCCACTTGTAAATACTTCAAAAAGTACTGCGTTGCATAGTCAATATGATCCGCAGAAAAGACGCCGGAATATTGTTGATACTTTTTATGGTTGTACTCAAGGGCACGGAGTAACTCTCGTTTGACGATTTCCTTCTTTTTGCGAAGCACCATTACACGAGCTTTCTTTAAGGCTTTGGTTTGCTCCACTACCTCAAAATAACTTTCTGCAATTTGTAGTAGTTTAGGAGAAAAATGTCGCGTCATAAAGGCCGCAATCACGGTGACTTCTTGCGTTGAGTTATTTGCGATTTGCTCCAAGAAAAGCTGGAATAGTGCTAGTGATTTAGGCACTTTAATGATTGCAAAATCAAGTTCCTTTTCAAAGCTCGCTAGCGGATTTGAAAAATCTAGAAAGCTAAGATAGTTTTTCTGTAGATTCGCCTTGATCGCTTTTTCTTGACTTTTTTGTGTCAACACGATTGTCGGCTGGTAGGAATGTAAGTTACAGCCCAAGAAACCAAACCGATCATTGTAAATCGCCAAATGTGCTGGTTTTTCGGCTAAAGCCGTAAATTCCTGTAAGAGGTATTCGTCTGCGGCACTCCAGGCTCTTAAAGACTTATCGGCGGATAAATCATTTCTTTTGATGGTATATTTTTTCTTTTCGGTACTCATAGGAAACGTTCGATTATTAGCAAAACCATTGGCGATTACTGTTCGCTCCCAATGTAGTGAAATCAAGCTAATTTCCTCTTTTTAAGGGCATTTATTTTATAGTGTATCGTAAGATTTTATTGAAAAAAATGTTTTAAAATAGATCTAATACCGAATCTGCCTGACTGGTTGGCAGGTTCGGTATTTAACATCATTTAAAAATAACTTCGGATTGTTTATTAGAGTGACTGAAGTGGTTTTTACTCCTTGAGTAGTCTCATTGTTTTACTCATTTCTGCTATGAATTCATGTAAGTAACTCGGAATTTTACTTTTGTCTGTATCAATGGACCAACTCTTTACCACGCCGTTGCTAGAATGTTCGATAAAGAATAACCCTAGATCTCCACAATTAGGACATCCGAAACTAGTTTCCACGGAAGTTAATAATTGTGGCGGAAAGAAGGCAATCAAATCTTTTGCGATCTCATATTTATCACTATTTAATTCAATAAAATCAGGATCTGGTTCGAGGTAATTATCATTCATGTCTTCAAATACTTTTTCATCTGTTAACTTGAAGGTCGTCCTATGGTTTCCTCCGATAGTTCTAGCGAAAAAACCAAATATGATATAATCCGTTGTTTGCAATTCTTGTTCTTCCTTATTGCAAGAAATGTTAAATAGGATTACTAGGCTAAAAAATACAAATTTCAACGTTTTCATAATTGCTTTATTTTTTTGTTAAAAATCTAAGTGTGTGAAGCACAAATTTAACTTATGAGAATAAGTTGTTAAAATGGTCATGCTACAATTTATGCTTATAAGATGAGAACGATTAAGGAAGGTGTTATGCTGTCTGTAAAACGTTGCGGAGTTATTTGTAAGTTGAAATAGCTATTAATTTTGGGGTTGTATTTTTTGGTTAAAATAGTTTCATCGTTCAGAAACGATAAAAATAGGTTTTCGTTTTGTTGGGGTGATGTAAGCTCTCGCCAAAGAACATAAAAAAACCTCCATCAAACCAAGCTACCTTGAATTTAACGGAGGGATTTTATGGATTTAAAATAATTATGATTTCTTTCTGCTGTTGGCTACTTTAAAAGCTTGTTCCAAATCTTCTAAGAGATCGTCGATGTGCTCAATTCCAACACAGAGTCGGAGCAAGTCTTGCGTCACGCCTGCTGTTTTTTGCTCTGCCACAGTCATCTGACGATGCGTGGTAGAAGCAGGATGACAAGCCAATGATTTGGTATCGCCAATATTGACCAATCGCTTAAATAACTTTAAAGCGTCGTAAAATTTTTCTGCTTTCTTAAAGCCTCCTTTGATTCCGAAAGTCATAAGAGAAGAAGGTTTGCCTTTGTAATACTTGCGAGCGAGGCGATAATATTCGCTACTCTTCAAACCACCAAAACGTACCCAAGCAACCGACTTGTGTCCTTCTAAATATTTAGCGACGGAAATTGCATTTTCGCAGTGTCTTTCCATTCGTAGGCTCAAAGTTTCTAAACCTTGTAGAATTTGCCAAGCAGCCATAGCACTTAGGGCAGATCCGGTATTTCGTAAGGCTACCGTTCGCGCTCGTCCGATGTAAGCGGCGGGACCAAAAGCTTCGGTATAAACGACGCCATGGTAAGAAGGCTCGGGCGTACTCAACATTGGGAAACGATCTTTGTGTTTGGCCCAATCAAATTTTCCAGCATCAACGATAACGCCACCTAAAGTAGTACCGTGACCGCCAATATACTTGGTCATGGAGTGAACGACGAT
>JBGCFY010000180.1:0-21100 GCA_045110315.1 Saprospiraceae bacterium
AACTAATAACTTGAAAGCCTTTTAAGCTTCTACTTCGTTAAAAAGCCTCGCCAATGCTCCGGCATTGTCTACGTTTTTTGCCTCGTTTAAGCTCAAAATTCTTTTCAACTTATTGTAAACTCAATTTCCGCGAACTACTTAAGTACCCAGACAAATTAACTCACGTATTAACGACTAAGTTCAATTTTATCCTTGAAGCTGTTTAAAAACTTCCTTGTCTTGCTTTTCTAAATGAAGTTGTTTAAAAACTCCAAAAATGTTTGCGAATTAATCTATTTTTCTAATTCCTTAAGCTTTCGTTCTAATTCTTTGATTTTCTTAGACATATCCGGCAATCTTTTGAATAAAGCGTAAGATCGCAGATAATCATTATAAGAAAGTGCCGGCGAACCGTACACCGAAATATTTTCTTGTTTAATACTGGCGTTGATTCCACTTTGAGCCTGCACTTTTACACCGTCCGCAATCGTAATATGTCCCACAAATCCTGCCTGACCACCAATCATACAATTTTTTCCGATCTTGGTACTTCCCGCCACGCCTGCCTGAGCAGCAATAACCGTGTTTTCTCCAACTTCCACGTTGTGGGCAATCATAATCAAATTATCCAGCTTGGCACCAGAACGGATTATCGTAGATCCCATTGTAGCTCGATCAACGACCGAATTAGCTCCAATTTCGACATTTTCTTCGACAATAACATTCCCAATTTGAGCTAATTTCTTGTAGGTTCCATCTACCAATGGAGCAAAGCCAAAACCATCTCCCCCAATAATCACGTTGGCATGAAAGATACAATTATCACCAATGACACAATCTTGATAGATTTTTACACCGGGATATAAAGTAACATTTTTACCAATTTTAACATTTTTACCAATGAAAACTTGTGGGTGAATGGTCGATTGATCTCCAATGATTGCTCCTTGCTCAACGACGGTAAATAAACCAACCGTAACGTCATTGCCTATGCTCGCTTCTGGATGTACAAAAGCTTGATCAGAAACGCCTTGAGCAACACTCTCTGTAACACCAAATTTTTCTAATAAAACGGCAATGCTAGCGTAGACATCATCTACTCTAATTAAGGTTGGAGATAAAGCTTGGGTAGGTTGAAAATCTCTACTAACCAACAAAACGGACGCTTTGGTAGTGTAGATATAGGATTCATACTTAGCATTAGATAAGAAACAGATAGAACCAACTTCTGCTTCTTCGATCTTACTTGGTTTAGTGACTATAACGTTAGGATCTCCCTCTAAAGTACCATCCAAAAAATTAGACAATTCTTTTGCAGTAACTTGCATCGTGCAAAGGTAGCAAATATTCCTTGTATTAAAAGCCAATTTTTTTTTTAGCGCGTAGAACAAGGATGAATTTAACAATTCCTCTTTTTAATTAGCGCTGTTTTCGATCGCAGTTGTTGATAAAAACCTATTGCTTGGCGACTAAACCTGATTTTGACTAATTAGTTTTTCCTGCTCAAAATCAAACACCATAAAGTAAAAGTTTCCTTAAAAAAACTTCCCCCAAAAAGGCTATCTAGCATCGAATTAGCACTTAATCCTAAGCAAATTCTAATTTTTATGGATCCACAAGAACTAGCTGTTTAAAGGGATGAAGAGAAGTCCTATTTCTTGCTTTTTATACGTATATTTGCGACCGGAGATGGAATCAATCGCTAAAAGCGCTGCACTACGCTCAAAACGACAAACCTCCTCCTTATTTTCAAGAAAAAGAATCACAACTCAATATTGCATACTTCTATGATAAAAATTGGTACGCGTGGTAGTAAACTAGCCCTTTGGCAGGCACATTTTACCCAAAACGCACTGAATGACATTGGCATCGCATCAGAATTGGACATTATTAAAACCAAAGGAGATAAAATCCAGCACTTGAGTTTTGATAAAATAGAAGGTAAAGGTTTCTTTACTAAAGAAATTGAAGATGCTTTATTAAGAGGGGAAGTACAAATGGCCGTACACTCTATGAAGGATTTGCCGACCAGTTCTCCCGAAGGACTCGTCATTACAGCCGTTTCTCACCGCGCCGACCCCGCCGATTGGTTAATCCTCAAAAAGTCGGCCGTGACCGAAGGCGCTCTATTACAATTGCCACCGAACGCCATCGTAGGAACTTCCTCTGCACGCAGAAAGTCTCAACTGAGAGATATTCGCCCCGACATTGTACTGGAGGATATCAGGGGTAATGTCCCTACCCGCCTCAAAAAACTGAGCGAACAAAACTTTGACGCAATCGTCTTAGCCGCAGCCGGTTTGAGTCGTTTAGAACTTGACCTTAGTGAATTTACAGTGATTAAGTTGAATCCTAAGGAATTTGTTCCTGCTCCCGCACAAGGCGTTTTAGCCTTTCAAACTTGCACCACCGATCTTGCAACGCGACGCGTTTTGAAAAAGTTGCACCAAAAAGAAACTGCGATCTGCACTAACGTAGAGCGAAAAATCTTACAGCTTTTTGACGGAGGCTGTCATATGCCTTTGGGCGCTTATTGCGAACAAGATGCAACGGGTAATTTTCACGTTTGGGCAGCCATGGCAGAACAATGGGATACTCCAGTACAACGAGTGCGCATCTCATCCAGTACGCACTTCGAATTAGCCGAACAAGTGGTCGCAGCGTTAAAAGCCAAATTGGGCTAAGACTTTCCACCGTTCGATTTAAATTTTTGTTTATAAACTTTTAGCTTCTCATACTATGTACTTATTTTTTGATACCAATGCCGTAGGTTTTCCCAAAAGTTGGAACAAGCCTGCAAGTGATACTTTCAATTGGCCTCGCATGACGCAACTAGCCTGGTTAATTATCAACGAGGATAAAAAACCTGTCGCCATCAAAAGCTACCTGATTCAGCCCGAAGGCTTTGAAATTCCGGCAGAGACCGAAAATTATAACGGCATTAGTACCGCAATTGCTAAGGAAAAAGGAGTTCCCTTGGAACAAGCATTGAAGGAGTTTGCAGCAGCAATCAATGAAAACAAATACCTCATCGCACACAATTTGAACTTTGACCAAAAAGTTGTCGGAGCGGAATTCATTCGCAAAAATATACCCAATCGATTGGAGCACATGGAATCAATCTGCGTGATGCAGGAAGGAACTTATATTTGCAAGCTCAAAGGAAAAGGTGGTAAATTAAAATGGCCAACCTTATCTGAATTGTATTTGGAACTCTTCAAGAAGAAGTTACTAGAATCCCAAGATGCGACGACCGATGTCAAAGCTACTGCCGCTACTTTTTTTGCGTTGGTTGACTTGGATGAAATTGACCTATTTTAATTTTGAAAACAGTATTCATCACTAGAGATTTAGCGGCAGATAGTATCTTTAAGATCCGGCTCAACCAAACTGGATACGAAGTATTTGGGCAATCTCTACTAACGTTTTCCGCTGTTCCTTTTTTAGATTTTCCCACCACCGCTTGGATTTTCTTTTATAGTAAAAATGGGGTGAAATTTTTCTTTGAAAATTTAATCCAACGACAAATTCCGTTCCCTAAAGTTGCTTACGCCGCCATGGGGAAAGCAACCGCGAAACAAATCGCTGCCTACAATGTTTCACCAAATTTTGTAGGTAGTGGCGATCCAGAAAAGACGGCAACTCATTTTTTGAAATTAGCGCTGCACCAAAAAGTACTTTTTCCACAAGCTCTACGTTCTCGTCGCTCTATTCAACAACTATTAGCCAATCAGCTTAAAAGTTACGATCTAGTCGTTTATGAGAATAAAGTAAAAACTGAATTGGAACTTCCGACCGCCGACTACCTGGTTTTTACCAGTCCACTCAACGCAGTTGCTTACCATCAACACAATACAATTTCTGCCACACAGAAAATTATTGCTATCGGACAAAGCACCAAAAAAGCATTGCTTGACCTAAAGCTAACCGCCAATATTCAGGTTGCCCAACAAGCTTCCGAAGCTGCATTGGCCGAAGCAGTTTTGATATTTTAAAGGCTAATCATTCCACTCCTAATAAACGTTTTTCTTAGTCCAGCAGCTTGCTGAAATATCCGCTATTCCATTTCCATTACTGCTGTAATTGCTTTACCGAAACCTATATAAATAAGGTATCATTTTTGTATTAAGAAAAAAAGTAATATTTTCGGTCTATCATCAGTCTAAAAACACTTATGTCCCGCAGCAAAACCAACAAGCCTAGCAAAAAGCAGCGACCCGCGAAAATCAAAAAAAATCGTGCAACTACCTCTTTTTGGAAGGATTCAGCATTACTTTTACCCTTTTTAGGCGTTTTGTTAATCACAGCGATTGCCTTTTTTCCATCGTTGGGTAACGACTTTGTAAATTGGGATGACGATGTCAACATTTTAGAAAACCCGAATTTACGGGCTTTCGATTGGGCGAGTATTAAAGGTATTTTTAGCTCCGATGTTATTGGTGGCTACAATCCATTGACCATTTTTACTTTTGCCATTGAAAAAGCCATTGCGGGTGGTTTTAGTGCTAAACTGATTCATTTTAATAATCTAGCCTTACACTTGGGATGTGTTTATTTTGTGTATCGCATTATGTTGTTACTCAACTTAAGCAGAAATGCAGCATTGATTGCCGCGTTACTTTTTGGGATTCATCCATTACGCGTAGAATCGGTGGCTTGGGCGACGGAACGAAAAGATGTGCTCTTCGGAATTTTTTACTTAGCAGCCCTTTTTAATTATATCAAATACGTCAAGTTTAACCAAGTCAAAAAATACTTTGTCTACGCGTTAGTTTTATTTGTACTCTCGCTCTTTTCAAAAATTCAAGCGGTAGCCTTGCCTTTGTCGATGCTCGCCGTAGATTATTATTTCAATCGACCGTTAAAACTGAAGTTAGTCTTCGAAAAAATTCCGTTTTTTGCCCTCGCTTTGTTTGTCGGATTGTTGGGTATTTATATTCTTTCTCAATCAGATACCCTTACGGATAATGTAACGAATTATGGTCTAGGGGGACGAATTATCATTGGAGCATACTCTTTTTGCGTTTACCTCGCTAAGTTTGTTTTCCCTTACGAGATGTCTCCTTTGTATCCTTACCCCAAAGAAATACCTGGCTATTTTTATGCGATGCCTTTATTAATTGTAGGAATGCTTTTCCTTGTTTTTCGCGCTTTTCAAAAAGGACAAAAAGCTTTCGTTTTTGGTTTTTTCTTTTTTGCCTTCAACGTTGTATTTGTTCTACAAATCTTAGCCGCAGGACAAGGATACAAAGCCGATCGTTTTACCTACATTCCTTATGTCGGTCTCTTCTTTTTGGTTGCTTATGCTTATGATTATTTTGCAAATGCTCGCCCACAAAGTAAAAGTCTTTTACAATATGGTTTAGGCGCTTATTGTCTCATTCTTGCCGGTTTGACTTGGCAGCAATGTGGCGTTTGGCAAAACGGAGAAACTCTTTGGACACACGTACTCAAGTATTACCAAAATACTTCCCTTCCTTACAGCAACTTAGGTCATTTTCACCGTGAAAACGGTAATGCTAATCAAGCCTTAAATTTTTATACCCAAGCGCTAAATAAAAGTAGAAAAGCAGAAACTTACAATAGCCGTGGAAAAACCTATTTTGATATGGGAGATACGCCCAATGCATTAAAAGATTATAGTGCTGGTATTCAGCTCGACCCAAGCATTGGTGAATTGTACGTCAATCGTGGAGCAGCTTACGGAAAGCAGGGAAATTACGACCAAGCGCTGAAAGATCTGAACCTCGCCATTGAGAAACAACCTGACTTTAAGAATGGATACTTAAATCGTTCCTTATTACACCAAATTCAACAAAATTATGCCCTCGCCAAACAGGATATTGAAAGTTACTTAGAGATTGATCCTTACGATGCGGCGATGTGGTACGAAAGAGGCCTCACCCAAAGAGCGCTACAAGACAATGCGAGTGCCATCCAAAGTTTGACCAAAGCGATTCGTTTAAACCCAGAAAAAGGCGTGTTTTACTTAGAGCGAGCCAAAGCTTATTCCTTGACGGGTAATAAAGCTGCTGCTCAACAAGATGGACAATTAGCCCGTGAAAAAGGAGCAACCATTCCAGCGGGTTTTTTCGAAAGCTTGCAATAATTTTGCGCTCATTTTGAAATAACTTCGTAGTAGGAAAACACATTGAAGGCACAAAGAGTAAAATAATTGCTTAACAACTAGTAAATTTGCTGTATTGTAGACCGTTTTGCCAATAGATGCAGAACGGATCTGATTGATTCAAAACAATACAAACTTCATGATTCAGCGCCTTTTTGTTAAAAATTACGCGATAATCGACGAGTTGGAAATTAATTTTTCGGATAAGTTGACCATTATTACCGGAGAAACAGGTGCCGGTAAATCAATCCTTTTGGGCGCTTTAGGCCTCATTATGGGAAAAAGAGCAGATACGAAGTCGCTCTACAAGGAAGATAAGAAATGTATTATTGAGGGTCTTTTCGACGTTTCAAAGTACGACCTGAAAAGTTTTTTCGAAACCAAGGATATTGATTACGATGATGACCTCGTCGTTCGTAGAGAAATTACACCTTCTGGTAAATCTAGAGCTTTCGTCAACGACACGCCCGTCAACCTCAAAGTTTTACAACAATTGAGTGCTTCTCTGATTGATTTGCACCAACAGTTTGACACCTTAGACATCCACAATATTTCTTTCCAATTGCGAATGATTGATTCTTTAGCAGAAAATCAAAAGTATTTGGACATTTACCAAAAAAGCTTCAAAACGTACCAACAGCACAAAAAAGAATTGGCGAAACTGATTCATCAAAGTGAAACGGCTGCTAATGAAATGGATTTTTTAAGTTTTCAACTAGAAGAATTCAATCAAGTTAGTCTGCTGACGGGCGAACAAGAAAAGATGGAAGCGGAACAAGCTCAACTGAGTAACGCCGAAGATATCAAACGTCAACTCAATAGTGCTTTTCAACAATTGAGCGAAAGCGAACAATCCGTCTTAGCCAATTTAGAGTCGATTGGTTATGCCATTAATGATCTCAAACAATATCATCCTTCCCTGCAAAAGGCGGGAGAACGTTTTGATAGCGTCGTCATCGAATTGCAAGACCTTGCGCAAGAATTTGAACAAATTGCGGATGATACCGAATACAACCCAGCGCGGATCGAGGAGTTACAGAATCGTTTGGATCTCATTTATAAATTACAAAATAAACACCGTGTAAAAACCATCGACGAATTAATTACCATTCAAGAAGGTTTACAAAATCGTTTAAATAACTTTGAAGATATTTCTAGCAGCATCGAACGATTGGAAAAAAGTATTGCAGAAGAAGAAGTAAAATTAAAAAAGCAAGCAGCAGTCTTAACAAAGAATAGAGCAGCGGTCATCCCCAGTTTTGAGAAGAAAGTACATAAATTACTCGCCTACTTATCGATGGAACATGCCCGTTTGAAAGTAGAAATTAGTAGCTTAGATCACTTCAACAATACGGGCTTAGATGAAATCAACTTTTTATTTGCGCCCAACAAAGGAAGTCGCTTCTCTTCGATCAAGGAAGTAGCTTCGGGGGGAGAAATCTCGCGCTTGACACTTTGTACCAAATCGCTGGTAGCGAGTGCCATTCCGTTACCGACATTAATTTTTGATGAAATTGATACCGGAATTTCTGGAGACGTCGCCCTACAAATGGGGAAAATCTTACAACGGTTGTCAAAGCAACATCAAGTTGTATCCATTACACATACGCCACAAATTGCAGTTAAAGCAGATACGCATTATTTTGTTTATAAAAAAACAGAAAAAGATCGAACGATCACGCGCGTCAAATTACTAGGCGAAGAAGATCGAATTAAAGCGATTGCAACCATGCTCAGTGGAAGTCCACCATCTAATTCTGCGATTGAAAATGCAAAAGAATTACTGGCACAATAAACGTTAAGTTCAAAAAGAATGTACCACGATAAAAAATTCAAATCTATAGAAAGTTCCGACAACGGAGAAGTTGATCAGGCTACCATTTTTCATTATCGACAAACGGGCAATACCGTTTGGGCAACCTATCAAGGAGGAAGTATTGTACAAGGTACTTTGGTGGCAAAGGTAGACGCAGAACAAAAACTTGAAATGCGCTATCAGCATTTAAGTGAAGATGGAGATTTCAAAACGGGAATTTGTCATTCTACCCCCGAAGTACTCCCCGATGGTCGAATTCGCTTGCACGAAACTTGGCAATGGACTTCGGGCGATCAATCCAAGGGCGAATCTATTCTAGAAGAAATAAAATAACTTTACAAATGGCAAATTAATTTTGTCTTAGTACTTAATAATTAAAAAACATAACCATGTCTAATAACCTACTAGCGGGAAAAAAAGGAATTATTTTTGGTGCTTTAGATGATCAATCTATCGCCTGGAAAGTAGCAGAACAATGCGTTGCTGCGGGGGCTAAAATTACTTTGACAAATGCTCCTGTAGCCTTTCGTTTTGGTAAAATCAATGAGCTCGCAGAAAAATTAAACGCAAAGACCATTCCTGCTGATGCGACCAAAATGGAAGATTTAGAAAATTTGCTTACGGAATCGATGGAAGCCTTGGGTGGTAAAATTGATTTTGTTTTGCACTCAATCGGAATGTCTTTTAACGTTCGTAAAAATAAACCCTATACGGACTCTAACTACGATTACATGCACAAAACTTTCGACGTTTCAGCGATGTCTTTTCACCGCTTAATGCAAAGTATGTGGAAGTTAGACGCGATCAACGAAGGAGGTTCTATCATGGCTTTAACGTACATCGCAGCACAACGTACCTTCCCCGACTACGGAGAAATGGCCGAATCAAAAGCTTTATTAGAATCTTACGCGCGTAGTTTTGGTTACCATTTTGGGGTCAGCAAAAAAGTAAGGGTTAACACTATTTCTCAATCACCAACGTGGACAACCGCAGGAAGTGGCGTCAAGGGATTTAAAGAATTTTTTGATTACGCAGATAGAATGTCTCCACTTGGAAATGCTTCTGCTGAATCTTGTGCCGATTACTGCGTTAGTATGTTTTCTGATTTGACGAGAATGGTTACAATGCAAAATCTTTACCACGATGGTGGTTTCTCCAATATGGGAATGAGTCCAGCACTCATTGATATAGCGGAAGATCAGGCTTAAATTTACAATTATTCACTGCGCTTTTGCGTTTTGATGCTGGCTGTTCCAGTAGTCATCGTATGTTTACAACTTCGCGCTAGCTACTGGAACAGCCCATTAAATGCTGTTCCAATCGGTTTTCGTTTTGCACAAAAGAAGCTCAATTTCTCGCAATCTGCAAGATTGTTCTTAGTACTTTATAACGCCGCTTTTAGCTACCCAAAATCGTTGATCATTTTATAGTGTTCTTTTTGGGCGCTCATACATTCCAAATTTTTAAGCATAACTTTTACTATGTACCTGATCCGTTTTTTTTTGACCTCCTTTTTACTCTGGGGACTCTGCTCTACCGCGGTTGCACAAAACCGTCCTTCGTCGGGCGGTGGGAACCTAGGTGGTGGTAATAGTAAGCAAACGGAATACGTCGTAGATACAAGTAGCGTCCTTTATTTCTTTGCGACCAATCCTGATATCGAATATTCTTTTTCAGATTCCTTACTCGGTAATTATTTTCAGCAATATGATCTGGCACGCGATCGAGACTTGGATTATGTACACTTAGGCAACATGGGAGCTCCTGCTCGCCCCATGATTTTTCAGCCAGCAGCACGGGAAGGTTTTGACTTAGGTTTACACCAGTTTGACCTTTATTATACCACGGCCAAAGATTTACAATTTTACAACGTAGAATCTGCTTTTTCTGACTTATTTTATTCCGTTGGTTCCGATCAAAATGATGGAATTTTTAAAGCAAAATTTACCCGAAACTTTGGAAGAGGACTCAATTTCTCTTTAGAACATAATCGCGTACGCCATCAAATAGAAGACCTCAAAGGCATTCGCGTCAACGGGAATTATACCGCTCAGACAGGCGAACATACCACGATCGCAACCGGAATGTGGTACCAAAGCAAAGACAAACGCTACGATGCTTTCATCAGCTTTAGCTCCAACGTTACAGAACACAAAGATACCGGCGGCATTACGACGGATGAACTGCTGAAAATAGATGGTGGAGGCGCTCCTTATTCTATTCCCGTTTATTTGGACGAAGCAGAAACGCGGCATGAACACAAAGAATTAGACTATCGACATTACTATAAATTTAAAGCCAAAAAAGATTCACTCAATCAGGAAGGTCGCAAATTTCTACTGAGTCATCACTTTAATTTTCTTCGTAGCAAATATAAATTTTCGGATACCAATCCCAATCAAGTTTATTATAGTCCACTCGCCGTCGATGAACGAGGATTACGACACTTCGTAGGCTTGCGGAAATACGAAAATACTTTTACCCTCGCAACGTCCAAAGCGCAAAAAAATAATACGGAAGGCATAAAAAGACAAGGAGATTTATTAGAGGTTGGTCTAACGCATCGTTTCTTCTCTATTAATCAAGAACCAAGAGATACAACGATCAATAATCTTTTTCTCAAAGCGCGTTGGGATTTCACACCTAACGAAAATTTGAAAGTACGCACGTATGCACATTATGGTTTGTGGGATAATGGTGGAGACTATAAACTTAGTGGAAGCTTCTTTTTTCAATTTCCTAAGTTGGGAAGTTTAGAACTCACCGCCATCAATCAACAATACGCTCCAAGTTTACTGGAGCATCGAATGTATGTTTCCAAGCAATTGTTTTATGAAAATAATTTTAAGAAAACGAACAGCAGTACGCTGAGCGGTACGTATAGCTTAGCTAAATTTAAATTGCAAATCCAAGGTAAGTACCATTTATTAAATAATTTTATTTACCGCGATGAGAGTGGATTAGCCCAACAAGAAGGAAAGCCCGTAAGTGTTTTTCAATTGATTCTCAAAAAAGATTTCAAACTGTGGCGCTTTCATTTGGATAATGTTGTAGCCTTGCAAGAATCAACAGAGGATGTGCTACGCTTACCTGCATTTTTCTCAAAACATAGTTTTTATTACCAAGATAAAATCTTCAAAAATGTTTTACTAACTCGATTGGGCGTTGACTTACGAATGAATGGTGATTATTTTGCAAACGACTATTTGGCTTTGGTAGGACAATTTCACTTACAAAATGAAAGTCTCGTAGAACTTTATCCTGCGATTGATATCTACTTAAGTATGCAGGTCAGTACCTTCCGAGCCTTCTTTAAATATGAAAACATTGGTACTTTATTTTTGGACGAAGACTTTTATCAAACGCCTAACTATCCAATGTTTGATACAGAGTTCAGATTTGGGCTGAGTTGGCAGTTGAGAAATTAACCCATATTCCAAAGCTTCCTTTCCGACAAATTTTCTCTACCCTAAACCACAATTTTTTACCCTTTCCTATAAAAATTAAAACTTTGCTTTTGATGATCAATCAAAAGCAAAGTTTTAAAGTGAATATTCTATTTTACCGTAGCGATTTATAATTCGTAATTCGGACTTAAGCTATTATCATCAGAATAAAACTTATTAATAATGCTAACGATTTCGGCTGGATCGTCCGTAATCGGCAAAAGGTTCATATCGTCTGGACTAATATTATGTGCTTCTTCCAACATCACATTTTTAATCCAATCTTTCATGCCTTTCCAGAAGCTAGACCCAACCAAAATAACTGGAACTCGCGTAATTTTTTTAGTTTGAATCAAGGTAAGTACTTCGAATAATTCATCCAAAGTTCCAAACCCACCTGGCAATACAACAAAAGCTTGTGCATACTTCACGAACATCACTTTACGCACGAAGAAATAACGGTAATTCAGGTTTTTATCTGGATTGATATAAATATTATGACTTTGCTCAAATGGCAAATCGATGTTTAGTCCTACAGAAAGACCATTGTTTTCGGAAGCCCCTTTATTTCCAGCTTCCATGATTCCGGGACCGCCACCCGTAATTACACCGTAACCTTCTTCCGTTAATTTCTTAGCGATTTCTACGGCCAGTAAATAATAAGGATGGTCGGGCTTAGTTCGAGCCGAACCAAAAATGGAGATACAAGGATCAATATTATTCATCGTTTCGAATCCCTCAACAAATTCGGAGATTACTTTAAACATCGTCCAAGAATTTTCTCCTTTTATTTTCGCCCAATGTTTTACATTTTTCTTGGGGGGCGTAGTTTGATTATTTTCCATATTAGTCAATTGTTATTTTTAAGTGCTTTAGTTTCTACTTTGCCTACTAAAGTCCAAAGCGACAAAAAGCTGGTCAAAATTGACCAGCTTTGCTATTTACAATATTTTTTTCATTAATCCAAATGTAACGCGATGGTCCTTTTTGTCCACCACAATCGGTACTAATGTACTTTTTCTAATTTAGACTTATAGCGTTTGAATTCTTCTTTAACGTAGTTGAGCAATTCTTCTTCAGAATCAAATTTCTCAAAAACAGGTTTTAACTTACTGACACCACCAGCGCTAGAAGGTACAACAAAGTTTTTGACATCTTCTTCTTTAATCGTCTCACCACTTAAGATAATTAAGCGTTCTACCACATTGCGAAGCTCTCGGATATTTCCCGTCCAGTTAATAGCTTGTAGCGCCGTAATGGCTTCTTTGTCAATCTTCTTCGGTGCCACACCATATTCTCCACAAACAAGCTTATTGAAATGCTCAACGAGCAAAGGAATATCTCCCCGTCGTTCATTCAATGGTGGTACGTGAATAATGATTACCGCTAAACGGTGATATAAATCCTCTCGGAATTTTCCTCGCTTAATTTCTGCCCGTAGGTCTTTATTCGTTGCCGCAATAACACGAACGTCAACTCTGATTTCTTTATCCCCTCCTACTCTAGAAATTCGACTTTCTTGCAAAGCTCTCAATACTTTAGCTTGGGCTTTCAAACTCATATCACCGATCTCATCTAAAAAGATCGTACCGCCGTTGGCTTGTTCAAACTTTCCAATCTTTTGTTTGTACGCACCTGTAAACGAACCTTTCTCGTGACCAAATAATTCACTTTCGATTAATTCGGAAGGAATCGCTGCGCAATTCACCTCTACGATTGGATGTGCTGACCGTGGACTTTTTTCGTGCATCCAACGTGCTACCAATTCTTTTCCCGTTCCATTCGATCCAGTTACCAATACTCTCGCCTCCGTAGGCGCTACGCGCTCAATCGTTCCTTTGATACTTTCGATCTCCTCAGAACTTCCAATGATTTGCTGCGTCTTAGATTTAGCAACTCTGCGCTTTAACGTTTTCGTTTCTGTAATCAAACTTGACTTATCCATCGCGTTGCGAATGGTAATCAACATTCTATTTAAATCTGGTGGCTTAGAAATAAAATCAAAGGCACCTTTCTTTACTGCTTCTACCGCTGTGTCAATATTCGCGTGTCCTGAAATCATGATTACCGGTGTATCCGGCACTAACAATTGTACTCTTTCCAACGCTTCCATGCCATCCATTTTTGGCATTTTGATATCCATGATTACTACGTCGTACTTATTTTTTTTCAGCTTTACCAGACACTCTAATCCATCTCCAGCTTCCTCCACTTCGTACTTTTCAAATTCAAGAATCTCTCTCAAAGTTTTACGGATACTGACTTCATCATCAACTACTAATATTCGGGCCATAGTGCTTTTTTAATTTTTTAGGAAAATGAGTATAATCATCTGGTTTGAACGTTGAATATTGTTAGACAAACTTCAGCGTTGCTACTAAGTATTGAACGAAAGTTAGCTCAAGGTAATTATATATATTATAAAAATATACACTACTTAGATCTTATTCGATTACAATTTTAACGCCAAAAAATACATTTCTATTCGTTTTATTAAAAAAAACTAAATAAATAGCCATTTGACTGCTAAACCTTTATAATTTACTATAAAATCATCTAAAATGCTACTTTCTAAATTTATTTCTAAGACCTTGTTTAAAATGGGGATAAAAAAGTAGACACAATTACGCTTCTAAACTTCTAATCGCAAACCAAGCCATCAATCCCGTACTCAATTGCAAAGCATCTTCATCAATATCAAAAGTTGTGGTATGCACAGGAGAAGTAATTTTCTTCGCTTTATTTCCGGTACCCAAACGATAAAAGCAAGCGGGCATCTGTTGGGAATAATACGCAAAATCTTCTGCCGTCATTCGAATTGGCAAATTTACCACTTGTTCTGCTCCGAGGTATTCAATTGCGTAAGCTTTGGCTTTTGCCGTTAAGTCTTGATCATTGATCAATGCAGGATATCCTTTGGTAATTGAAAACGTACAATTAGCGCCCATCGACTCCGCTATTCCAACCGCCATCTTTGTCATTAACTCGTGGGCTTTCGCTCGCCAAGTTTCGTCCATCGTCCGGAAAGTGCCTTCCAGTTTTACCTCATCGGGAATAATATTCGTCGCACCACCCGTAGAATTAATTTTCCCAAAAGTTAGCACACTTGGAATCGTTGGATTCGCATTACGACTTACAATTTGTTGCAAGGCAGTTAAGATTTGTGCCGTGATGACAATTGGATCAACACAATTTTGCGGCAACGCACCGTGCCCTCCCTTACCTTTAACCGTCACATGAATTTCATCCGCAGAAGCCATGTACATTCCGCCGCGTACACCAATTTTTCCAGCCTCCAATGGAGGATGTACGTGTTGCCCAAAAATACTTAAAGGTTTAGGATTTTCTAAAACACCTTCCTTAATCATAATGGAAGCACCACCCGGAAGTTTTTCCTCCGCGGGTTGAAAAATCAATTTTACCGTTCCTGAAAATTCTGCTTTCAAAGCTTGCAAAATCTTCGCCGTTCCTAGTAAAGATGCCGTGTGTACATCGTGACCACAAGCGTGCATAATTCCATCTCGCTGCGATTTATAAGGAACATCGTTCGCCTCTTGAATCGGCAAAGCATCAATATCTGCGCGTAAAGCAATCACCTTTTCACTAGCCCTCGGATGCGTTCCAGTAATCAAGGCAACGACACCGTGCCCTGCGCAACCCTGCTCGTAAGGAATCTTCAATTTATCCAATTGTGCAGCAATGAAGTTACTCGTTTCCTCTTCGTGATAAGAAAGCTCCGGATGCTGGTGGATGTGCCGACGAATATCAATCACCGTTTGATGATTCGCCTTTGCCATAGTCTTGATCTGTTGTTTTAACATAGTCTAGCTTTTCACAAACATATATTAATTATTTATAATATTAAAGTTATGTGAGTGTTTTTTATAAATCTAATGGAGGTCTTTTTTATTTTAAAAAAGTAGCACTGAAGTTGTTTAAAAGAATAGCATCCGCGTAGAAAAGTGTCGCTAATTTAGATAGGTCTTTAAATGTTTAGCTTGCACATTAATTTCCTAAGTTACGCCAAGCGTTCCAGATGATATCTAAATCTTTAGCCGTTGCGTAATCTTTAGCGTACAAAAAATTGAGTCGTTGCTTAGTTTGTTGATTAATAGATTGCAACTTCAAACCGCTCGTCGTATTCAAAACGCCCGTTTTAATAATGGGTAAATCGCCGTACTTGAGATCGTCTAAGCAATATCCTACCCAAGACTTCCGTCCAAAGAGTGTTGCAAAAATATTTTTAAAAAAAGACCATTTATTTTTCACAAAAAGAAATACGAGCGGAAAGCTCAGTAAGAACGAGAGTGCCATCATGATATCAAATAACCGTTTATTCCGTCGATGAATCTTCTCTGCAATTTGAAAACGAATTTCAATCGTATATAATTCTCCCGCAGCATTTTTAGAGCTGCTGCCAATAATACTTAGGCTTTCCGTGGGAACAATTTTATAACCAATGCTGTTTCCTAAATTCGTCATCCAGTACATGATAGCTTGAGCACTGATATCTTTAGAACAAAAAATAATTTCATTGATCTTGTAAATATGTACCAACTCCGCGAGTTGATTAATATTATTCAGATAGATATCGTCATCATCAATATCGGCAGGAGAAACCGTGCCGATAAAATTAGTTTGTACTTGTGCTTGGTGCAATAATTGAAGTACTCGCTTACTTTCTTCTTTCGCTCCAACAATCACAAGATTCTTGACTTGTTGACGCCCTAGATTAAAATTTCGGTACAAATAAAAATGCCACAATAAGCGAACGCCAATTGCCGCTACCGTTGCCCAAATCGCACCCAAAATAATTAACACGCGCGAAGTTCGGTATTCCATGTCCAAGAAACCGTAAACCGCCGCAATAAAAACAGTACCAATGAAAAAGCCCCGTACGAGCCGACGAATACTCCGATCTTCATCGTAAGCACCACTAAAAAAAGCGGCCGTCAACCAAATGCTAATGTAGAGCGGAACGTTGAAATACAGAAAAGAAGGCTCGTAGTAATTAGGGTCATTAAAATAATGAGTCGCCCAATAATCTTTCAGGAAATACATACCGACAAAAATCAATAACGCATCAAGTACAATCAAAGCACTTTTCTGAACGAAACTTTTAACCAAACTCAGCAAAGCTCTAAAATAGATGGCTGCTCTTAGCATTAAAATAAAGGAACTCGCTTGCTCTCCTTTGAAATGCTTCTGAGCAAAAATGATCATAGCATTGTAGAAAGTCTTCACGTAGTTGAGACTTCCCTTTTTAGTGCTTTCGCCTTTGTAATGAATAATCTGTGTATCCGCTAAGTAATAATTCTTATAGCCTGCCTGTACGATTCGGTAAGAAAGATCAATGTCTTCACCGTACATAAAAAAAGCTTCGTCGAGCAATCCAATTTCCTCCAAAACGGATTTACGAAGCAACATGAAAGCACCTGCCAAAACTTCTACCTCATGGTTTTCATTTTGATCCAAATAGCCCAAATGGTAATGGTTAAAAGTTTTAGACGTTGGGAAAATTTTAGAGAGTCCGAACGTTTTGTAAAAGGCCACTGCTGGAGAGGGAAACCCTCGCTTAGACTCCGGAAGAAAATTACCGGAACCATCGATCATCTTTACCCCTAAGCCTCCCGCCTCGGGACGTTGATCCATAAATTGAAGACATTTACTAAAAGTATCTTCTTCAACAACGGTATCGGGATTCAGCAATAAAACATATTCTCCTGTTGATATTCGAATCGCTTGGTTATTCGCAATTGAAAAACCTGGATTGTGCTTATTGGCAATCAGCTTTACTTCTGGAAATTTATTACGCACCATTGCGACCGACTCATCGACCGAATTGTTATCCACCACAAATACTTCCACCGCCAGATTTTGGGAGGCCTTTCGAACGGCGAGCAACGCTTGTTCTAAGAAGTATTTGACATTATAGTTAACAATGATGACGGATAACTTCATGAAGTTGTTTGAAAATTCGAAAAGCAGTTGCCTAGCAGTATTTTTTATTCTAAGCTGCTTTTTGTCGGTAAGCAGCTTAAAGTACGCTTAGAATTTTTAGCACCACTGCCATTGCCAACAGAAAAGTAGATTAAGAATTATCCTGGGTATTCTTATAAGGCACTCTCGTCACAATAGATCGACCTAAGGTTAGTTCATCCGCATATTCTAATTCACCGCCAAAAGAAACACCCCGCGCAATCGTACTGATACTGACCTCAAATTCTTGCAGTTGTTTTGATACATAAAAAATAGTCGTATCTCCTTCGATCGTTGGACTAATCGCCATGATGATCTCTTTGATTTCCCCTTCTTTGATCCGTTCTATCAAACTGTTAATATTAAGATCGCTAGGACCAATTCCTTCGATCGGAGAAATCACACCACCCAAAACGTGGTAGCGACCTTTGTACTGTCCTGTATCTTCAATCGCCATGATATCTCTAATACTTTCCACGACACACAAGACTTTTTCTTGCCGATGGGTATCGTTACAAATATTACAAACCTGAGCATCCGAAATATTATGGCATCGACGGCATTCTTTGATGTTGCGTCTCATTCTCACCAAAGTTTCTGCGAATTGTTCGGTAATTTGTGGACTTTGTCCCATCAAGTGAAGGACCAAACGTAGCGCCGTTTTTTTGCCAATGCCAGGTAAACTCGAAAAGGAATCTACGGCTTCTTCAATTAATTTAGAGGAAAAATTCATAGGCAAAAGAATGATTTAAAAGTTTAAAACGCAAAATTCTAATTCATGGTGTGAATGCGTTCGACGTATGTTTATAATGAAGTTATTTTAAAATGGGGATTGAAATTAGTTGTAAGCGCTTGATTTTCAAGGTGAAGCTCCATTTTTTTTCGTAGCCGTAGCAACGGTGAAAAAAATTAGCTGAAATATTAGAATTCAATGGCTTGCAAATAATTCATTTACCTATTTTAGAACAACTTCTATATCTGCTCGGAAGAAAAGGAAAGATTTCTTCGACGGCAAGTCGAAAAATTTGAAAAGATTAATACGTTGCAACTGCTTCTTTCCTGTTCCTTCATCCATTAGTCTACAAATTTAGAAATAAATAGCCAATCTTTCTATTTAATACTTTGAAGTTGTTTTAAAATGATACCTGCTAATAAGTGATTTAATTTACCTTGATCTATAATATTCAACTCATTTTTTAGCATTTTTTAATAGCTTTTACTTAAAAAAAATGCATTTTTGTACTTTCCCAAGGGTTCTGCACTCGGAGGAGGTTTAAATTTGCTAATTGTAAACAATTAATGAAAGTTTAAACGGCCTCTAAATATTCAATGTATGTACAAACCCTTTACTCCCTAAGTTGTTTGATCTTTTGAAAGATAACTTTTGGCTTACGCAAACAAATAAGTAGCGTTGCTTGTCGCTAGGAAAAATACTAGTAAAAACAGCACCAAAAGAATCTCAAAAAAATGTGAAGGAATGCAGGGTACAAAGTATCTTTATCTATCAAAATTGAAATCTGAAAATTTAAACTTGTTATGGCTGATGTAATTCGAATGCCGCGTATGAGCGATACCATGGAAGAAGGGGTTATCGTAGGGTGGCAAAAAAAAGTAGGCGACGCGGTTGAACCCGGAGATGTACTCGCAGAAGTAGAAACGGATAAAGCAACGATGGAGCTAGAAAGCTTCCAAGAAGGTGTTTTACTTTATATTGGGATAAAAGAAGGTGCTGTTCCCGTCAATGGTATTTTGGCCGTCATCGGAGAAGAAGGAGAAGATTATAAAGCCGCTTTAAGTGCTGCTGAAGAAGAAGAACAAGGAGGAGCAAGCAACGAAGCCGCTTCGACCAATGAAGCTCCAGCAAAAGAACCGGAAATGGCGACTGCCTCGGCAAACGAAACTCAAAGTAGTACTACCGAAGCAAGCGATCAGCGAATCAAAGCCTCTCCCCTAGCCAAAAGTATTGCACAAGAAGCTGGTATTAGTTTAGCTAGCATTAGTGGAACTGGAGATCACGGCCGTATTGTCAAAAAAGATGTAGAATCTTTCTTGCAAGGACAGCAAGCCGCTGAAAAAGCCGCGCCTGCGGCTACCACTACGCCAGAGACTGCTAGTGTTCCAGCATTCCGTTATCAAGCCAATGGTGCACCTAATTATCAGGACGTTCCGGTAAGTCAAATGAGAAAGGTAATTGCGAGACGATTAGGGGAAAGTAAGTTTGGTGCTCCACACTTTTACTTAACCGTAGAAATCAATATGGATCGCGCGACGGAAGCTCGCAAAAAGATCAACGAAATTGCGACTACTCGTATTTCCTTTAATGATCTCATCGTCAAAGCAGCCGCTGCCGCACTTCGACTACATCCGGCTATCAATTCTTCTTGGTTGGGAGATAAAATCAGAACCAATCACGATGTCAACATTGGTGTGGCCGTGGCCGTTGAAGATGGTTTATTAGTGCCTGTGATTCGCCACGCTGATATGAAAACACTATCGCAAATTGACGTAGAGGTTCGTGCCTTAGCCGCAAAAGCGAAAGAGAAGAAATTACAACCCGATGAAATGACGGGAAATACCTTTACTATTTCTAACTTAGGTATGTTTGACATCGAAGAATTTACCGCAATTATTAATCCACCGGATGCTTGCATTTTAGCGGTAGGTTCCATTATTGAAAAAGCGATCGTGGTAGAGGGTAACCTAGCAGTAGGTAAAATGATGAAAGTAACCTTGTCTTGTGACCACCGAGTAGTAGATGGTGCTTCGGGAGCTAAGTTTTTACAAAGCCTAAAAGGAATCTTGGAAGATCCAATTAGATTGCTAGTATAGCGTAAGTGCACTGCCATAAAAAAAGCTCAACAAATATTAGATTTGTTGAGCTTTTTTTGTGTTCTTTTGTTAAAACGATGAAGTTGTTTTAAAATGAGGTTAGCAACCGAAGGTAAAGGCTTGTAAATAAGGACGAAGCTCTTTTCGAGTTTCGCAGCCATCTGCGGTAACGAGAAATAAGGGGAAGTACTGGGTTACAATGCTTTAGCCATAGGTATTAAGATCTATTTTTAAACAACTTCTATAAATTGAAATCAAAAGATCAATTTGTAAACACTTTTGGAGTTTTAAAAAAACTTCGAAATTAAAGGCAAAGACTTTATATTCAAAAATTGAATCATATGAAAAAAACACTCGTTTTAGGCGCTTCAACCAATGAAGAAAGATATGGCAACATTGCAACCCGACGGTTACTTAAGTTCCAACACGAAGTTGTTCCCATTGGTGTAAGAGCAGGTAGTATTGAAGGTATAGATATTTTAGTAGGTACACCCAAAATAGAAGGTATAGATACTGTAACCCTATACATTCATCCATTACGGCAAGAACCTTACTACGATTATATCATTTCGCTAAAACCAAAGCGTATCATCTTTAATCCCGGAACGGAAAACCCCAAGTTGATCAATTTGGCAAAAGCCAACGACATAGAACCCGTCATTGCTTGTACGCTAGTAATGCTTTCCGTAGGTAATTATTGAGAAAACAAACAATTCCAATCGTTATTAAATACCAAGATAAAATGATGTCATCATTAATCAATTAGCTTGGTAAGTAGGTTCGCCAAATAGATTGGTGATTTTGACGGAAGAAAATTTTGCTTCAATTGAGGCGGAAAATGCAGGAAACCTACTGGTTTTCAAGGCTTTCCAACGAAGAGTGAAATAAAATTTTCTCGTCATGAATTAGTGAATTTATTAGGTG
>JBGCFY010000181.1:0-3110 GCA_045110315.1 Saprospiraceae bacterium
GTACTGGCTACTCATCCTGCCGTCAATAGTGTAGCGGTCATTCCTATGCCGGATCCCAAGTGGGGAGAAGTTGGTCATGCCATAATTGTCATTTCAACAGCTATTGTACCTACCGCAGATGAGATCTATGCTTACTGTCAAGATAAACTTGCCCGATTCAAAATCCCAAAACGTATCAGCTTTGTAGAACAACTCCCCATTAGCGCTACTGGTAAAATCAATCGGAAACAGTTATTGGAAGATTACGAGTAAGCCTAAGCAGCTATTTTTACGCTTATCGCTCAGTAAAATCTTATTTTTTCGCATAAACTCGAATTTTAAGCCAACTTCTATGGTATTCTAATCTCAATCAGCGTTCTTTGCGGACATGAAAGCCAAAGGAAAAATTATTACGGTGCTCGGTGCTCAGGCCTCAGGAAAATCAACTTTGGTTGACGATTTACAAAAGCACATTAAGCATTCAGTAGGCTTTTATGAAGGAGAAGAATTTCCCCAATTTGTAATTGATGCTTTCGATGATTCAGCCACTCGAATCCGTGCCTTTTTATACTTTCATAATCATTGGCTCAATCAGTATATCGAAGCAGAAGTCATTCGACAAGCTGGTGGGGTTGCCATTTTAGATACGTTCTGGCTAACCAATCTATTTTATCTGGATACTTTGGTAGATAAAAATGAACGGCAACTTATCCAGGACTCCATCATTACCGCTTCAAAAATTTTTAGTCCTCCTGACGCCGTTATTTATCTTGAAATTGAAACGGAGCAGATGGTACAACGTATTAAAGATCGTGCTAAAGCTCGAAATAGACCTTGGGAGGCAGATGATGACTGGTTGGTGGAGCCCTTATCTGTGAAGCGAAGGCATGACGCCTTTTTCAGCGATGCCCAAATCCAAAACCAAATACTTGGTGATGCAAGGGTCAAGCGATTAAATTCTTTGGACTCCAACCTTGTGGATTTAGCTCGTCAGTTTGTAGCAGCATTGTAAAGCCTACAACAAAGGTAAAGTAGTAAATTTTCGCTTTGCTTGAAGAATATGACGCTCATTGTGGTATACCAAGAACCGAAAAGTATCTCCTAGTTTTAGTTTAACCAAATTAGTCAAAGAAATAGCGGTCTTAACTTTATTCAGATCGATCTCTAGAGATTTTTCTAATAGACGATCCAAACACTCCAACTGCTTGACCAATTGATCAATCGTAGATAAATTTAGGGTTGATCCAGTAGTATCCATCTCTTTAGTAGCTTTTATTTTCTTGGTGTTAGAAGCTTTAATCGAATTGACAAAAAAATCCCCCAACCAGCTGCTTCTAAAATACAATTGATTACTGGTTTGTGCTTTTAAGCATTGCTTTTCAATTTCAGGAAGATAAAAGTTACCGTATCTGTTTAAATGTTCGAGGCACTCCAGAATACTCCACTCTGTGTCATTGAGTTTATGGTTCAATTGTTCAGCAGGTAAATTATTAAAGCTTAAGACCTGGCTCTTGGCTTGCAGGGTGTGATCTCTCAAGTATTGGATCAATTCCGATTGTTTGATTTTCATATTTCAACTTTGAAACAAAAGTCCGGAGAAGTTGGCTCAAAATCCTTGACTTAAATCAAGATTTTCGGATGCGACTCAACGTTTCCGGACTCATTCTAAGATAAGCGGCGATGTATTTGAGTGGCACATACTGAAACAACAAAGGACTTCGAAGTAAAACCCTTTCCAATCGTTGTACAGGAGAGTCGAGTAATAAATCAATTTCTCTTTCCAGCTGTTGTACTAATACCGATTCTAAAAACTCCGAATATCCTTGGCTTTGGTCTTTAATTTTGAGTACGGAATCTCGACTAAGTACTTTTACCTTTGTCGTTCTGATAGCTTCTAGATATAAATCTGAAGGTACTTGGGTCAAAAAAGAAGCTAAGGAGTTCATTATAGAGCCATTATACCCCAAACGTATTATTTTTTCACCTAGTTCAGATAGGTAATAAATCTTCACAGCACCCTCCTCTACAAGATAAAGTTTATTCTCGATAGCTCCCGCAGCAGTTAAAAACTGTCCTTTTTTGAAAACAGTGGTTGTAGCTTCTTCTTGAAAAGCAATACTGATTTGTTGGAAAAAATCTAAATTATCACTGCTTTTATTCATTTGAGACTGAACTATTTTAGACCATTAAAGATATCCTAAATATAAGAGACGCTATCACCATTTCTGATGATAGCGTCTTTAATCTTTGGTGTTATATAAAGTCGGAGAAGTTACTTAGAACTTCAGATGGATTGAACTACTAAGAAGATCAAGCCCCAGAATAAAACTACCCAAGTAAACAATTGATTTTTTTTTGAGTCTGTCGTCATAATACCCAGTTTTATGACTGCTTTGCGAACATTACTACCCTTTTGTCTATCTTTTTATTCTAGATACATTTACTTAAAAAACTTATCGGTTCTTGGGTATTGCTGCAATTATTTGACAAGACATTATTAGTAATGCTATTTCTAGCAATCTGTGAAAAAAACAAAATAACATTCTGATTTAATTCAAATATAAAAAAGAAAAAGAATTAATCAATGGGAAAGAAAAATAAATGCAATTGTATGACAATCTAAAAACCATAATTGTTCTTAGTTTATTTAGATAATATTCATTTAAAAATACTTGTTACTTTGTTCTCCGCTCTTTTGTCAATATTTTAGCAACAAAGTTGTTGTTTTAAATACGCTACCTTTAAAATTAAATATGAAAAAGCTAAGTACTACCTTGCTGCTTTCCTGTGGTTTCTTCCTGTTGTCCTTCGGACAAAAAAGTACCATTCCAGCCGATTATCAGTTGGTTTACCAGCAGGATTTTGAAACACCACAAGCTATTCATGATTTTACCATGACAGATCCTACAGCATGGAAGATTAATACTACTGAAGGACAACATACGCTAGAGTTATTTGGCAAAAGTAATTATGAATCAAGGGTCCGCTCTCCATTTAATATCGCTATGCTTAATTCTCTTTTTTTAGAAGATTTTGTATTGGAGGTCAAGCTAGCTCAATCTGGAAGGGAATATGGCCATCGAGACTTATGCCTTTTCTTTGGTATTCAAAGCCCAACTAATTTTTATTAT
>JBGCFY010000182.1:0-14574 GCA_045110315.1 Saprospiraceae bacterium
AGATGCACTAACGTGGGGAAGCTTAGACCAGCACCTCGTCACTAAAGCCCTGCAAAGTTGCCAACGCTTACTTCGGGTTTATCCAAATGATCCTTATGCGACGGACGACCCCAACCAAAATGTTGTCAATACTTTGTACAACAACGGAGCAGGCTATACTTCTGCTCACCAAATTGCTGCGCTTTCAGAAGATGGTTTTGCCACTAACTTTCCAGATGCAGATAACTACATATCGAAAAATCTAGCCCGCACTATCCATCAAATGGCTGTCAATGTCAAACAAAGGGTGCAGCTTTATCAAGCTAATTTAAATACGGCGACGGCCACAAGTTATTATGGAAATAGTAACGTCAGTAACGTCCCAAGTGAATTGGTTGATTTTCATCAATCATTGCCCGATTACAATAGTATATTTGGAAGTCAGCCGTATACCAATGGCGATCAAGACCTCTCCATTTTAAGTCCTGCCGCTTATTTTGTGGACTTGATGCAACTGGCTAATAATTATATTTCAAAACCAACGGACGCGGAGCTTCGATTGGATACGCGACGCCCCGACTTATGGACAATTCCACTCGATGCAAATCATACGGAAACCGAAGTCCCTTATCTCCAAATCGTCAATGAAATCCTAGAACAGAACCTAACGAATCGCTTAGCGAGTAGCTTAACCACCGGAGAAGAGATTTTGCAATACCTTGCACAAGCTATCTATCCTTTCAATTTGCCCTTGCATTTTCCGTTGGAGCAAATTCGAACTTATTTGCAACAACAAAATCTTCAATTGGTCGATATCTACGGAGCATTCGGCTTAGCAGAAACAGCCACTACCCAAGAAGCCCTTCGACTTTCCCATGAAGCCTATCAGGTAATCGTTACGGGTACGAGTACCGAATCCTATTTGAAAAAAGCGTACGGTTTGTATAGTGCAACGTCATTGGATGACTTAAAAGCGGTTGCCTTTTTCCAAGCACAAACCGGTTTGGAAGACAGTGCCTTGCAAGCCTTACTTTATCAAAGTCTAAATAAAACAGAAAGAGAAAATGGGCTCAACGCACATTTTTTTGTTAATAAAAATTTTTCTGGCAACCAGCGTTTGGAGTTGCTAAATGGTCCTGGACTTTCCTTCGCGGGCGAAGAGGATTACGTAGCCATTGACAATTTGATCTATGATAGTGCTACTACCGCAATCAGCATTGAGCTTTGGGTAAAAATAGATACGACAGCAAGCATAGAAATGTATCTTGTCTCTTGGGATGCAAGCAAACATTGGGCGCTTAAAGTTAATACCGATGGTGCAATCGTTTGGACAACCCATTTTACGGATGGCACCACCGCAGCGGACTTGGTTGGTTCAACAATCAGAGATGGGCAATGGCACCACATCGCAGCAGTCTTTGATGGAGACAGTAGTACCAAAACGATTTATGTAGATGGCGTTGCTTGTGAAAATCCACTAACCGATACGCCAGCAAGCTTCGGTACTACCAATGAAAGATATGGGTTTATTGGAGTAAATGCTGCAGCAACAACTTTTGATGGTGGCACGAAAACGGGTTTTGCAAGTGGCACTTTTTCCGAACTAAGAATCTGGGATAAAGCACTAAGTCAAAATGAAGTTAGTGCTAATATGTACAGTCGATTGACGGGTAGAGAAGATCTTCTGAAAGCCTACTGGTCGCTAACTGACGAGTTAGCCACTGAGGTTAACGAGTTTAGTGGGAAAAATTATACCGGAAACCTACTCGGAAATCCAGTTTGGGAAAACTACCAATGTTTTCCCTTTTTGGAATTGGATAACTTATCAAGAATACATCGGTTTATTCGCCTCGCTAGTGCTTTAGACTGGAATTTTGAAGGTTTAGATTGGGCCTTGCGCACCTTTACCACAAACCTGCCCACGCTGGGCGCTGATGACATTACGCGCTTAGCAAAACTAAAAAAATTGCAGGCACAGCTGAATCAGCCAATTGATGTTATCACTAGTCTTTGGGCGGATCTCAAAACGGAAGGACGAGGTAACACCGATCAAGCCGCAGATTTATACAGTCGTATTTTCAATAATAACAATTTCAACTACTATCCTACTTATACGAATAATTCACTTTTTACCGATACGCCAATTGATTGGACAATAGCGGATACGGAGACCGCTACACAGCGAAAAATCCGTAGTTGGTTATGTGGAAGTTTAAGAATTAGTGATGATGATTTAAGCTTACTGGCGCAGCAACTAGTACCTAGCGGAACGACTGAATTTTCCTTAAGCGTTCCAAATTTATCTCGCCTGTATCGATTCGCGAAATTACCCGCAATCTTGGGTCGCTCTGTGGCTGAATTCATTGTACTCCTACAACTAAAAAATATCCAAGAATGGTCTACCCTTGACGAAGTGATGGACTTAGTTGAGTTCAGTCAGTGGTTGACGGATCAAAAGTTAAATGCATACCAAGTTCAATACGTCTTGACAGGACAGTCTAACACTTACGTCAACCCACTCTATTCCGAAGCAGACTTGTCTACGATGCTCACGAATTTGTGGGCAACAGCAGTTGATTGGATGGTTGTTCCTGCTATTTTTCAGAATGAACATATCAATGCCACCAATGCAGCATTGATTAAAGATCAATTTAGTGCTGAAGGAATTCTTGATATACAAGGTATTTTTTTAAACCTTGAGCTTGACTATGACGTAGTGGCGAATAGCTTACAAAAGCTATTCCCTACCCCAGCTGAAATTGATGATAATAGTTTTGTGCTAGCAACCTCCGACGTTGATTTTGTGTATAATACACTGGTACAATATCTCGACGCCCAGCTAAATGGGACAATGGATCAACTAGCCAAATTGTTAGGAAGCACTGCAGATGTGCAACAAGCTACTACTTATTTTTCGGCGAAAGCTGCGAATCAAGCTTTATATTTGCAACTACTCCTAAGTCCGCTAGCCAGTACAGACACAATTGCTTATACTGCAGTCAGTGATTTTATTGCGACTATAGCGCGTTATAATTATTGCTTTGCGTTGCCTAATTTGGCGGCAGCTAGTATCCTTAGTTTGGCGGATCACCCACAATGGCTTGACCCTAGTTTAAGCAGCATCGCTCCTGATGCAGCAGTTTTTGCTTTTAGCATTGCTCAATTTCAATCCCTTTTTAGTTTTCAGCAGACTGTAGATACACAGCCTTTCGCCCTTACCGATTTTTTAGCATACTTAGAACTGCCTGCAGGTGACTCCGAAAAGAATAACACTTTATCTACCCTGATGGATTGGAAAATCACCGAGATTGACCTACTCATTAGTCAATTTACAATTGATAGTGGAACGGTAGATGATGTCCCAAACTTGTTACAGTTTCTCCAGTGCTTTGCCCTCAATACACAGCTGGGTGTCAACACTCACTTCTTTTTGAAGTTGTGTGAATTGGCCAATTTATCTGCTAGTGTGAATACAGATTGGATAACATTCAAAGATAATGCTGCTGCGACCCTACAAGCCTTACAAGCTAAATATGATGAAGCAACTTGGAACAGTAATTACGCCGTCTTACGCCAACCTTTATTAGAACGAGAACGGGATGCTTTAGCCAATTTTCTTTTATGGGACTTGGGTAAATCGATCGGAAAAATAAAAACGCTAGATGACTTGTACGAGTTTCTTTTAGTAGATGTACAAATGGCGGGCTGCCAAAACATTTCCTATTTGAAAGAAGCGCTTAATTGTATGCAACTCTACATTTATCGCTGTCGGATGCAATTGGAAGCCGAGGTCACGAGTAGCATTTCGGAAGATTGGTGGAATTGGATGAGCCAATTTCAATTGTGGGTAGCGAATCGAAAAATATTTTTATATCCTGAATCTTATCTTGATCCTGCCTTGCGGCAAAATAAAACACCAATCTTTGAGGACTTTCAGAATGACCTCTTACAAAGCGCCATTACGGAAGAATCTGTAGAAGCTGCCATGATGAGTTACTTCGATGATTTTGAAACAATTGCCAAATTACGCATTTGCGATACGTACTATTGTACCCTCACCAATCCAGCCGACGGATCGGAAGAAGAAACGCTGTTTATTTTTGGACAGACACATACTGATCCAGTTAATTATTATTATCGTAAGGCAAAATTAGATGCTTGTACGCGTAACGTTATCGCTTGGGAACCTTGGCAATCCATTAGTCTCAACATCAATTCAGATTACCTCACGCCCATTTATGCTTTTGAACGACTCTTTGTATTTTGGGTAGAAATTAATACAAATAAATCGAGCGATGATAATACCTTAACGGTAACTAAAGCAACGATTAAGTATAGTTTCCAAAGTGTCAACCTCAATTGGTCGCAACCACAAACTTTAATATCGGATTTGGTGATTCAAGTAACCGGTTCTTCTTATAATTATTTGGAATCGGTGCAATCTGTAGTCAATTTTGATTCGGATTTCACAAAAATATTTTGGAAAAAAGTATATGCCCTTAAAGTTCCTCCTGCTAGCACAGGACAAGATCAAATCTTAGTAATTTATGGTGACCTTCCATCAATTCCAGATACGACGACAACCATCACTGCTCCTCAAGTTCAAAGTGATTCAAATCTGAACACTTATAATAATATGCTTTACCAAACAGCACAAGCTGCTAACGATTTTGTTGAGACCGGTCAATATGGCTGGATGAGTTTTTTGCCAGCCATTAGTCTGGATAGTGGTTTACTTAAAACTCAAAAGCGGATCGTTATCTCACAGGGTAATACAAATACGCCTTCGCTAGTTGTTGATAACATAGACATTTTTTCTTTAAAAGAATCAGGTTCAAAAAATAGTTTAATAGATAATTATTATCCAGGCGGAGGATTAGTGCCCGATTCCTATACAACTTTACGCACTGAACCAGAGAAGGTAAAAACGTACTTGCCTTTATCAACGATCAATAGCAACAATGAAACGCCTGATTTAACACAGAATGAACACAATGGAGTTGTAAACGACGGCGTTAGCATAAAAACGACGTACAATTTTCCACCAAATTATAATGTAAGAACAGTTTTAGATTTTGATGGACACACGGGCTATATGCCCATCAAGCAATTAGATTTCAGTGGTTTATACAACGCGGCAGGATTTGCCGTAGAGGCATGGATAAATATAGACAATACAGATGGGACAATGACAATTGCTTCCTTTGACGCCAGCGAATATTGGGGGCTTTTTGTGGTACAAGGTAAAGTTAGATGGATAACTAATATTTCTAGTGGTGGCGCTACTACCACGAAATCCTCATTAGATAGTATAACAACTTTATCTCCTGGTCGATGGTATTTTATAGAAGCAGAGTGGAACGGAAATAATAATAAAGTTAGCATCTATATTGATGGGATACTTAATTCCTCTGAAACTTGTCCAAGTGGATGGGATATTGGAGGAAATGCATCTCCTACTCGTTATGGTGCGCTGGGTGCTGATTCTACCACTGTTGATTTTAGCAACTATACTGGTCTCAATAGCTACTTCAAAGGCCAGATTGCTGAATTTCGCATTTGGCATACCCACCTGAGTACCACTCAAATTAACGAAGATATGCAGGCTTTTTATTTGCCTGAATTAGCAGATTTACTGACCAATCTTTCTCCAAGCTTTGCAGCGTTAACTACCGTTAAAAATCAACCAGACTGGTACGTTTTTGATAATGGTACAGATATTTTTCTAACCATTAGTCAAAATAGTGAAGACCAACAAATCAGCGATATCATTACTTGTGATAATAGTGATACTAATGTGGAAGTATTATCCTTGCCCATCATTGATACCACCACACAAAATAGCTATAGCTTTACCCGTCTCAACACCGCAACGGTCCACAGTCTTAGCCAAAAACTCCTTGCTGGTGGACCAGATCAACTATACACCATCGCTTCTCAATTCACCAAAGAATCAGACTTTAACCAATTCCTTCCAGATGCCAATCAGATCATTCCTCCATCTACTAATGTACTAGACTTCAACGGGGCATTAGGCATTTATTTCTGGGAAGTATTTTTTCATGTCCCAATGCTGATTGCGAATAGTCTGCGTGCTAACCAACAATTTTCTGCTGCGAAAAAATGGTACGAATATATTTTCAATCCGATCCTTAGCGGAGAGCGTGCGATTGCACATTGGCCCTTAAATGAAGATAGTGGGAATACCGCAACAGATATGATGAATACCGCTAATGGAACACTAATGGTAGGAACCAATGAAAGTGCCCTATCCAATTGGGCTATCGATACTGATTTTCCATTAGGTGCGAGATCAGTGAGAAGCTTTGATGGCGTTAATGATTACATCGCTATTGATAATCTATGTTATGATCAAGTAGGAGCGATTGAAAATATCACCGTGGAAGCTTGGATTAAATTAAATGATTTGGCGACACAAGGAATAATAATTTCTTTTGATCAAGACAACTATTGGGCTTTAGATGTCGGAACAGGATATAAAATTAACTGGTACACAAAGGATAGTACGGACCATAAAGATGACCTCACTACAACTTCTCCCCTAGCAGCGCACGTTTGGTATTTTATTACCGCTACCTACGAAGCCGCTACGGGAATGAAACGAATTTATGTAAATGGGCAATTGAATACGCAAGTTACTGTTAATAAAAAGCCTCTTGGAAATGGGGATACGCGCTATGGTTTTATTGGTGCAAGTTCTCAAGCGAGTAGCTTTAATGGAACGAAACGAGGTGCAATGTACTTCAAAGGAAAAATGGCGGACGTTAGCATTTGGAATTCCATTCGTACCGAAGAGGAAATCCAAATGGATATGAAAAGTAAATCTTCGGATTCCTATTGGCAGTTTGCCCCTTTCCGAGGTCATAATTTGGAAACCGTTCAACAAATGCTAAATAATCCAACGGAAATCAAAGCTTACGAAGATGATCCTTTTGACCCCGATGCGATTGCAGCACTCCGAATTGGTGCGTACGAAAAAGAAGTAGTCATGCAATACATCGACAATCTACTCCAATGGGGCGATTATTTGTTTACCCAAGATAGTTGGGAAAGTATTACACAAGCAACGATGTTGTACGTGATGGCTAAAGATCTTTTGGGAGACCGCCCCGATTTGCCCGTTGCTACGGACGAAAAAGTCATTAAGACTTATGCCCAATTGCAAACCGATGCACAGCACATTCCAGAATACCTCAAAACCTTAGAGGGGGAAGTCGATTGTTCGAAAGATAGTCTCTTATTGTCTAATCAAGCTTACGACGTTTTTAGCAATTATTTCAATACCCCTGAAAATGAAAATTTCACGAACTACTGGGACTTGGTAGATGATCGCTTGTACAAAATCCGACATTGTATGAATATTGATGGGCAAGTACAGGACTTGGCCTTGTTCCAACCGCCGATTGATCCGAATCAGTTGATCGCAGCGCAGGCGATGGGGGGCAGTGCGACGAGTGCGGCGGCTAACATGGCAACGGATTTACCCGTTTATCGTTTTTCTTTTCTCATTCGAGAGGTTAAGAATCTGATTGGGCAGTTAAATAGCTTTGGTGGAGCTTTGCTGAGTGCTTTAGAGAAAAAAGACGCAGAAACGCTTTCGGTCTTGCGCGCAACCAATGAGTTAAATATTTTGAACCTGACAACGCTGGTAAAGCAAAACCAAATTGATCAATTAGCACAAACAAAGCTTGATTTACAAGCAAGCCTCGATAGTGCACAGCAACGCGTAGATACTTATGGGCAATACCTAGACGATGGTTTGAGCGCCAATGAACTCCTCGCAGAAGTCTTGACCGATACAGCCATCATCAGTCAGACGATTGTTGCCGATGGTCGATTACTTGCTGCGGTGCCTTATATGTTTCCGAATACTTTTGGTTTAGCCGATGGTGGAATGGAGTTTGGAAAAGCTTTTGAAGCGGCTAATAATTTCTTGGAAGGATTAGTCGGGGTAATGAACGCAGAAGCTCAATTGGCAACCACGATGGGACAATACGACCGCCGGAACGATGATTGGACCTTACAAAAAACCTTAGCGGAATATGACGTTCAACAAATCAACGCCCGCTTGGCCGGAAATGTTATTCAACAAGCGAGTGCTCAGCAGGAGTTGAGTATTCACCAAAAAAATATTGCTCAATCCCAAGAAGTCGATGATTTTTTAAATAGCAAGTTTACCAATCAAGACTTGTATCAATGGATGGTGAATAAAATTTCTTCTGTTTACTTCCAATGTTACAACATGGCTTTCAACATGGCCTTATCTGCTGAAAAAGCATACCAGTTTGAATTAGGAAAAACAGATACTTACATCCGCTACGGCAGTTGGGATAGTTTGCACCAAGGATTACTCTGTGGAGAATTGTTGATGTACAACGTCGAGCAATTGAATATCGCTTACCTCAACAATAATACGCGAACCTTAGAAATTGAAAAAACAGTTTCTTTGTTACAACTCGATCCTATGCAGTTTTTCACCCTAAAAACTACGGGAAGTTGTAACTTTAACCTTGATGAAATATTATTTGACTACGATTTTCCAGGACATTATTATCGCTGTATCAAATCCATTTCGATTTCCATTCCAGCAATTGTTGGTCCTTATCAAAATGTACAAGCGAGTTTAATCCAGAATACGAACAAAGTTATCTTACAGCCCGACCTCAACACGGTTCAGTTTTTATTAGGCGACAGTGAACAAGCGCCGGATAGTAGTAACTTACGGAATAATTGGAAAGCCAATCAACAGATCGCAATTTCTAAAGGCGTAAAAGATAGCGGCTTGTTCCAACTCAATTTCAATGACGAGCGGTATCTACCTTTTGAAGGTACTGGTGCGGTTTCTTCTTGGACGTTACAGATGCCCAAAGCAACTAATCGGATTAATTTTGACTCCATTTCGGATGTGATCATTAATTTACAATATACTGCTTTAACGGGGGATGAAAGTTTTAGACAAAGTGTCATTGACTCTCCTTCCCTATCCAATTACGCGGGAACGCGCTATCTCAGTTTGCAACAAGCCTATTCCGCTGATTGGTATGCTTTCAAAAATCCAGCAGAAGGTATAACACCTGCGCCGATGAAGATCAAGGTTGATCAAAGCCTCTTTCCTTTCAATCTAGAAGAATATTTACTTGGAAATGCCAACGGAGCCATTAATTTATTGGTCGTTACGACCGATGGTATTCAGCTTAGTTCCTCCCAAAATGATTTTGGAGACATTAGCTTAAATGCGAAGCCAAGTCAAGCAAATCCTGCAATTTGGGATAATAGCTCGATGATGGTCAGATTATTTGATGGTGCAGATACTCCCAAATCATTGGCTACTGCCCTAGAGACAAATTGGGAAATCCAAGTTAAAAATATAGCCGAAGTTGTAGATATTATACTAATTATTCCCTATCGTGGACCTTTATCTTGGTAAATAAAGGATCAACGTGACGTACAATATTTAGAAGTTGTTTTAAAATGGAGCTTCCTCTTGAAAACCAAGCGCTTACAACTAATTTCAACCCCCATTTTAAAACAACTTCTTAGTAATTCACGGAAGTAGCTTGATCTACTTCCGTGAATTTTTTATTTATAAGTCTGTTCGGCGAATGAAACGGGCAAGTCAATATAACTAAGTATTTGTAACAAATTTTGTTGAGAAACATTTTGAATCCCTGTAATATTATAATTAAGAGTTGTATATTTGATTATAGTTTATGTCTCTACAGGTCTATACCAAGCACCACCTTAGATTTTTTTTTAATCTAAAAGAAGAACATAACTGGCCATTCAAACAATACCGCCTATCTAAATTTCAATTAGTTTTCACTAATTCACACCTTATTTTAATTTAAAAAAAATGTAAATTATGAAATTACGTAGTCTTATTTTTTCTATGCTATGCCTTTTAACTTGGTCCATATCAGCACAAAATATAGCTGACTTTCACGCGGGCTTTATTGTAAGAATCGCGGATAATCAACCAGATGAAAGTTTAGAAGGTCTGGTTCAGTCCTTATCGGACGTTACCGTCGTAGAAGGAAATCCACTCTGGGCAACCCAACAAATTGCAATTTTAACTTTTTCACCGGATCATTCTGCGGCAGAAATTGCCTCAATGGAAGAACGACTACAATCGGCGGCTTCCGTGGATTTAGTCAATAAATTTTACTTTAAGGATGGTAAAATTGGTGGTTTACTACCTGAATTTTACGTACAACTAAAGCAACCTAGTGATTTATCAAAGCTACAAGCCTTAGCAACGCTTCACCAAACGCCCATTCTTAGAAACTCTAAGTACAATGCAAATTTGTATACCTTGAGTACTTCAAAGTCTACCAAGGATTCTAAGGCAATGGCGGCTATTTTTAGAGCTACTGATCAATTTGAACTTACAGGATATAATTCTATGTTTTCGTTCAATCAACATACAAATGATCCTTATTACGCAACACAGTGGGCGATTAACAATGATGGTGTCAATTCAGGTCCAGGTGGCACGGTAGATGCTGACATGGATGTAGATGATGCTTGGTCATATACACAAGGTTCTGCCTCCATTAAGATTGGTTTAATGGATTCTGGCGTAGATACCCTTCACCCTGATTTAATTCCTAACCTAATTACTGGATTTGATGCATTAGGAGAAGGTACGAAAGGTTATCCGGCTTTAGTTTATAATGATGATGCTCACGGTACTGCTTGTGCGGGTATTATTTCAGCAGTGGCAGATAATGAAACTGTCATTTCAGGAATTGCACCAAATTGCTCCTTAGTGCCAATTCGAATTTATAAAACAATTGAAGTTTTGGGAGGCGCTACTTTTTTCAGTACCGCAGAAGCGGCCATTGCTGCTTTTAATTATGCGCTATTGGAGGCCAAGGTAGATGTAATTTCTGCATCCGTAGGACTTAATGATCTTACTTTATTATTGGGTCAATTGGATACCGACATTGTCGAGTCGGCAATCGAAAGTGCTTTACCACAAAGTAGAGAGGGCAAAGGTACAGTTGTATTTTTCTCTGCGGGAAATGATAATACCAGTACCGTTGCTTGGCCAGCGAGACACCCAGCAATTATCGCCGTAGGAGCGAGTAATATGTGCGACGAAAAGAAAGATTTTGATGATTGTTCTGAAGAAAACTGGTGGGGAGGAGATTTTGGGGAAAACCTTAGTATTTCTGCTCCCGGGGTAAAGATCTCAACGATTGATATGTTGCCGCCTTATGGTTATGATGTAACTACAAACTTTACGGTGGATTTCTTCAATGGAACCTCTGCGGCTTGTCCAAACGCCGCTGGTATAGCAGCTTTGATGCTTTCTTACAACGAGAACATGACGGGTGAAAACGTTCGTTTCTTATTAGAGAATAGTTGTGAAAAAGTAGGGGGTTACGATTATGGTACCGCTCGTCCTTCTGGGTCTTGGTCTAGTGAAATGGGCTACGGTCGAGTTAATGCTAACGAAGCGATGAAACTGGTTGAGAATTTTGTGGTTAACACTACTGAAATCGAAAAAATTGGGCAAAGTTTTAGCATATTTCCAAATCCAACGAGCGGACAAGTATTAATTGAATTTGAATTAGCAAAATCGCAGGCGGTAGAAGTAAGCATCGTGAACCACTTGGGACAAAATGTACGGAATGTAATGCCACAGTCTTTGGCAGCAGGTAAGCAACAAGTCGTATGGAACGGTCAAGATCAAGGCGGAGCAGCTATTAGTAATGGCATTTACTTTGCGATCATAAAAATAGGAACAGAACAAATTGCACAAAAAATTATCGTTCAGCGATAAGTTGTTTTTGCTGAGAGTATGTTTAAATAAAATGAAGTTGTTTGCCAATTATTAATCAACTTCTATCTCAAAAATAGCCATCTTCCAAAAGGTGGCTATTTTTTTGCCTACTTCAAATCATATTTTTCAAAATTTAGTGGCGCTTACATAACTTGGTTGTATATTTAGTAGTGGGTAAGTTGAAGACTTCTTTTCCATAATTCATTAGAGCTCTTTTATTTGTCAATCGTTACCACAATTATTGAAGTTGTTTTAAAAAATTAGTATTTTCTGTTTATCCATTTTATAAAACTCATGTTTCCCACTTTTGGTTCGTACAGCACACCTTTAACAATTCTTTACCTTTGGGGATTATTATTCACCCTCTTGTTATTATGGAGATATTTTCGACAAAAAAATATTTCTGATTTATTCCTGGCGGGTGTCTTGTTCGTCCATACCTACGAGCGAACGATTTATACTATTGGTTTTTTGTCTTGGTATGATAATTTCCCAAACACCAAAATCAACTATTTCCTTATTTCCACCAGCTTCATTTTTGGTCCATTGGTTTACTTTTACGTCAAAAGTGTTACCCAAACTAATTTTAAATTTAAACGACAAGATTATTGGCATTTTTTACCACAAGCACTCCTCACCCTTGGTGCTTTAGGCGTTTATTTATACGATTCAAATCAAGCTGGCTTTTGGGAAACTCAAAATGGAAAGTTAGTCTCTACTCTAAGTATGCAGTATATCAATTTATTTTGTGACATTCTAGGGGATATTTCCATTGCGATTTACTTATTTTTGGCGATACAAATGGAACGGCGTTACCGCAAGAAAATTCGAGAACTATTCTCTAGTCTTTTTAGTGTGGAGCTAGGATGGTTGAGAAATTTTTTAGCCATTTTCACGCTTTTATTTTTGAGCGATATCCTACTCAATGAAATTAATGATAACATTGTTAAAATGGGTTATAAGGATTTTTGGTGGATTCACTTAGCAGCGGGTTTGTCGCTAATTTACCTCGGTATTTACGGTTACTTTTTAGATATTAAAAAGTTGCACGATATCAATATTGGCGCTGGAGCGCAAACTTTAGCCCGAACCGATGAGCAGCAACAGCTTAGTACGGCAGATCTCGAAAGTCAAAAACGCTTACATCAATTTATGGAAGCGGAAAAGCCTTACCTCAATCCAAGTTTAACACTTGCCAAATTAGCAGAGGCTTTTGAGCTAAATGCTAATTTACTCTCCCAAATCATTAACAAAGGAGAAGGAATGAATTTTAATGATTTTATCAATGCTTACCGCGTCAAAGAAGTACAGCAAATGATTATTGCTGGTAAAGCAGACCAATTCACGCTCCTTACGCTTGCCTACGAAGCAGGCTTTAATAGCAAAGCCACGTTCAACCGAACCTTCAAGAAGTTTACCCAGCTATCTCCCAGTGAATTTCTAAAAAAAGCAACAAAAAAAGACGCGTAACGCACTTTAACACAATCGTCTGATTATCAAACAACTAATAGTCTCAAATTCTATTTTGAGACCGCTTCAAATTAGTTTGGGGCGATCTAGAGACAATGCTTTCTCATCTTTGAAGGGTCAATGAAATTATACTCACTTTAAAAATTAAGATCATGAAAAAGTTATGCTGTCTATGTCTCGCAATTTGCTTATTCACCCAACTCAAAGCCCAAGTTTATGGCAACGGAAAGATTATTACTCAAACGAGAGCCATCGAGAACCTCAGTGAAGTCCTGATTAATGTCAATGGTAAAGTAAAAATAATTTGCGGCGCTCCCACTGCCAAAATTGAAATTACTTACGACGAAAATATCATTGATTTATTGACGACCGAAAGAAACGGCGCGGTCTTAGAGCTTGCTCAGAAAAAATGGATCGAAGGAACACAAAAAGTACAAATAAATATATATACCCAAACGCTAGACCTACTAAACAACGATTCGTGGTCGACCGTCACCGTAGAAAACATCAACCAAGAAAAGTTGATCGTCCAGTCTTCCATCAGTACCGTCAAGCTAAAAGGTAAAGTAGCAGAACTCATCGTCCAATCCAAAAATAGTACGATCAAAGCTTTCGAACTAACCGCCAAAACAGTACTCGCCACCGTAAGTGGAGATGGAAAAATCTACGTCAACGCCTCCGAAGAACTCGAAGCAAATCGACTCAGCGAAGACGGAAAAATCAGTTATCAAGGAACGCCCAGCAAGATTACTGGCAATGCAAAATCTACGACTACTGCTTCCACTGCTACGCCAATCGATACACGTTTTATTGATCTCAAGCTTAAAAACAATAGTTTATCCAATATCCGTGCTTACGTCAAAGGACCAAAACCCAATGGCAAGTACTTCAGTTATGGGCTAAACTTTTTTCCACTAACTAGTAAAAAAGAGCGCTGGAGCATTGGTACCAAACTTTACCGTGTACATAAATCTGGACAAAAAGTATTACTCCACGAGGTAAAAGCAGAGGACGAAGGGACAACCGTCAAGCTGCGTAAGAAGTCCAAATAAGACCGCAAACGTTAATATAGCTATGAATACTAAAAAATTTTAGGCAGGCGATACCTTGAGGTGTTGTACTGCCTATTTTTTAATACCTGCTTTTTGTTTATCTTGAATAAAAATAAAATAATGGTTAGTCGCATACACTGAGAAGCGAAGCGCTTAACACCACTAAGTACACGGTAACATAAGTTAGTTGAAATTTTGGATAATGAGTTTTAGTGTCAATCGAGAAACGCCCGGAATCTGATAGCCATAGCTATCAAGGTGAGG
>JBGCFY010000183.1:0-16804 GCA_045110315.1 Saprospiraceae bacterium
TTTTGCTTTTGCGATATTTTCTCGAGTGCCTAGCATTTCGATGTGCGACATTCCGATATTGGTAATTACGCCGATCGTTGGTCGGGTAATGCGCGAAAGGTAGTTAATTTGGTTTAGTCCTCGCATTCCAAATTCGACGACCGAGCACTGATGTGTTTGTTGCAAGCGAGATAATTCAATTGGGACGCCCAATTGATTATTAAAGTTTTTGCGGCTTTTATGTGTGTGGTATTTTTTAGCAAGAATGTGCGCAATCATCTCTTTGGTACTCGTTTTTCCAACGCTTCCCGTTACGGCGACCAAGGGAATATTAACCCTTCCTCGCCAAGTTTTTGCTAATTCTCCGAGCGCATCTTCCGATGAAGGCACAATAAATTGAGGAATATCAATTCCGGCGACTTCGTATTCAACGACGGCGGCAATGGCTCCTGCAGCTTGTGCTTCGGCGATAAAATCGTGTCCGTCTACTCGATTTCCGCGTAGGGCAACGAAAAGGGTGTCTGCCGTAACCGCTTTAGAGTTTTGGGTAATTTTAGTAACATAATGAAAAGGAGAAACTGGAATATTTGATCTTCCACCAACAGCAACCATGGCTTCGAATAATGGAATGGTAATCATACGTTATATTTAATCATTGTAAGAAAAATTAGCCTATTTAACCGACGGCTATGGTTACAGTGTACGTAAAAGTTATTCAACCGTACGCAGTTGCAAGATAATAATATAAGTAGGTTCTTGTGGATTAATTGGTATTTTTTCTTGCTGATCCTCCCGTAGAAAGGGAAATGCTGAGGTAGTCTTGGATAAAGAAGCCTGTGGGCTAATGGGCATAAAAAAAGCTGGAACCTTATTACGGGTTCCAGCTTTGTTTTAGTTGTTGATCACAGCGTCGTGATCCTAGCTAAATAGTGACTCAATTATTTATCAATTTGTTTAATTTTATTGGTCACTTTTGATTTTTCTACCTTACGATCATTCAACTTAGCTTCTGCATTTCTAAGTTTATCTTCATAAGATTTTATTTTTTCAGATAGCTCTTGATTTTCTTTTTTTAGATCTTCGATCTCGTCTCGGTTATCTGCCAAAGCGTCTTTTGCATCTTCTTTATCATCCTTAAGGTCACCGATTAAATCTTCTGTACCTTCAATTTTCTCTTGGTAATAACCGGGCAAATAATCGTTTAAGAAACCGTAAATTAAGCTTCTCATTTTGCGGTATTCTGCGGGATATCTTTCAGGAGTAATGTGAAGATCGTAGCCAAAAGAACCGAAGACATACATTTCTGTCAAGTCACCATTTTCAACAATTTTGGCAAACAAATCCATTTTATTTCTAGAAATATCACTAACGACTTGTCCTTCTGATTTTAATACATCTTTATTGGTTAAGAATCCAAAACCGTCGATATCAAGGCCTTTTTCATCTTCCATATAGTCTTTGAACGCACGTTTTACATCCTTGGTGCCAGGCTCTAATTTTACTTTAATCGCTTGGCGGTTAATATCCTCGTGCTCCACGGATGCATTAGTCAGTGATAATTTTTGTGCTTGTCATCCACTGAAACTAGTTAGTAGCAATAGAGATAAAAATGAGATACTTGAAATGATTTTATTCATAATTATTAATTTTTTAAGTTCTATAATAACACACTGTGGAATCCTCTTAGCAGGCCTGCTTCTCTTTCCACCGTGTTGATTGCTTGATTTACACTAAAACGAAGGACCCTCCGAGATGTTCAATTAGAAGTAAATTTTTATTTTTTGAAAGCAAGATGAGAAGAGATTATGGTAAGAAAGGCATACAAAAATGGCTATTCTCTGATTAGAAAACGCACCTGAGGAGGATGGAAGTGGATGTTGACTTATTTTTAAAAAAAATTAGTCTTGAGAAAATATACTAGCTTTATTTTCGACTAATAGAAATCCCGTCTGTAATGAAAGAAATTCCTTGTTGTCCCATAGTAGAAATCATTACCCCTTGAAAAAGTGGATTGAGATGCTTCGATTTTGCGCCCCACACGATAATAAAATTTGCGCCCGTGCCACCGAGTTCATCTTGCTCTTCGACCACGTAATCAATCGACTCCATAGGCTTTAGTCGTAGGGTTTTATCCACGTAAGCACGTACCATTTATTTATTTATTTTGCGATGTAGATTGTTTTGGCGTTCACGAATTCCATGATTCCATTTTCTGATAATTCGCGGCCGTAGCCACTTTCTTTAATTCCACCGAAGGGAAGTCTGGGGTCAGAAGCGACGTAAGTATTGACAAAACAAGCGCCGGCTTCAATTTTGTTACTTGCTAGATAAGCACCAAGTTTTCTATCTTTGGTAAAAATTGCTGAGCCTAAACCGAATTTAGAATCGTTTGCAACCTTGATGGCTTCTGCTTGATTTTTAACTTTGATCACGGAAGCTACGGGACCAAAAAGTTCGTCATCGTACGCTGGCATTCCTGGTTTGACATCTACCAAAATAGTTGCGGGATAGTAAGCTCCTTTTTTATTTTCAGGAATCTTCCCACCTAGAATTATTCTAGCGCCATTGCGCACACTTTCTTTCACTTGCTCGTGTAATTCATCTCTCAAGTCAAACCTAGCCATTGGACCGATATCGGTTGATTTCTTTGTTGGATCTCCCAATTTAGCTGCCTTCATTCTAGCTTTAAACTTCTTTAAGAACTGATCGTATATTTTTTCGACAACGATGAATCGTTTTGCGCCAATACAGCTTTGTCCTGAATTCAGTAAGCGACTCGTTGCACAAGCTTCCACCGCTTTATCTAAATCAGCGTCTTTTAAAATTAAATACGCATCATTACCACCTAATTCTAAAACTGTTTTTTTGATTTGGTTGCCCGCTACCGAAGCGACTGCTTTACCTGCGGGACCACTTCCCGTTAGCGTCACAGCTTTAATTTTTGGATGCTTGACAATTTTCTTAACCGCCTTACTCGGCACAATCAACGTGGAGAATAAACCTTTAGGAAAACCTGCTTGCTGAAATACTTTTTCAATATTTAGTGCACTCAAGGGAACATTAGAAGCGTGTTTTAAAATTGCGGCATTACCAGCCATCAAAGTTGGCGCAGCAAAACGAAATACTTGCCACAAAGGATAATTCCAAGGCATAACGGCCAAGATAGTTCCTAAAGGTTGATAGCTAATGAAACTTTTATGTGCTTCCGTTCTAATTTCTTTTGACTTCAAAAAACCTCTGGCATTGTCTGCATAATAATTACAAACCCAAGCACACTTTTCTACTTCAGCGATGGCTTGCTTAATGGGTTTCCCCATTTCCATCGTCATGGTTGCTGCGTATTTCTTTTTATTTTTCAATAAAATTTTTGCCGCTCTTCTCATCAACTTTCCACGATAGTCTATGTGCTGTTGTTTCCACTGCAAGTGCACTTCGTGCGCTTTTTCAATCGTTTTATTGATATCTTTTTTAGCTTCTTCTCGCAAAGATTTAATTGTATTTCTGTTAGCAGGATTGGTGATGGTCAGAATCATAAAGTGTATTATAGTTATTTTAAGGTGATTTGAATAAGCGGATTTTCTTGTTAAAGTTTCGTTGTGTACTGCTTTCTCTTCTAAAAAGAATCAGCTAGTTTTTTGTTCAAATAAATTTTCATAAAAGTTACTTTCCTCGATAAAATTCTTTCAACTTTTGTACTAAGGCTTGATTGACCGAAGCATCAATTGGAATTTCAATAAGATTTAATTCCTGGTTATTAAGACATTCTTCAAGTACCATTTTAAGATCTGCTACTGTAGTAGGTCTATATCCATTCCAGCCAAAGCTTTCCCCTAGTTTGACAAAATCAGGGTTAGAAATTTTTGTCCCAGCAGTACGGTTTGCACTCCGTTCTTGCTTCCAACTAATTAAGCCATAATCATTATCATTAAAAACAATGACCGTATAGCTAATACCTAGACGCTTTGCCGTTTCCAGTTCTTGAATGTTCATGAGTGCCCCTCCATCTCCCATCACAGAAACAACACGGCGATTTCCATCAAGCAACGCGCCCGCAATCCCTCCAGGTAACGAAATCCCCATACTCGCAAGTCCATTGCTAATGATACAACCATTGGGACAATAGCAAGGATAGTTTCTCGCAATCCACATTTTATGCGCACCGACGTCACTAATCAGTAAATCGTCGTCATCCATCATGGAGCGCAGTAGATTCAACGTGCCGGGTACCGTTAAATTATCGCCCGTTTTTAGATCATAACTTTTGATGTCTTTCAAGATTCTATTTCGAATGGGCGTATACCAAGCCTTCGTTTTTGATTGATTAAAGTCTTTACCTAACTTCCTTGAGATCGCTTTAATGGCAAGGGCGATATCGCCAACTAATTCTACCTCAGGAATCTAATGTTGATAAACTTCTGCTGCCTCAAAATCGAGGTGTATAATTTTTTTATCTGCTTTTGGATTCCATTCTTCTGGGGAATATTCTGCAATATCATACCCGATGGTGAAAACACAATCAGCTTTTTCTACCGCTTGCATCACGTAATCTTTAAAACCTAAACCCATGGCTAATAAAGATTGTGGAAGCTGATCAGAAATTGCACCTTTTCCCATAAAAGTAGCGACGAGTGGCAGATTCGTTTTCTGAACAAATTGGCTCAGCACCTTATTTACCCTCGCTCGAATGGCACCGTTTCCAGCAAGAATCAAAGGCCGTTTAGCGTTTTGAAGAAGTGTTACCACTTTCTCGATACTTTCTTTCTCCGGAGCAGGTCTACGAACAAATCCCTGGTTGAGGGGCTTAAGCAATGCCGCTACTTCCTCTTTTGCAATATCTTCTGATAGTTCAATGTGGGTAGCACCAGGTTTTTCTAGCTGAGCGATTTTAAAAGCTTTTCGAATTACTTCGGGTACGACTTCCGAGTCTTTAACCGCCACGTTCCATTTCGTAATGGGTTTAAACATACTTACGATGTCGAGTAATTGATGACTCTCGTGGTGCAATCGACTCAAGTCTCCTTGTGCGGTAATTACGACAACTGGTGATTTATCTAAATTAGCATCCGCGATGCCTGTAATTAAATTGGTGGCGCCGGGTCCGAGTGTAGCTAGGCAGACGCCCGCTTTTCCGCTCAATCGCCCCCAGACGTTAGCAATGAAAGCGGCACCTTGTTCGTGGCGACAAGGGATAAATTCTATTTTTTTGCTATCGGCGATTGCAAAAAGTATATCTTCATTTTCCTCGCCGGGTACACCAAATATTTTGGTGACACCTTCTTTTTCAAGACATTGGACAAATAATTCTGCTACATTCATAAGTATTGATTGATGGTAGCAAATGCCATACAAATTTAGCTTATTCCGAAGTCGAAATAATAGAAGTACGGCTTGAATACTACCGATAAATTAAAGTATAATTTTAAAAATAGAAAGCGTGATTAAACTCACGGTGTGTTGCTAATTTGCGTTAGCTTTCGTTTTCAAATCTACATCTTGGTAGTTTTTCAATTCTACGACATCTCCTGGCAAATAATAACCAGCTTTATCCAATTCGATTAAAGACTGATTGATGGCTTGGGTCCGAATCTTGAGGGAAGAATACTTAGAATCAAAGGTATCTAACCAATAGCGAGCGGTAATATTAATGGTACTTGCATTTAAAGCTCCGATGGAGATACTAGGTTCTTTATCTTCGGTAAGTACACCTGGCACTTGACGAATCGTGCGATTCATAATTTCAATAGCTCCATCTATATCCGACCCATAATCCAATCCGATATTAAACTCTTGTCGTACAAAACCGTCAATCGTATAATTAACAACAGGATTTTTGACCACGCTTGCATTCGGAATATAAATATCTTTTCCATCAAAAGATTTGATGTGGGTAGAGCGCATATCTAGTGAAACCACTTTACCGTGATTACCATCTAATTCAACTGTATCTCCTACTCGAAAGGGGCGGTTGAAAGCAAGCATAATACCTGCCAAGAAATTTTCACCAATATCTTTGAACGCAAAACCAATCACAATTGCACTGACACTTGCTCCCGTAACGATTCCCGCAGCAACATCTGCTAAACCAATAATTCTCATGACGATCATAAGTGCAAATACAACAATTGAAATTTTTACGACCCGAGCAATAAATCTAGCGAGTAAAGGATCGTCCATCCGCGTACTCAAATTTTTATTGACTACATTTCGAGTACGATTGGCAATAAAAAATAAGATAGAAAAAGCTAGAATAGCTAAAATTAACTTTGGTAATAAAACTACAAACTCGTTGTAATAACCTAATAGGTTATCCGCTAGATCTTGGATTAATTTCTGCATAAAATCGGGTAATTAAAAATTTGTTGGTTCGTTAAACAAGGGTTAAAATAGGGCTTGACTTCAACCCTTAGATTGAAGTCAAGCCTTGAACCAATATTCAAGCTTTTCAATTTAACGAGCAGCCTACTGAATATTGAATGTATTTTAAATCGAAGTTATAAAACTTCTTTTCGCGATGTAAGTTACAAAATATTAATGCGATAATGCGATTAAAAGTTTTCTTCTAATTCATTATCAATTTCTTCTAACTGTTTTTTGACGTCAGCCTTGAAATTTTTCCAATCCGCAGCAACTTGCTTCCCTAATTGGTCCATATTGTTACTGATTTCTTTTTGCTTCATTTTTAATTTTTCCATTTGCTTTTCTAGATCAGCTTTTGCTTCTGCCGTTGCATCTTCCATCTTTTCATCAAGCTTCTCAATGCGTTCGTCAATTTCTTCTTTTGCTTCTTCTAGATCATGTTGAATTTCTTCTTTTTCGGTTCGAAAAGCATCACCAATTTCTTCGGAAGTGTTTTCAATTTTCTCTTCTGCTTTTTCTGCTTTTGTTTGTTCGGTACAAGCGGTAAAACTCAATGCAACTAAGCATAAAAATAAGTACCATTTTGGGTTAATAAATTTCATAATATAAATGTTTTTTATTGAAGTGACTTTAGCAAAATCAACTTCTTATTTTGAAAATTTTGGTTAAAATGACTGCTCAATTCATCGGGCATAATTGACCGATAAGTCCAGCAGGCTAATTTCTACTAAAAAGGATAAGGCAAGATAATGTTCAAGTTCAAAAAAAGAGAAGGGAAACGAAAAAAAAGACGACAGTAACTAGTTGAAAAATCAACTAAGAAACCGCCGTCAAAGAGCCCCATTAAGGTCTTTATATGTTTATATTGAAGTTGTTTGAAAACTCCAAAAATGTTTACGAATTGATCTTTTTGAATTATTAAACATAATTCATCTATCTATTTTAAAACAACTTCATTTGTTTAAAATCTGATTAAAATGAGAGAGAATGCTAAATAATGCAAACTAGACCAAGTTCTTGCTAGGGTTTCGAATCTAACAAGCAGCGCTTTAAAAGCATCAATCCAAGCATTAGTTCTCTCAACTGAAAATCGTTCTTTATAAAGTTGATCAATCAAAAGAGGTTGATTATCAGTGTTTTTTGAGTTTCGTTTATTGAAATCGATATTAGCAATAATACCTTTTGAAAAACAAATTTTCCGGAATCCTTTGCTATCAAAACCAGCATCTGCATTCATAAACAATCCGTTGGTTTGTAGTTTAGATTTTTCTAAATCACTAATCATTTTGGTGAAGAAAATTTCGATCTCAAAAAGGTCACTATGATTACCTTCAAATTACCTTCAATAGGTTTTGACATAGCTAATGGAATTCCATATTTATCGGTTAAAAATAAAGCATTCGTTGTTTTTGCTTTTTTTCGGTGCTGATAGGCAACTGCTTCTCCGCCTCTTTTGGCAGGAGTATGAGAACCATCCAGTTGAATGGAAGACATATCTAATTTCGTTTTATGAATCGAAAGAAGTTTTGTCCACATTCTTTTCCAAGAACCATCTTTTGACCATTTATTAAAGTGGTAATAAAATGATTTCCAGGTAATTAGGATTCTACTACAAAAAGCACTAATTGGTAATTCACCCCATTGACAACCACTTTTGAGTCGAAAAATAATGCCTTTAACTATTCGCCATAAAGGTACTTTTGGTTTTCTACCAAGATTTGTTTGACTCAAGTGTGGCAATAAATTTCTTGTAATGATTTTTTTAGATAAATTTACATACATGTTGCAGGAGGTTTAAATCGTTTTGTGTGAGAACTAACAATTTACTCCTTTTGCAACATTTTTTTATTCACTCCATCTTTTTGGAGTCCTTTATTTTAAAACAACTTCACTAAAAAGGATAAGTCCTTTAATTGTTCAGTTTACTGGGATAAATCTAGTCAAGGTTAACTTCTAAAAGGACAGGAAAATGGTCACTTCCTATTTTTTCTAACCGCTTAATTAGGAAAATTTAATAGCTTTTTATGTTAGCGCTTAGTATCTTGTATCGAAATTGTTTTAAAATAGCGTAGCGTTCTATTTTTCACAAAAAGCGTGACCTCATAACTTTTAGATTAGTAATAAAATAATGGAAAGTAAATTTTTAAATAACCTCGAAAACATAGGAATTTTCATTGGAATCATTTTAGTGACGATCATTGTTGCCTCCTTAGTCAATCGTTTTTTTATCCGGCTGATACGACGATCGACCGAAGAGATGAATAACGACCCGACCAATTATCTCTTTTTTCGTCACGGAATTGTCGGCATCATCTATATGTTTGGCTTTAGCATCGCCATTTATTCCATGCCAAGTCTCCGCGCATTGGCTAGTTCGCTGCTCGCCGGTGCGGGTATTCTCGCCGTTGCCGTAGGTTTTGCCTCTCAACATGCGCTTAGTAATATTATTAGTGGTGTTTTTATTATCATCTTTAAACCCTTTCGGGTCAATGATCGACTTCGAGTCAAAGAATTGACGGGCATTGTCGAAGATATCACCTTACGGCATACCGTAATTCGAGATTTCGAAAATCGCCGTATTCTCATTCCGAATGCGGTCATCAGCGACGAAGTGATTATCAATTCCGATTTTGTTGAAGATAAGATTTGTAAGTTTATTGACGTCGGCATTAGCTATGATAGCGATATTGACTTGGCGAGAAAAATTATCCAAGAAGAAGTACTTAATCATCCTCTCCGAATAGATTCCCGCACTCCCGAGCAAATTGCAGAGGGTGTAGCTCCAGTAATCGTACGTGTACTTTTACTCGGCGAATATTCGGTTACGATGCGTGCGTGGGCGTGGGCGAAAAACTCTCCCGATAGTTTTGTTATGAGCTGTGACTTATTGGAAAGCATCAAAAAACGTTTTGACAAGGAAGGCATTGAGATTCCTTTTCCATATCGCTCCCTTGTTTTTAAAAATTCAAATCCTGAAGAAGCGCTCCGATGAAAAATCAAAAGCATCCAATAAAATCCAATAATCAAAAACGAGCAGGCTTAGCGCCAGGCTCGATTGTCTTCACGGGCCGTCAAAAAGTCGACGAAGTTTTTGTACACTACCTACTCTACGATGCAGAAAAACACATAGAAAAAACCCTCGAAACGGATCAACGAAAACGTTTTCCCTCTGCTGCCGATACAAAGCAAGTTGACTGGTATGATATCCGTGGCTTGCACGATATTGCATTCATCAAATCGTTAGGAGAAGCCTTTCAAGTACACCCGCTCATTTTAGAGGATATTGCCGATATCCATCAGCGTCCAAAACTCGAAGAATACGAAAATGGTATTTTCATTATCATCAAAGCACTCTCTTTTTCTAAAACAGATTTAAAGGTAAAGACGGAGCAAGTGGCACTTTTTTTCCGTGCAGGTATTCTCCTTTCTTTTCAAGAAGCTGAAACCGATCTTTTTGGTGCCGTACGCCAACGCATTGCCAATCCATCAACTAAAATCCGGCAAAGAAATACGGATTATCTTGCTTACGCGCTGCTCGATAATATTGTAGATCATTATTTCTTCGTGCTTGAAGATATTGAAGAGGAAATCGACCGACTCGAAAATCAATTGTTGAATCAACCGGACCATAGCATCAAAGAACAAATCCACCAGCTAAAAAAAGAACTACTCGTCGTCCGAAAAGCGATTGCGCCCCTACGAGAAGCCATTAACCGCTTTTCCAAATCTGATGTTGATTTTATCAAAGAAAGCTCTTCGATTTATATCCGTGACCTTTACGATCACACGATTCAAATCATGGATATGGTAGAAACTTACCGTGACCTACTTAATGGTCTTCAAGATTTATATATTTCTGAAATCAGCCTCAAGATGAATCAGGTAATGCAAGTGCTCACCATCATTACTACCATCTTCGTCCCACTCTCTTTTTTGGCAGGCTTATACGGCATGAATTTTGAAAATATGCCGGAGTTACATTTCAAATACGGTTACTTCGTTTTACTTGCCGTGATGTTGGTTATTTTTATTTTGTCGCTTGTTTATTTTCGACGAAAGAAATGGTTTTAGTTTGGCAAGAGAAAGATTAGCGACGAAGTCAAATAAGTACTTGGCAATGAGTGTACTTAAGTAACAAGGTACAACTTCACCGCCATCAATAAATCGTCCGATAAATTGGGCAAATGTCCCTGCTGCGCCGTTCCGTCGTCCCTCCTCCTCTTGCTTGCATCGCTCCATTTGCTTATTTTTTTTGCTCACGGGATGCCAAAATGACTAACCAACTGACTGGAAAGACAAGACGAGGCGGAAGCCAATAGTACCGTCCCGATCGCCCGGCGTATTCCAAAACCGACGCAGAGGACGGCAGTAGCCAGCACTAAAAAAGTAGCTGCCGCCGCGCAGAACACGATAAGCAGCTTTCTTATCATTAACAGGGTTCTCTACGACACCATGTACTTCACATTTTTCATAAAATTTTCCATCATACCCGTCTTCACACCATTCCAATACGTTCCCACTCATATCATATAAGCCTAATTCGTTGGCTAATAACTGACCGACTTCCTGCGTTTCATCCTTACTATTTTTACTATACCAACCAACCTGACTTAGTTTATCACTACCACTATATTTATAGCCTTGATTATATTGTCCTCCGATAGCGGCATACTCCCACTCCGCCTCCGTTGGTAAGCGAAAGCTTTTTCCTGTTGCACCGTATAGGTTTATAATAAATTGTTGGGTATCTTCCCAAGACACCTTTTCTACCGGACGATTTGCAGCTTTGAAATGGGACGGATTATTTCCCATCACGGATTCCCATAAATCTTGCGTTACTGCATATTCACTCATATAGTAACTACTTAAGCGAACATCGTGCGCTGGTTTTTCTCGATCCCTACCTGTCTCATTTCCCATCCTAAATCTTCCTCCCTCCACGAAAACCATTTCGAAGGAAAAGCCATTGGGTAAGACTATCTTTATATTTAAATTCTCCTTTTCCATATTTTAATCTTCGTCATCCTCAATGAAAAGTTGTTTCAAGGTTTTTTCTCCTTTTTGTAGGGCCACTAATTCTTGTCGGATAAGTTTGATGCCAGCTTTGGTATCCCAAGAAAATTCTTTTTCTAATGACCCAAAGATTAGCGGCAATTTAAATTTCAACTTCCACTTTGCATCTGCTGCGTGCGCTAATTTTTCTTTCGTTTCTTCCCAGCGTTGTACCCTTTCGATAGCTGGCGATAAATCTTTAAAATAATGATTCAGCCGTTCCTCCAAAAAACGATTGATGCGTCCCAACTCAGCGGCTTCATTTTTACTCGCATCGATTTGCAAGAAAAGCGCAGCAAGCGTAGCCTTGTGTTTTTCGGCATGAACAAGTAGATGCTCCAAGTACTCTTCAGCCAAATCTTGATTGTCAAGAATAGCCTTCGTATTTTTTTTGGTATGTTGCGTTGTCTTTTTGAGGAATTCAAGATCTTCTTTTAGTTCAGCATGATCCGTTTTAACATAGATGTCCATTCTATTTCCTTTTTGATAATGTTGTCTTTGTTCTTTAGTAGAAACTTTATCTAAGAAATCCCTGGAAACACTAAACACTTTCTTGAGTCGTCCAATCACTAATCGATCCTCCTCCATTTTTTCCAAGCCTAACAATTCCTCATAATCATATAGAATTTCTGGATGTCCGGGCACAGGCATTTTCTCGGTAACTTCCAGATCCGCGAATTTATCATTGATCGCACAAAGTCCGTGCAGAATAATAGAAAAATATTCGCGCTTGCGTCTTTCATCACCGCTCACTTGTATCGAAATTCGTTGTTGATCCATATCTGCTGCTACGCTAGCGCTGCAAGCAAATTTTTCATTATAAAATAAAGCTCCTGTTCGCCAAAGTTTACCCAAGCCAATAATATCGTTTTTCATGTGAATGATGAATCGGGAGATGACGATCGGTGGTAAAAAATCATAATCCATGATAAAACTAAGCGCTTCGTCCTCCTTTAATACCTGCGCGGACGTTCTTTCTTTTGGTAATAAATTGGGAATCAAATAATATCCTTTTTTGTATTCATACAACAATTCAAACTCTTTCATAATCCCAATCAAATACAACTGCTCTTTCGCTTCGTAAACGATATTCTTTTCTTTACTCGGATCGTACGCTGCTTTTTTCTGGTCTTCTTCGTTGAGGATATATTCCAATTGATTTTCATCCAACACTCCATTGACAATACTCGTTGAGTTGATAATTTTGTAAACGCCAATCGTCACCCAATGTGGATCGAGTACGTAAAATTCTTTGTAAGCCAAGCCGGGAAAATGTAGGACTACGCCTAAGGAATTGAGATATTGAAGTAGCGTCTCTTGTCCCGCCGGAGTATCTTCTCCGTGGGCTTGACAAATCTCAAGAAAACGCTTGCGATCAATGTATTGTTTCGTCGCAGTTTCTGAGGCTAACTGATTTTTTATTTTTAACCAAGCGCCACTAATTGGTGTTTTAAAAAGTGGCGTTTCAGGAATGAGTTCTGCTAAGGTTTGAGCGAAGGCGGTTTTTCCTTTTCCTGATTTACAGGATAGTTTAAGAAAGCGATTGCCTATAAAAGGATATTTCTTATTGAGACTCGATTCTTCCAGACTGTAACTGGTATTGTCATCAATTTTATTAATCACTACGATGGCTGGCGACGCGCCACCAAACTTTTGAATATGCCGCAGCCAGTAATCTTTTTTATTGTCGGTACGACTATCAATCACAAAAATGTAAATAGAACGATGTGTTAAAAAAAATTGGTGAGAAGCGTGCATGATTTCTTGTCCACCAAAATCCCAAACGTGCAGCACCACTTCTTTCATTGATGCAAAAGCATCAAACAACGACAACTTCCCCATCTCAAGACTTTCAACGTTGACACCGTGAGTTTGATTTTCCTGTTGGTTAAAAGGTAGACCTTTGATTTGTTTTAATAAAGAAGTTTTACCCGCAGCGCCTTCGCCTACGATTAGGAGTTTTATTTCTTTGAGGAAATGTTCGTCTTGATCTGTTCCCTTCTCAAAAGAATTCAACCAAGCAAGTACGCCTTTACTTCCCTGTTGTACAATCTCTGGCGGCGGAAAAGAAAGAGGATTTCCTCCAAGCTGGATTTCCACTAAAGCGGTGACATGATTTGGTGCTGGAAAGGTTTTCAATTGATTCCCACTTAAGTCTAGCCGTTGTAATGCTGTAAACCCAGCGAGAAGATCAAAATTACCCGTTAACTGATTATCGCTAAGGTTAAGTACTTTTATAAAAATAAGTGCTTTGCCGAGGATATCAATAATTTTATCCCATTTATCATCATCCAATCCCGTCGCTGCCAAATTCAAGCCGATCAACTTCCCTGCTTCATCTAAGGCATATTTAGGGCGACCTTCCTTAAAAGCCATCAGTCCACCCAATTCGCTAGGAAAATTAGGTGCTGGATACAGCTGAAAATCATCGCTCCAAAGCGCTTCTATTTCCTTAACAGTTATAGGTTTATTTGTTGCAGTCATATTTCAAAAGTTTATTTTACCTGGTGAGTTAAAAGATAACGCAAGGCGAAAGCCAATAGTATCGAATCGATCATCCCTAGTCACTTTAGAGCGATTTGTAAGACGGCAATCTTCAGCACTAAAAAAGTAGCTCCCACCGCGCAAAATACGAAATACGGCTTCCTCATCATTCACAGGATTTTCTACGATACCCTGCTCTTTACATTTTTTATAAAATTTTTCATCATACCCATCTTCACACCACTCCCATACATTACCACTCATATCAAATAGTCCTAATTCATTCGCTAACAATTTACCAACTTCATGTGTTTTGATATTACTATTTTCATTATACCATCCTACTTGGCTCAATTTATCACTACCCGCATACTTGTACCCTTGGTTATGTTTACCACCTCTAGCGGCGTACTCCCATTCCGCTTCCGATGGCAACTGAAAATGCCTCTTTGTTAATTCATTCAAGCGTTTAATAAATTGCTGTACCTCTTCCCAAGATATCATTTCTACTGGGCGATTTTTGCCTTCAAAATCCGAGGGATTATTCCCCATTATCAACTCCCACAAATTTTGCGTCACCAAATATTTACCGATATAATAACTACTCAACTTGACTTCATGAATCGGCTTTTCATCGTCAAACTCCGTACTTCCCATTTCGAATTCTCCCCCTTCAACGAAAACCATCTCGAAGGAAAAATCATTTGGTAAATTTATTTTTAATACAGCAGTATCCATGTTCTTGCTTGATTTTTAAATATTCAGTACTTGATGCTTTGCTCGAATTTTCTTTCTAAATAATGGTCAAAGAATAAACGCTTTAGTATTTCGGGATTGGCAAAGACAATGAAGTTGTGCACACGAGGTACAAAAAAGACTAAATAATGGAAGAAAAAGACGACGCCAAACGAAGGCCAAGGCTACTCCCCATATCATCTGTTGGTCTAATCCAATTCCGAAACGTAGGTCGGCAGTTGACAACATCGCCGAAGTAGCTACCACCACGTAGCACATAATGTGCTGCCTTCTTATTATTTACAGGATTCTCTACGGTGCCTTGTGCTTTACATTTTGTATAATATCCTCCTTCGTACCAATCTTCACACCATTCCCACACATTACCACTCATATCGTATAAGCCCAATTCGTTCGCTAACAATTGACCGACTTCCTGCGACGTACCATTACTATTTTCTCTATACCAGCCTACCTGATTCGATTTATCACTACCGGCATATTTATAGTCCTGACTATGCATACCGCCTCTTGCTGCGTACTCCCACTCTGCTTCCGTGGGTAAACGAAAATTCTTTTTTGTGAGAGCATTCAAGCGCTTGATAAACTGTCGCGAATCTTCCTTAGAAACAGAATCCACGGGATGATTTGCACCTTTGAAATACGAAGGATTACTTCCCATCACAGCTTCCCACAAGTTTTGCGTCACTAAATATTTACTCATATAATAACTGCTCAACTTGACTTGATGAACCGGTCGACAAGCTTTATGTAAGTCCTCGAATTTATCTCCCATCTCAAACTCGCCGCCTTCAACGAATACAAACTCCAAAGCTGGAAAATCACTTAAACTATCATTCCGTAAATCCATGAAATTAGAAATTAGTGGTTAGTAGAATCGAGCTACAAGATAAAGATATTAAATTGGAGGCAGATATTAGTAGGAGAAGGGAATAACGAAAAAGTATACGCTTATTCTTCTAGTAAATAAGTAGTTTGCAGAAATTGAGTTTACAATAAGTTGAAAAGAATTTTGAGCTTAAACGAGGCAAAAAACACAGACAATGCCAGAGCATTGGCGAGGCTTTTTAACGAAGTAGAAGCTTAAAAGGCTTTCAAGTTATTAGTTAATTTAATTCTGCAAACTACTTAAGTAGCAAGGTAAAATTAGCTTGCCATTAAATTGTGCTAGATTTTGAGTAGCATCGAGGCACGAAAACCGCCTTAAGCCATAGTGTGTCACTGAACGAATTAACAGATCTAGTATATTCATATTTTAATTCAATACGTAAACGCTTATCACTAGCCACTCTACAAAAACATTACAGTCTTAATGTGAAATAACGTTTAACACAACACCCTTAATTACAAATTGTTTTATTTTGAAATAAAACAACAAATATCTTTTATTAAACAAAATAATTACTTAACTTAGTGTCAAAGCACAAAACAAACGACAACACATCCTGTCGTTTTCCGCTCTACACCTAACTACCCTGTCCTCTTTATTATTTACTCAGTTTAAGTTGAGTGAATAGTTCGCTAATACTTCTATAAAAGCCAATTTAAAAAATAAAATTTATTTCCCATAAATAGGAGTTTGACTCTATTTATCAAGATATCGTAATGCGCGCAACGTACGGTTCATTTCTTAACCTTTAAATTTTTTATTATGAAAAAGTTAATGTTATTATTCGCATTTACACTATGTTTATTCGTTTCTAGCAACTTAATGGCTGCTAATACCTTAGAAGTAATTCCAGCGGAAATTGCTCCTGTGGAAAATGTCTTTGATGCTGCGGATGTAGCGGAAGAAGATTTAATTATTATTTGTGCTAGTGGTGGTATTGATGTATTCATTGATGGTGATTACGTTGGTACTTTTGATTGTGTCATCTTTTAACTAGATCTTCACAACAGCATATATATTAACTAGTCGAAATACTAAAAAAGGATTACTTCTTTCAGTCGATGATCAACTCATGAGACATAGAAGTAATCCTTTCAAAATCACCTTACCAATATTGCTCACCAAATATACTTTGCCATGAAAAATAAGCTTCTTTTTTTTATACTCTTTTTTATTTTTAGGGCTACCAGCTCTGCTCAAACTATCGTGATAGAATATACGGAGAAAGCTAATATCGAGTATCAACTTAAAGGAGTAACCGACCCAGTAATTCGGGCTAGAGTTAGT
>JBGCFY010000184.1:0-30712 GCA_045110315.1 Saprospiraceae bacterium
ATTTATTTGCAAGCCATTGATTTCCAATATTTCAGCTAATTTTTTTCCTCGTAGCTATGGCTACGAAAAAAAAATGGAGCTTCCTCTTGAAAACCAAGCGCTTACAACTAATTTCAACCCCCATTTTAAAACAACTTCATAGATATACTTAAGTACTAAAACAAAAAGGATGAATATTTACGAGACAAAATTTGTTGGCATCAAAGAATGGGCAGAAGAAGATCGACCGCGGGAAAAACTACAGGCACAAGGGCGTCAATACCTAACCGATGCAGAATTGCTAGCGATCTTACTAGGAAGTGGTTCTCGATCCGAAACAGCTGTTGGATTGTCAATACGAATTTTGCAAGCGGTAGATAATAGTTTGCACGAGTTGGGTAAACAGTCTATTGGTTCTTTGATGCAATATAAAGGTATTGGTGAAGCTAAAGCAATTACGATTGCCGCTGCAATGGAGTTGGGAAGAAGACGGCAACGGTCAGTCGTAAAAACTAAAACTAAGATTACTTGTAGTGGGGACGCTTATGAACTTTTGGCTCCAATGTTGGTGGATTTACCCCACGAAGAATTTTGGCTGCTTTTGCTCAATCGTTCGAATGGCGTAATCTGTCGAGAGAAAATTAGTAAAGGAGGAATCGCTGGCACCGTCGTAGATGCAAGGATCATTTTTAAGAAAGCTTTAGAACACCTTGCCTGTGCAATGGTTTTATGTCACAATCACCCATCGGGTAATTTGAATCCTAGTCAAGCAGACATTGAGGTGACTCATAAACTCAAAAAAGCAGGTGCTAGTTTAGATATAACGGTGATTGATCACTTGATTATTACGGATAAAGCTTATTTTAGCTTTGCGGATGAGGCAATGTTATAGACTTGATAATGAAGGAAAAAGATTACCTTTGTAGCAACAAAGAACTAAGAAAAATTGTTGCTAAGTAAAAGGATCACTAGATGGTCTTAGAATTAAATCACTACTTGTTGGTTAAAACCATATGGATAAAAATAAAATTGATTATTTATTGCTAGGAAGAGTTTTGGCATTAGCCAAACCTTACACAAAGATCTTCTTGTTAGCAGGAATCTTGGCGGTTATCTTAGCGCCCTTATCTACTTTGCGTCCTTACTTGATTAAAGTAATGGTGGATGACCATATTTTTCAGTACGATATTGAAGGAATGACGCGGATTGCCTTGTTGATTTGTGGTGTTCTCTGTATTGAAGTTGTATTGCGCTATGTTTTTATCTATTCGAGTAGTTGGTTAGGACAGTCGGTGATTCGAGATTTGCGGGTGCGGGTATTTAATCACATTGTCGCCTTTCGGTTAAAATATTTTGATACGACGCCAATCGGAACCTCTACTACCCGTACTATTAATGATATCGAAACGATCAATACCGTTTTTTCTCAGGGTGTCATTACAATCCTTGCCGATATCCTAACGTTGCTTGCAGTCTTGGGTATTATGCTTTATACAAGTTGGAAATTGACGCTTGTCTGTTTGACGGTCCTTCCTTTTTTAATTATGGCGAGTTATATTTTCAAGGAAAAAGTAAAAGCTTCCTATCAAATTGTTCGTACGCAGATCTCTAAAATGAACGCATTTTTGCAAGAGCGTATTTCTGGGATGCGCATTGTCCAGATTTTCAATGCGGAAAAAACGGAAATGGCCAAATTTAGAACGATCAATCGAGCGTATACAGATGCGAACCTTAAATCTATTTTATATTATGCAATTTTCTTTCCCGTCGTAGATATTATTTCTGCTACTTCATTAGGGTTAATGATTTGGTGGGGCGCGCGTGGCGTAATTAGCGGTGACGTGACCTTAGGTGCTTTGGTTGCCTTTCCGATTTTCCTGTCGATGATGTTTCGACCCATTCGAATGTTGGCAGATAAGTTTAACACGCTACAGATGGGAATGGTTGCTGCGGAAAGAGTTTTTAATACCTTAGATAATACCAGTCAAATCGTGGATGAGGGAACGAAACTAATTGAAAAATTAGATGGAGAAGTGCGATTTGAAAATGTAAAATTTGCCTACAACGCTTTAGATTATGTGCTCAAAGATATTTCTTTTGAAATCAAGCCTGGGGAAACGCTAGCCATTGTGGGAAGTACAGGTTCTGGGAAAACTACGATTATCAATACTTTAAATCGATTTTACGAAATTCAAAGTGGTTCGATTAAAGTTGATGGTACAGATATTCGGGCTTACGACTTAGCGAGTTTACGGAGTCGGATCGCGGTGGTTTTACAAGATGTATTCTTATTTTCTGGTACGGTGATGGAAAATATTACCTTACGAGACGATAGTATTTCCGAGGAAGCAGTCATCAAAGCAGCGAAAATGATTGGTGCTCACGAATTCATCGAGCGTCTACCCAATGGATACCAATATCAAGTAATGGAACGAGGGGCTAGTTTATCTATGGGACAAAGACAATTAATTTCATTCGTGCGCGCACTCGTTTTTGATCCTGATATTTTGATTCTAGATGAGGCAACTTCTTCCATAGACCCCGAAACGGAATCGGTTATCCAATATGCGATTGAACAACTTATTGCCAAGCGGAGTTCTATCATTATAGCACATCGATTGTCTACAATTCGGCACGCAGATAACATAATGGTTATGCATAAAGGAGAAGTACAAGAGTTTGGTTCGCACGAAGAATTGCTGCAAATTGACGATGGTCATTACAAAGAATTATACGAAATGCAGTTTCTTTCCTCTAGCTTACTCTAATTTTTAAGTTAGAATCTCCCTTTAAAGCCCAAATAAGCTTATCTTTTCATCGGATATTTTCGGATTTCAATCTGAGAACCCTATACAAACGTCTAAAGCTTTCGATAAGTAGAAACAATTGATTAAATTTAATGGTTTTAATAGTAAAAAATCGAAAATGGAAAATCGAAGGAATAATTTCAATTTTAATAATAGAGTAGAAGGAAACCCTTTTAGCTCCATTACTAGTGTCTTATTTTTAGTCTTAGCTTTCGTAGCCTTGTATTTCATTGCGACGAGTATTTTTAAGCTTTTGGCTTGGTTGGCTCCTGTGATGTTAATTGCAACCTTGATTATTGATCATAAAGTAGTCGTGAATTATGGAAAGTGGATCGTTAGCTTATTGTCGCGTAATCCTTTAATGGGTATTGGGGCAATCTTGTTGACCTTTTTTGGCTTTCCAATCGTTGCAGGTTTCCTTTTAGGAAAAGCTTTGGTGAAAAAGAAAGTAGGCAAAATGACCCAAGAGTTTCAAAAACGGCAAGAAGGAGAATATACGGAATTTGAAGAGGTGGATAGCCGACCTAGTATACTCGACTTACCGACTATGGAACCGCGACATGATTATAATGAATACGAAGATTTGCTCGACGACGATAATGCATAATTGCCTTTAGCTTAGCTGTACTGCCTACTTCGTAAGATCCAACGCTGATGATGATTTTTTATGCTATTCTCGCTGGCTTCCTCTCTTTGGCCTACTTGATCATCATGTCTCGGTATTGGATCTACTGGGAACGTTTACCACAGTGGGAACTTCCAGCGGCTTATATCGCTCAAACTACGGTAAGTATTATCATTCCGGCTCGGAACGAAGCGGAGCATATCGTTGCCACACTACAAGCTATTCAGCAGCAAAACTATCCTCAAAATTTGCTTGAAGTCATCGTCATTGATGACCATTCGGAAGATGAAACAGCTACGTTGGTTCGATCATTTGAAGGATTGTCCATTCAATTGTTGTCACTAGCGGATCATGTAGGGGCAACGCAAAATAATTCTTATAAAAAATATGCGATTGAGTTAGCCCTACAACGAGCAAAAGGAGCACTAATCGTGACGACGGATGCCGATTGTGTGATGGGAAAAGATTGGCTAAACTATTTGGTTGCTTACCATCAAAAAACGGGTGCAAAATTACTCGCTGCTCCCGTTAATTTCTTCCAAGAAAAAAGTACAATGGCTCGTTTTCAATCTCTTGATTTCATTGGAATGATGGGAATTACTGGTGCGGGAATTTACGGTGGATTTGGAAACCTATGCAACGGAGCAAACCTTGCCTACGAACGAGAAGCATTTTTTGCCGTCGACGGTTTTACCGGAATTGATAACTTAGCATCGGGGGATGATATGTTGCTGATGCAAAAAATAAGAAAGCAATTCCCCGAGCAAATTGCTTTTGTTAAACATCCCGCCGCGACGGTATACACTACTGCGAAAGAAGATTGGCGAAGTTTTATCCAGCAGCGTATTCGTTGGGCTTCTAAATCTTCGGTGTACACAGCTTGGGAAGTACAGTTAATTTTAGTACTAGTTTTTTTATATTGTGTAAATATTTTGGTTGGTTTACTTTGTTGGCCTTTTTTTGCGGGGATGGTTTGGTGGCTTGGGGCTCAATTGCTAATAAAAATAAGTATCGATTATTTTTATCTGCAACGAATGAGCCATTATTTTGGTCGGTCAGATTTGATGCAATCTTTTCTTTCCTCGCAGTTTATGCATATCGCTTACATTGTAGGAATTGGTTTGCTAGCGAACCTTGTTAAAAAATATGAGTGGAAAGGAAGAAAAATAAAGTAATGATTTTAAAGAAGAAAAATTGAAAGCATTCAATTTAAGGACAGCATTGCAACATCCAGCGAAAACGCAAGAATTATACATTCATGGGTTAGTTTTGTCTGGATTTCCAAAAGAGATTTTAAAGTTAAAACAATTACGAAAATTGGCGTTGACAAGAAATCAACTAACAAGTATTCCTGAAGCCATTAGTCAGTTGACGCAATTAGAAGAACTGATTGTCAATGAGAATCAACTTCGCGAGCTACCTGCAAGTTTGAAAATGCTTCCTAAACTCAAAATTGTTCACTTAGCACAAAACGAATTTTCTAGTTTTCCATCCGTCTTACTATCTTGTAATCAGCTTCAATTGATTTCTTTCTACGCGAATAAACTGGATAATCTTCCGGCTGAAATAAGTCAACTACAAAATTTGAGAGCGCTCTATTTAGAAGATAATCAAATCCCTGCATTAGCCACAACTATTGCCACTTTGCCCACATTAGAAGTTTTGAATTGTGCTAAAAATCGTATTCAGCGTTTACCAAAGAATCTTGGTCATTGTAAAAAACTAAAAGTTCTCAACCTCGCTCATAATGAACTTCGACAATTTGTAGATACGGTAGCTCCCGATATACCATTAAAAACTTTAGCGTTAGATGGGAATAAATTAAGAACTTTTCCTTCAGCCATTTTATCTTGTACTGGACTTATAGAATTGTCTTTACGAAAATGTAACCTCAAAACAATTCCGAGAGAAATTAATCGCCTGCAAGCTCTCCAATATTTGAACCTTGGCGCTAATAAAATACAGACTTTACCCGAGTCAATTTCTGATTTAACCAAACTAGGATTTTTGTTGTTGGAAGATAATAAAATCAGCAATTTACCAATAGGATTAGTTCACTTGCAGCGCATACGACGGTTGAATATTTCAAAAAACCCTTTAAAAGTTTTACCAATAAATCTTTTTGAATTAGAGTGGTTGCAGCATTTATCAATGCTTGGGACTTGGGATTTACAACCAATGGAAAGTAAGAATATTACTTCAATACCTTTGTTAGCAGCCAAACACTTAACGGATCAACACCAACAAAACTCAAGGCCTGCGACGACAGCAATTATAAAGTTTTTGAATGATCTAATTTATTTTAAACAGCTTGATAAATTAGAGATTAGCACCCGTTACTTAACGAAAAAACAAAGCAAGCATATTTTAAAGTTTATTAAAATTTGCCGTCAAGAAAAGTTGTCGGATGAATTACGATTATCTTTTTTTCAACTTTCTCTGGGCATGGAAGGGACCGCTTCTATTCCGAAAAATATTTTGTGGCAAGCGTTAACCTTCAAACAAACTACGGTACGAAAAGTAGCCTTGCAGCGACTACAAGAACAAGATCATACTTCAGCAATAGCACATCCGCTTAGCACGAAAAGTTGCCTTGCTTTGCTAGGAAGAAGCCCTGTAAATACAAAGGCAATTAAACAGCGACTGGAAAAGTTAGGTTTGGTGGTAAAAGATAAATATGAGGAAATGGTTACGCATATTGTGCTAGGAGATTTTCCCGCTTTAACTTGTCGAGAGCAGCTAAGAGTCGCTCCAGAAAAATCATTTGTGCTACTCGCGGCACATCAAGTTACGCAATTTTTAGCGCGCACCGAAAACAGTTTTTTACAGCAAAAAGACACTGTAACTACCCAACAAAATTTGTCTAAGCTATTACTTAGTAAGCAAGAGGCAAGCGTTACACTTGGCTTACAAATCCTACAACAAACAACCTTGAATCCTACCTTATTAACAGACTTGCTAATTGTATATAAAACCAGTAAATCTTCTAAACATAAATATACGATTCGCAAGCTGTTTGGTATGTATTTAGACGCTCCGTCTAGGCGTGTCTTTCAAACGGTAGATTGGAAAAAACTGTCGGCGGGCAAGCTAAGTGTAGCAGAGGTTCAGGGAAAAGTCGCGGGCAGTATTTTTGAGGCAAATCGAATTGTACGATATTTTAAGCGGCATTAAAATTTAGCTTAAAGCATAAAAAAAGACCTTGAATGCAACGACGCAGTTCAAGGTCTTTTCGTTTAGCAAAAGCATTGCTATTTTATTTTAGACATCGACATTAGCATACTTCGCATTAGCTTCAATGAAAGCTCTACGCGGTGGCACTTCATCTCCCATGAGCATTGAAAAGATACGATCTACTTCTACGGCATCTTCAATGTTTACTTGTCGTAAGGTACGATTCGTAGGATCCATCGTCGTTTCCCAAAGTTGATCAGCATTCATCTCCCCAAGCCCCTTATATCGTTGTGTTTTAACAGAAGCTTCGTTCCCTCCTTTAGCATACTGAGTAATGGCATCTTGGCGTTCTTCTTCACTCCAGCAGTAACGGAATTGCTTTCCTTTTTTCACCATGTATAATGGAGGTGCTGCAATGTAGATGTAACCATTCTCAATCATTGGGCGCATATAACGGAAGAAGAAAGTAAGAATAAGGGTAACGATGTGGCTACCATCAATATCGGCATCACACATGATGACTACCTTGTGGTAACGCAATTTTTCCATATTCAAATGGCGTTCTCCATCTTTCTCTTCGATGCTTACGCCGAGTGCCGTAAACATATTTTTGATTTCTTCGTTTTCGTAAATTTTATGCTCTAGTGCTTTTTCAACGTTTAAGATTTTACCACGTAAAGGTAAGATCGCTTGGAAAAAACGATCGCGACCTTGCTTTGCTGTACCACCCGCCGAATCTCCCTCAACTAAGAAGATTTCAGATTCGTTAGGATCTTTAGAAGAACAATCAGATAACTTACCTGGAAGCCCACTTCCTGTGAGTACATTTTTTCGCTGTACCATTTCTCGCGCTTTGCGAGCGGCATGTCGAGCCGTAGCAGCAAGAATTACCTTATCAATGATTCTTTTTGCTTGCTTAGGATTTTCCTCTAAATAGTGTTTAAGCGCTTCTCCTACGGAACGAGATACGATACCCGTAACTTCCGAGTTACCAAGTTCTCCTTTTGTCTGACCTTTAAATTGTGGTTCGGGAACTTTCACCGAAACGACAGCCGTTAGTCCCTCTCTAAAATCCTCTCCAGAAATGGCAAACTTCAATTTTTTGAAAAGACCATTGTCATCTCCATATTGCTTAAACAAACGATTGATGGCTCTTCGAAAACCCGCAACGTGTGTACCTCCTTCTCGGGTATTAATATTATTCACGTAAGAATAAATATTTTCAGAGTAAGAAGTATTGTATTGTAAAGCAACTTCTACCTCCACGTTTTCTTCCTTTGCGGTAACGTGAATTGGCGTCTCAATAAGATTAGTTCGGGCTTCGTCGAGGTACGTGACGTACTCTTTTAATCCCCCTTCTGAGTAGAAAACCTCCGTTTTAAAACTACCATCCTCTTCTTTTGTTCGCTCGTCGATTAAAACTAAGTTCAAGCCACTATTAAGGAAAGAGAGTTCTCGTAATCTACCAGCTAACGTCTCATACTTATATTCAATATGCTCAAAAATACTAGGATCAGGTAGGAAGTGAATCGACGTACCATTTTTATCGGTTTCGCCAATCGTTTTAACTTCAGTTTGTGGAATCCCTTCACTGTATTCTTGCGTATAGATTTTACCCCCTCGGTAAACTTCCGCTTTCAACATAATAGATAGGGCATTTACACAAGAAACCCCTACACCGTGAAGACCACCAGAAACTTTATAAGTATCTTTATCAAACTTACCACCGGCGTGTAATACGGTCATTACAACCTCCAAAGCAGACTTTTGTAACTTCTCGTGCATTCCAGTTGGAATACCACGACCGTCATCAACGACGGTAATCGAATTGTCGGTATGAATGGTAGTGGTAATTTGAGTAGCGTGCCCTGCTAAGTGTTCATCAATCGAGTTATCGATAACTTCCCAAACAAGGTGGTGAAGTCCTTTAGCATCTGTACTTCCAATGTACATTCCTGGCCGTTTTCTAACGGCTTCTAAACCTTCTAATGCGGTAATGTTACTCGCACTATAATCACCGTTTGGGCTCGTGTTTTTATTCTTTTCTTCAGTTGTGTCCATAAGAGCAAATATACAAATTTTTTATGTCAAATTAAAGGATTTTTCACTTCGAAATTTACAAAGGGCAACCACATATTCATCTTTCTTAAGATTTGCGTTGTCGAGGGGAGAAAATTATTTGATTAGAAATGATTTGGGATAGCTTAATAACTGATTTTCAGGTGTTTTTAGTATGCAAAAAATTTTTTAGTTTAAGTTTTTTGACTAATCTTTGTTGAAATTAGAGGATAAACTTATGATGCAAAAAGAGGTTCCTACGTACCGTAAAAAAGGATTGTTTGGGAGGATGAAAGCGCTGTTTCGAAACCCCCTTGATTTTAGTGCTGAGGTGCGGCAAGAATTAGGGGACTTTGCGAGGGTGGATTTGGGCTTTCGGACGATCTATCTCGTCTCCAATCCCGCTGCAATTAAGCATATTTTACAAACCAATAATAAAAATTATGGAAAGAGTCCCGCCTACGAGCAACTAAAATTGGCTTTGGGTAATGGATTGGTGACTAGTGAGGGCGATTTTTGGCGCAAACAGCGACGACTGGCGCAACCTAGTTTCCATAAAAAACGCTTAGAAGAACTCTTTGCGGGCATGGTAGAAGAAACTAGTAATTATTTGGATACCTTGGAAGGGCTTAAGGATCAAAAATCGCCGACGGATATCTGCGAAGAGATGACTAAAATTACTGCTACAATTGTTTTAAGGACTTTGTTCAGTGCGGATAATAAAGCAGATCTCAAGTTACTTTATGAAACGATCAACGAAGCGCAGGAATATGTACTGTATCGTACAAATTATCCTTTTTTGATTCCTTTTTGTTACCTCAACGGAATGCATCGAAAATTCAAAAAACAGCTTAAGGTTTTTGACGATATCATTTATGAAATTATTAGACAAAGAAAACGGAGCACGGAACAACCCGCTGATTTGCTTTCGATGTTGTTGCGCGCCCGCGACGAAGAAACGGGAGAAGGAATGAGTGATCAGCAATTGCGAGATGAAGTGATTACCCTTTTTGTAGCGGGACACGAAACTTCCGCCAATGCTTTGAGTTGGGCTTGGTACGCTTTAGCGAAAAATCCGGCAGTCAAAAAGAAGTTGCGAGCAGAAATAGCGGAGGTCTTGGGCGATCGAATGCCGAGTTTTGCTGACCTGAAAGCACTTCCTTATACGAAACAAGTAATGGAGGAGACGATGCGCTTGTATCCTCCTGCGTGGGCGGTTGGTCGAGAAAGTTTGGCAGCAGATGAGATTAATGGATTTCCCATTCAGAAAAAAGAGATTTTTTTACTGAATATTCATGCTTTGCATCGACATCCTGACTTTTGGGAAGATCCGGAACGGTTTGATCCTGAACGATTCTCCGTAGAAAATGTTAAAACCATGTCGCGCCAATCTTACCTTCCTTTTGGGAGTGGTCCAAGGATGTGTATTGGCAACCATTTTGCAATGATGGAAATGCAATTGCTATTGGCTACCTTAGTACGAAAGTTTGATTTTACCCTCAGCGACGGGCATACGGTAACGGGGTTGCCTTTAATTGTTTACAAACCGAAAGGTGGCATTCCCGTGCAAATTACGGGTGTGCAATCTTAAAGCTATTTTGAATGTTAGAATATATTGTAAAGACGGTTGCCGATTTACCTTCTGCTGCCGAAAAACTTTTGGAGGTTGCTGGAAAACGAAAAAAAGTGATTCTTTTGGGAGATTTAGGGGCTGGCAAAACGAGTTTGGTCCAGCATTTTTGCCAACTTTTAGCGGTAAAAGAACAGGTAGTAAGTCCGACATTTTCGTTAATTAATGAATACAGCTATTGGGATAAAAAAGAGCTGAAAGAAAAATATATTTATCATTTAGATTTATATCGCCTTAATTCTACGCAAGAAGCGATTGATATTGGTATTGAGGACTATTTATACGATGATAATTACTGTTTGATCGAATGGCCACAAATCATTCGCCCAATTCTTCCAGAAGATGTCCTTGAAATTAATATTGAATTAATGGAAGATTCAAGCAGAAAAATTATATTTTTGTAAGGAGTTGTTTAATGACCTCTAAGTTATGTTAGGCACTCGTTAGCGTAAACTTGAATTTTGGAGGGAGAGGGAATTTAAATTTATTCCTCAATGCAGCTAATTTGAGTTGTTTCCCATCAATTGCCAAGATTTCAAAAAAAAGTATAAATCAGCGTAAGGTTCCATTAAATTATAAGTTTTAGATATAGAAAGTCTATGAGTGATAAGCAGAAGCGAATTCCTATCCCTAAAATCTTTACCGAAGGTAGATTTCAAACGCAAGTAGAAATGCTTCAGGTACAGCGGAAACCCAATAAATTATTTATCGGAATCCCTAAAGAAACGACCTTGCAAGAGAATCGAGTAGCATTGGTACCCGCTTCCGTAGCTACTTTGGTCAACAATGGTCACCGCGTGGTGGTAGAATCAGAAGCTGGTGTAAAATCCAATTATTCGGATCATGATTACTCTGAGGTTGGCGCTGATATTGCCTACAGTCGAGAGCAAGTTTTTAAGTCAGATATTTTAGTAAAAGTTGCACCGCCAACCTTGAAAGAATTAGACTTGTTGCATCCTAATCAAGTGCTGATTTCTCCTTTACAAATTCCAATTATTACGGCAGATTACATCAATAAATTACGACAAAAGCGCGTGATTGCTCTGGCGATGGAATACATCAAAGATGAAGTCGGTAGTTTTCCCGTGGTAAGAATTATGAGTGAAATGGCGGGCTTATGTTCGATGCTTACCGCCGCGGAATTATTGGCCAATACCAACCGTGGAAAAGGGATTTTGCTAGGTGGTATTTCAGGCGTTCCTTCGGCTAAAGTGGTGATTCTTGGTGCAGGCGTCGTAGCAGAGTTTGCGACCCGAACGGCGATTGGTCTCGGTGCAGATATCCGAGTATTTGATAATAATATTTATAAATTGATGCGCTTACAAAATCAAGTAGGTCGCCAATTAAATACTTCTTCGTTAAATCCCATTCAATTAGCAAAAGAGTTGCTAACGGCCGATGTTGTCATTGGTGCGATGCATTCCCAAACCGCTCGTACGCCGATCGTAGTGAGTGAAGAAGTTGTCATGAAAATGAAGCCGGGCTCGGTGATTATCGACGTCAGTATTGATCAAGGTGGTTGTTTCGCAACCTCGGAAGTAACTTCTCATGACCATCCTACTTTTGTAAAACATGGTGTTATACATTACTGTGTTCCAAACATTGCTTCTAAAATTAGCCGAACGGCTTCAATTGCGGTGAGTAATATTTTGACGCCGATTTTGATGCGCGCAGAAAATTCGGGCAGTCTAGATAAACTGATTCAATCGGACGTTGGGTTGAGAAATGGCGTCTACACTTATAAAGGTTGTTTGACAAACGAATACCTCGGCGAACGTTTTCAAATTAAGTTTACGGATTTGGATTTGTTGATTACTTCGAATTTATAAATTACTTTTTTTCGCAGACTGCTATTTTAGCAAGGTTAGATTTGCTGTCTTTTTATTTTCAGGATAGATATAAGTATAGGATAGCGCGTAAACAAAACAACCTCTTGCAATAATGCAAGAAGTTGTCAATTGTATCTCTTTTTTAAGAAAACTATTGCCCTTCTTTCGTTAATCGCTGTTCATATTCTTGATGTGTTTCTGTAGCCGTCTTCTTTATTTTTTTAAGGAAAAGTTGATTGGCAATAAAAGCAGTGAAGATTAGTATACTTGCTAAGAAGAGTAATTTTTTGACTTTACGATTCATTTTTGACGATTTTGATGATTTAACAATTAGCGCAAACGCTTTCCTGAATACAATGGTAATAAGCTAGTGCTTCTCCTTCTGCTAAAGGCGCAGTAGGTTGGCTGCAACCGAAATAGACGTCAACTGCAACTACTGCAGACTCCCAGAAACCACAGCAACTCCAATCAACGGTACCGCCAGTATTTAATTCACAGCAAGGGAATCTTGAGTTTAATTGGGCTTCCCGTTCTACTAAGATACTTAAAAAATCAGTAATGTGCTTACGACCATAGTCAGAAAGTAAATTGTTGCCTAGCTTGTTAAAATCTTGTAAGAGTGTATAAAATCTTATTTTATCAATTGTTTCTGGTGGAAGATTTTTGAGGGTGAATAGAGCTTGAACTAACGATTGAACTCTTTGGTCTTCTTTGAAACTTTCAAATGAAGCGTGGCTATCTACTTCAAGTGTTATCGTTTTTTGCTCTTCTGATTGGCAAGAAAAGAGTGTAATTAGACAAAGCGTGACCAATGTTTGAAACAATAATTTCATATTTAGTTATTTAATAAATTGAGCGCACTCACATCTTTAGGGAAAGTAGTCTGTGCTGCAGAAATGCGTAGACTTATTAATTGATGTGACTTTCCTATTTATAGTTAACTAACAACTTAAATCATTTTGTGCTGACTAATTCAGTGAAGTGGAGCCAAGGTCTGCTTAGTAGGGAAAAAGTAGTGTCTAGTTTTACTTACGACTTCTTTCCGAATGCTTTTCCGTAACCAAGGATAAAAAATCAGGATCAATTCCACTTACATCCAATCCATTTGCTAGCATACCTGCCTGTTTTGATTTTTGTTGAATAACTTGTTTGGTTTCTATTTTTAACATGGCTAAAGGGTACATTAAATCACTCAGTAAGCTCGCATCGTTATTGATGAATGCGGTGAGCGAAGCTAAGCGATTGTATGGAAGATGAAGCGCCGTCTCTAAAAAACTAAAATAGTGAAAGAGGTTTTGGGTGTCTACGGGAGTCGTGTAGCTATCTTGTTGTAGTAAGGTGTTTTTGACTTCTGCAAAGAGCGCATGAATTCGTTCGTTGACGAGGGTGATGATTTGTTGTTCCATAAGTAAGGGTGTATGAATTGAATTTTAAGTTAAATACTTGGACAAAATTGTGTATAGTTTGATACGAGTGATAAAATACCAAGTCAGCGAACGAATGGTTTCGCACCTACGGCGCTTTAATGGCGCTAGGTTCCTATTTTTTACGAAGGTTTCATCCCGCTGGGATTTTGTACAAATAATAATTCTTATAGGGTGAAAATAGTATAGTCAAGCGTAGTTTACAAAATTTGAGATCGTGATATAAAGGAGTTTTTGTACAACTTCGTAATAGAAAGCCTAATTCTTTTCCAATTATTTTCTAAGCGCTAGCAGCGCGACACCTTAATAACAAGGAGGGATAATATGCTTTATGAACTCCAGCGGAGTGACATCTAAATCTTTAATCTGTTACTTAATTTTGTCCAAGCACTTATCGTTGTAAACAAAATTATCTGTGTAAAATTAGTAAGTAGTAAAAAGCCTGCCTCCAAAAAGGAGACAGACAAGTGCTTAGTTAACGGCAAATACTTCCTTCTCATTCAATTACAAATAATTTGTATTTGCTCTCCTGAATAATAAAATATTCCCATAAACGTTAAGCATTAACAGTAGACTAACGAATAGGCATTTTAGCGCGCAAGCAAGTCTTAATGCTTACTTAGCGTAACATTGAAAATGTTATCCTTACTGTTAAATTTATTGAACTCGTATTCTATTAAAATGAAAAGAACAGACTTTATTATATCCTGTAATATTTTTTTGTATAAATGATTTAGAAAATGTGATTACCAAATGATTACTTTCTTTTTTCTAAGTATTTTGATGCTATTTTATTTGTATTCTTCTGCAAGATAAATTCCTTTTCAATAATTTTTATTGACAAAATGAAGTAGTATTCACTATAAGTTATTATATTGTTGGAATATGAAATCGATAAAGTCTTACTTATCTGTTATTGACCCTAGAGTATTGAGACAATTAAGTGGAAAACCTAAATTCTTCATTGATATATTCATGAGTGGAGAATTTGAAGAAGAAGAAAGTTTTATTAAAAAAATATGTCAAAAAGGATACTCTCGAAAGTATTACTCAAGTTTAAAAATGAGAGTACTTAGTATTTTAGAAGCTTTTGTTATTGTGAGTAGGTCTTATGATGTTAGTGATTTGCAAACAAAAATGAACGCCTGTCAAAAAATGTTTATTGTTGGTAATAAACTTATTTCAACGAAGGATAGAGCAGAAGGTTTGCGTCAAATTCAGGAAGCTTATAAAATTGCTACTACGTATGATTTTGTACATCTAGCCTGTGAGCTTTCAAGTATTTTATATCATAACTATGTTTATTATGAGTATAATGAGCGCAAAGCGAATTTCTATGCGCTTGAAGTAGAACGATATCTACAGGACTATGCAGCGGAGAAAAAAGCTGAATATTATTATTTCCAAATAATCGGTAGAATAAATAACTCGTTAAAATCATTACACTTTGAAGAATCTTTTATGAAGATTAACGAGTGCAAAGGACAAAGCATTAAATATCAGGTGTACCAATCTAGAATTGAAGTATTCTATGGCTTTAGCTCCAATAATTACGATTTGATTATCAAGAGTTGTGAACAGTCACTTAATGTATTTGCTACGAAGAAAGGAGTTTATAATTCGTATTATTGGTTTTGTTTTGCGAATACAGCTAAAGCTTACATGGCTTTGGGAGAATATGAAAAAGCGCAAATTAATTTTGTGAAAGCTGAAGATTACACATCGTCAAAATCTATCAATTTCGGACTCATACAACTACACAAAACCCTAAACGCCCTGCACGCTAGTAACTACCCACTCGCCTACGAGCTATACCTGAAAAATCGAAAATGCCGTTATGAAAACATTAAAGAACAATTCGCCATCATAGAAGCATACCTCTGCTATTTATCCTACACCGGTCACCTCACCCTCAACCGCCCTTTCCGACTTGGCAAATTACTCAACGAAACCATCAAAGCACAAACCGACAAAGAAGGAAGCAACGTTAATATTATCATCGCTGAACTATTAGTTTACCTCGGCAGGGATCGAGGGAAATTTATTGATCGGGTAGAAGCGGTCAATAGTTATTCGTATCGTCATTTGAAATCGGAGGATTCGAAACGGGCAAAACGGTTTATCAAGATTTTGTGCACTTTACCTAAAGTAGATTTTCATCCGGTGGCGTTGCAGCGCGTGGCGAAGCGACATATCGACTATCTAAAAACACATCCCATTAGCATGGGACAGAATATCTCGATTGAGATATTGCCCTTTGAAGCGGTACTGGAAATGATTATGAAACAGTTAGCCAGAAAAGTAGCTTAATTGAAATGCTTGCGGTATGCTTACCGAAGCTTCGCTCTTGCGAATTAAGTTTTCTAAAAAAAACGACTAATTCTCCTTTCACAACACAAACCCACAAATTTAGTTTTACAATTTTCAAGGCACTCCCTTTGCTTTCCCCTCGACAAGCTTTATCTTGAAGCAGCTAAGTTATTATTAATATAATTAGCCTGCGTTTATCCACCAAAGTTAAATTGTAAATGTCGAAAGGAAAGCAACTTTTAGGATTTAAAGAAGTTATTCACGAAGAGTCTCAACAACTCAAAAAGCGCCGTAAAAAGCTTTTTAAAGATGGGAGTGACGAAAGCTTTGCAAATACAAAAATTGGGGTCGCACTTTCTGGTGGCGGTATTCGATCTGCTACGATTAACATGGGGTTTCTCAAGACTTTGAATAAGTTTGGTATTTTGAAAAGAGCCGATTACATCTCCACAGTTTCCGGTGGCGGTTATACAGGCGCTTATATTCAGGCTTGTTTGAAATCAGAAGAAAGCTACGAGCATTTATTCAAAGAAACGCACATTGACGATATGCGTTCTCGGGGAGAATACCTCATCCCGGGCACTCGCTTGGTGAAACGTTGGAATGCACTGGTATTGGCCATCGGATATTTAATCAGTTTGTTGATGAGTTGGATTAGTCCGGCCATTGTGATTGGATTAGGGATTGTTGCGTATACTATTTTGGGCTATTTATTGGATTTTGACCAATTCACAACGGTACGGGATTACTTGCTAGATCCTAGAATCGTGCAAGTTGTTTTGTATGTTTTCTCGGGCGTTTTTGTCTTGCATTTCTTTTTCAATATTCTAATTCAATACAACGTAGGCATGTCTCGTCAGTTTAATCGTTTGGAAGCGATCTTTGCTAGTATGGTTGTACTTTGGTTAGCGTCCATTTTTGTAACGGGATGGCAAGAAATTGAAATTGAGCAAACGAGTGATTTAATTAGTTACGTATTTTTTGCTTTTCTACTTTTTGTCATGGGACTTTTTACAAATCCTAATGCGCTAAGTTTTCATCGGTTTTATCGAAATCAATTGACGGATGCTTTTTTGCATTTTACGCGAACGTATAAAAATGTAAAATTGGTAGACTTATTTAACGTTGATAGCGAAGCCGAAAAAGATTATTTAGCTCCCTATCCATTGATCAATACTTGTTTGAATTTACAGTCTGTTACCGATAAGAAATTTAAAGGAACGAAAGCAAGCGATTATTTTTTGTTGTCTCCGTTGTACTGTGGTGCTAAGTTGACAAAGTACGTCTCCACCAAGGCCGTTTCGGATTATCGCCAAATGACTTTACCAGCCGCTACGACCATTTCTGCTGCTGCGGTCAATCCCGGAATGGGCATGTACTCGAATAAAATATTAAGTGTCTTTATGACATTGTTCAACGCTCGTTTAGGGTTTTGGATTACGAATCCGCTGAAGCTAAAAAGTAAAAAAATAGTTTGGTGGCCAATGTATTTTTTCTACGAATTATTTTCAATGATTGGAACGAATAACAAGATGCTGAATATCTCAGATGGTGGTCATATCGAAAACTTGGGAGTTTACGAATTACTGCGTAGAAGATGTCGTTTAATTATCGCCGTGGATGCCGGAGCCGATCCACTTTTTGGATTTTCAGATTTGGAGAATTTAACGATTCGTGCCCGCAACGAATTAGGCTTACGGATTCATTTTAGAAAAGATCAAATACCAGAAGATAAGATCCGGCCGAAGCCTTCGCATGGATATTCCGAACAACGTTTTGCTATTGCGGATATTTTTCAATTGTGGGAAGAAGTAGATATTTTGGACGATGGAAATTGCTCCATTCTCGACGCGGATGGAAAAGCAATTCAAGTGCTTATTAATTTTGAAGATATTAATAAAGTGGTCGAAGAAAAAGTACAATACATTTCAGAAGAAAATGAAATTGTTGCTAACGATATTAAAAATGTAATTCGCGATCGTTTGAAAAAAGATTCAAAAACGCGGACGCTAAAAAATGCGCAAGCTAGCATTGATCAAATCAAATTGGCTTCTCCTGCGGATAAGGTAATAATTGAAAACTGCGTAAAGAAAGTCATCGAAGATCGTATTGCGAGTAACCTCAAAGTAGGAACCTTAGTCTACGTCAAATCCTCCGTTACCGCACCCGAAGGAAAGCCTGTGATTCCCGACCGAGATAGTCTCGCTTATGGAACCTACAAGTATAAAATTTATCATCCAAGTTTCCCACACGAACCAACTTCTGATCAATTCTTCGATCCAATTCAGTGGGAATCTTACTACCAATTAGGACAATTTATTGGTGCCGATGTACTTGGTGACCACGAACTAAATGCCTTTTATTGTACCCAAGCAGCAGCCAAAGAAATTGAGCTGGACAACTTGATTAATTACTTCGAAGGAAAAGATGCTGCCTTGTCCCTAATGAAAACAGAAAGTGACCTAGCTGTAGAATCTGTTACTTCAATTCCACCAACTAAATCTGTCCCACCATTGCCAACGGTTGAACCACCTGTGATGGCAGAATTAGAGGACGTCGAAGAAGTCGAGGATCTAAAAGAAGCATTCGAAACCGCCATAGACGAAAGCTTTAGCGAAAAATTGGAAGAGACTGAAATCTTTGACGAAGGCGAACCAGTAGGTGCGAGTGGAGGAGCAACGCTACCGATAACCAACGATGAGGTTAAAGAAAAAATGGAACCTGTAATCATCGAAGAACCCATCATGTCAGCACCCGTTAATGAAGCTGCCGACGATCCGGAATTAGAGGCGATCAAAGGCGCCAAGAAAGTCATTGTCGGGAAAGAAGTTAAATACAAAATGTAGCGTTAATCAGCTTATAGTACAAGCTTGAAATCTGTAAAAAGCCTGCTTTTTCCTAAGAAAATCGCAGGCTTTTTGATGCCCTAAAAGTTGATGAATCTTGTTTGTTTTTACTTTTGCAGAAAATTGATGAAAAATATTCTAATTTTTTTGATTGACTTAAGTATTTGATTGTCAGTGTTTTGTGTGTTTTTTCTGTAATGCGATTCTTTCGTCTTATAGTACTATGTATTGCATAGTTCTATATTGTTTCTTATCTTTGAGTTATGAAGTTAGAAAATACCAAGGCACAAATGAGAAAAGGAGTCCTTGAATTGTGTATCCTTTCGATTATATCTGAGGAAGAAGCATATACTTCTGACATTATCGAGAAATTGAAAGCAATCGAGTTGATCGTGGTAGAAGGCACACTTTATCCCTTACTGACACGGTTGAAAAATGCTGGACTGCTTCACTATAATTGGAAAGAATCGCTGAAGGGACCTCCTCGAAAGTATTACCACATCACTGACGCAGGGCATGAATTTCTGGGCGAATTATTAGTTACTTGGAACCAACTGGTACACGTTGTAAATCTCTCTACAAAAAATATCACCAACGATGAATAAAGTATTTAATGTTAATTTAGGAGGCTATCCGTTTACCATTGATGAAGATGCTTATAACGAGTTGAATCAATACCTCAAAACGATTCACCATCATTTTAGAAACTCGGAGGGGTACGAAGAAATTACTTCGGATATAGAAATGAGATTGGCAGAACTTTTTGAGGAAAACTTGAATGGTCGAGCAATCGTAACGATTAAAGATATCAAAGTTGCCATTGCAATTATGGGAACGCCGGAAGATTTTGGTGCGGAGCCAGTTTGGGAAGAGAATTCGGAAGAACGTGCGGAAGAGGCTGATGAAGAATCGGACTACCGAACGGGAAAGCGATTATTTAGAAATCCCGATGATGAAGTGGTCGGTGGTGTTTGTTCGGGGATTAGCGCTTACTTCGGAATCAATGATCCGTTATGGATTCGGTTAGCTTTTATTCTGGTCGCACTTTCGGGGGGAATTGGTTTACCTTTATACCTGATCTTGTGGGCAATTGTTCCTAAAGCCGCATCTTCTGCGGATCGATTAGCCATGCGTGGTGAAAATATTAACGTTTCCAATATTGCTCAGATGATTGAGGAAGAGATCAATCATTTATCGAGCCGACTGTCCGACTTTGACGGTGGTCTTGGCAGTGTAACAGGTAAAAAAAAAAGAGTGGTGGAACCAGTAGAGCAAGAGCAATACTAAAAAAAATAGTTTCTTTTATTGGTCGGGTTCTTAAATTTTTGGTAAAAGGGTTTTTGAGTATTTGGAAACCGATTATTTTGTTATTCGGAAGCTTCATTATTTTGGTGCTCGCTATTATTTGGATAGCGCTCATGATTAGTTTCTTCTACGCTTTTCCTTTTGCAAATTACTTTTTTGTTGGTTCTCAATTTGCTTCTTTTTTAGGGTTTATCAATAGTTTTTTCGTCGTCGGTATTCCTGCCCTTTTTGTGGTGTTGTTTTGTTACCGACTGGTCTATGGCAATCGCTTGAGTCCACGTTGGCAAGCTGGTATTTGGTCATTTTGGACGGTCAATTTGATTTCACTCATTATCATTGGTGTAAACTTAGTTCAACAATTTAATCACGGTTCAGAATACACTACAAAAATTGATTTGTTAGATTTGAAAACAGACACGCTTAATTTGAGTATGGGAAATTCTCCCCACGGAGAACTGTCTACCACAATTGGTAATTTACAAATCTCCGAAGAATTTTTGCTAAGTAATGAAATATCCTTATCGATTATCAAATCAGATAATGCTGCATTTGAATTAGAAAAAGTAATAAAATCTAGAGGCGCAAGTACCATTGAAGCGAATACCTTAGTCGAAAAAATTGCCTACGACGTACAAGTAACTGATGAAACTTTAGAACTTTTGCCAGACTTTATGATTCAACAAGGTCATAAATGGCGTGGACAAGAAGTAGAGTTGATCCTGAAAGTCCCCGAAGGAAAAGCAATTAAAATTAATGATCGGGTTGCTCGTTTTTTAGGACATCTAGATATTGATCGGACGATTAATCATCCTTGGGTGCGAAATGGACAAATTTGGCGGATGGAATCCAATGGTTTGGTTTGTCCAGAATGGATGGATAAAACTAAGAAAGATGCAAATTTATCATTCCAAGATTTCGATCAACTCAACATTGAAGGTTTCGTAAAGGTAACGATTGAAGAGGGCGCCGTATTTAAAGTACAACTCCAAGGAAAAGAGATTTATACTAGGAATGTCGATCTCAAACAAACGGGAAATATTTTAAGAGTAGCAACGGATTTGAAAGAAAGTTCCGCTCCTGTTAGGCTTTATATCACGATGCCAAGTTTAACGGCACTAACTTGTAGAAATACAGAAGACATAAAATTACGCGGTTTTAAAGCAAAAGAATTAACCATCAAGAATGAAGGTCGAGGAGATATCAAAGCTTACGTAGATATCGAAGAACTCACCGTAACATTGGATGGACGCAATGAATTAGATTTGCGTGGTAGCGGTAAAAAATTAGATGTTATTTTGGATGAACGCGCCACCTTAGCAGCAGAACACTACGCGGTAGATAACGCATTTATTCGAGCGGCAAGTCATAGTAGGGCAAAGGTCGCCGTAAAAGATACTTTACAACAGCAACTGGATCAGAGCTGTAGGATCAGGGTAGATGGAGATCCAGTGGTGATAGAACGGTAGTTATGCTAATGGGCAGTTGAAGCAATTCAACTGCCTTTTTTTGTTGAACATTCTTATTGAGCATTCATTTGTGAAATAGCCCTAAAAATGAGCCCTCACTCATGCTATTGCCCCACGGAGCCCATACGTTGATTTTTTGTCTACAAATTGGCTACATTGCTTTTCTATTACTCTTAAGTGATAGAAAGCGAAGGCTGGTAAAAAAAGTAAGCGCAGAATTATTTCTTAAGGTATCTTATGATGGATAAGCTTGTTCTTACTTAACTTTGTGTTACTATGAATTCGACTTTTATTGATTCGGATTTTACTTTTTTAACAAGGGGTAAATAAGGAAGTTGTTTAAAAATAGATAGATGATTTATTTGCAAGCCATTGATTTTCAGTATTTCAGCTAATTTTTTTCCCCGCAGCTATGGCTACGAAAAAAAAATGGAGCTTCCTCTTGAAAACCAAGCGCTTACAAATAGTTTCAACTCTCATTTTAAAACAACTTCAAGAAAAAAATAAACAACTTCGCTATTAATGTTATTTTTATTTCACATTTTTGCGGCATAATTCGTTTATGAGAGGAGACAAAACTTGATTGAAACCAGATTTTATCAAAATTGTTTCCTTCGAACAAATCTAAACTAACTTATATATCCTATCAATTATTCTACGTAATAGACTAACTAGTAGGTAAAATGATACCTTCCTGCTATTGGTGAAGGTAGATTGAATGCCTAAATTTGCAATATTTTATTTTTCAAGTGTAAATGGAAGATAGCGGTAAATATTTCAACTATTGTAGCTTGCTTCTTTATACCACATAATCAAAATAACTAACAATTAATGAAATCTTTCACACCAATTTATTTACTCCTGATCTGTCTCGCGTTGCCGCTTTTTAGCATTGCGCAGGACACTGAAACACAGGAAAAAGTTACGGTAAGTGGCTACGTTAAAGATGGAACTAGTGGAGAGACCTTAATCGGTGCCGCTGTCTACGTTACAGAATTATCAAACGGTACAACTTCTAACGAGTACGGTTTTTATTCGCTCTCCATTCCTCCGGGAACCTACAAGCTAGAGTTTTCTTACCTCGGATTTGAAACACAAGTTCAAGAAGTCGTCTTAAGTAAAGATGAAAAACTCACGATAGAACTACGCGAAGAAGCGGAACAACTCGTCGAAGTTATTGTAACTTCTGAAGCGGAAGACCGCAACGTTACGAATACGGAAATGAGTACCAACAAGCTGCAGTTGAATACCATTAAAAAAATGCCAGCCTTACTCGGAGAAGTAGACGTTATCCGTAGTATCCAATTATTACCAGGGGTAACCACGGTAGGAGAAGGAGCGACAGGATTTAACGTACGGGGAGGAAGTGTTGATCAAAACTTGGTATTACTAGACGAAGCGCCGGTATTTAACTCTTCTCACCTTTTTGGGTTTTTCTCCGTCTTCAATCCTGATGCGGTGAAAGATGTCAAATTATACAAAGGAGGAATTCCTGCTCGTTATGGTGGTCGATTATCTTCTATTCTTGATGTAAGAATGAAAGAAGGAAATAATAAGAAATTTACTTTTTCTGGTGGTATTGGTTCCATCTTTAGTCGAATCGCAGTAGAAGGACCGCTCGTCAAAGATAAATCTTCTTTTATCATCGCAGCAAGAAGATCTTACATCGATATCTTAGCCAAGCCTTTCTTGAGCGAAGATTTACAAGACACTAAACTGAATTTCTACGATTTAACCATCAAAGCGAATTACCGTTTAGGTGAAAAAGATCGGATTTACTTATCGGGTTATTTAGGACGAGATAACTTCGGGTTTGGAGAAGGAGCCGGTTTTAACTGGGGAAATGCGACGACGACTTTACGATGGAATCACTTATTTAGTGATCGTCTATTCTCCAACTTTACGGCTTATTATAGTAACTACGATTACGAGTTGAATTTTGGTGACCAACCAGACAACTCCTTCGACTGGAATGCTCAGATTGTGAATTATAGTTTGAAAACAGATTTCTCTTATTTTGTAAATCCTGATAACTTAGTCACTTTCGGTGGACAAGCAATTCTTTACGAATTTGAACCTGGTAATGCAGTTGGAGTCAGTGAAGGAGAAACTTCGGATTTTAGTTTGCCAACGAAGCGTGCTTTAGAAGCTAGTCTTTTCTTAGAAAATGAGCAAAAAATTAATACGCGCCTTTCTGTACACTATGGATTGAGATTGTCTTACTTCAATTATTTGGGAGCAGGAAAAGCTTTTGAATTCAAAGAGACGACAGAAGGACAACGCAAAGACTTTGTGAGTGTTACCGAGTTTGGAGACTGGGAAAGCATTGAAGATTACATCAATTTGGAACCACGGGCTTCCGTTAAATACCAATTTGATCCTTCGACTTCTTTTAAGTTGAGTTACAATCGTACCGTACAATATATTCACTTAATTTCAAATACAGTTGCGGCTACACCCGTTGACGTTTGGACGCCGAGTACCAATAATATCAAACCACAAATTTCAGATCAAATTGCTTTTGGTGTCTTCAAAAATTTGAAGGATAATATGTACGTCACTTCTGCGGAGGTATATTATAAAGAAATGTCTCATTTAGTAGACTACATCGACGAAGCGGATTTATTTGTGAACGAATTGCTTGAAGCAGATTTGCTTGATGCTGACGGAAGAGCATATGGATTGGAATTACAAGTAGAGAAAAAGAAAGGAGATCTTACGGGATGGATTAGTTATACACTTGCTCGCACAGAACGTAAAGTGCCCGGCGTAAATAAAGGAGATTGGTTTCCTTCTCGATTTGATCAAACCCACAATTTTAGTGCGACCGCTTTTTATGAGTTGAATGCGCGTTGGAGTTTCTCGGCTAACTTTGTTTTAAATACAGGAACACCCGCAACTTTTCCTACCCACCGAATTGAACAACAAGGATATATTCTTCCACATATTTCTTCTGGACAACGAAATAATCTTCGTATTCCGGCGTATCATCGACTAGACCTTTCTGCCACTTTAGCTGGAAAGAAAAAAGAAGGAAAACGTTGGTACGGAGAATGGGTTTTCTCTATCTACAACGTGTACAATCGACGTAATCCATTTTCTATCTTTTTCCGACAAGGAAACATTAGACCAACTGACGGTTCTCCCGTACAAACGGAAGCAGTTCGACTTTCCGTTATTGGTAGTTTGATTCCTTCGGTGACTTATAATTTTAAATTTTAGAAGATTCCTTAAAACAACTTCTTTATTAATTTTAAAGAAAATTAAAAAATAGAAATAATGAAATTTCAAAATATATTTTTCGTACTCCTTTTGGTTAGCGTATTATTTCCTGCTTGTGAAGATGTAATTGATCTTGACTTAGAAGAAGGAAAGTCTCAATTCGTAATTGATGCTTGGATAAATAATATGCCCGAAGAACAAGTGATCAAACTGAGATACACAAGCACTTACTTCAATAGTACTCCATCTCCCAAAGCAACGGGCGCAGCTGTAGTTGTTACTTCCAGCACGGGAGAAAGTTATACTTTTACGGATGAAAACAACAACGGTGACTATACCTGGACGCCTGCCGCAGGAGAAAGTTTTGGCGGTGTTGGAGAAGATTATTTATTAAGTGTAGTATTAGATGGTAAAGAGTATACGGCAGTTTCTACGATGAATAGAGTAATGCCTATCGATACCATTACTTACGAAGATCGAGAAGAAGAACGGGGGGATCCTGCAGGAATTTACGCGGAATTTTTTGCGCAAGATTTCGTCGGGACAGGAGATTCTTACTGGATCAAAGCTTTCAAAAATGATCAATACTTAAACAAGCCTAGTGAATTAAACACCGCTTACGATGCAGGTTTTACACCCGGTGGAAATATCGACGGATTGGTTTTTATTACGCCGATCAGAACGGGAATTAATCGAGTGCCAGATTCAGGAGATGATGCTGTAGATGATAGCGACCAACCTCCTTACAAAGTAGGAGATAAAATTACGGTAGAGATTCATTCTTTGACGGACGAAGCTTTCTTTTTCTTAGAACAAGCCTTAATCCAAATGACTTTAGGAGATCAAACAATTTTTGCCTCTCCCGTAGTAAATGTACCAACTAATATTATTTCTCCTAGTGGAGAAGAAGATGAAGCAGCTGTTGGTTTCTTCTGTGTATCTGCCGTATCGCGCAAAGAGCGAATGGTAGAGTAGTTCTAAAAGTTTTATTGATAAACTTTAAAGCTGAGCATCCTCCACGGAGAATGCTCAGCTTTCTTTTTTAGCAAATTTTTAGCAAATAAATTTATGTTGGAGTGTACTTATTCTATCAGCCCGTAGGAATTTATTATCTTCAAGCCGACATCAATTTGCAGGCGTATTGCAATTTTTAACGAACCGTTGAAAAGTACCTTGCGTCCGTATCACGGTTAAAGTCCTATTACATGAAATGGTACGAAAGAATTCCTCACCCCGTAGCGATGCTATTTGGTATGATCCTCCTTGCAACAGTTTTGAGTTACCTACTTCCTGCGGGAGTCTACGAGCGGATATTGGTAGAAGGGCGTCCTCGCGTAGTACCAGGTTCTTACCATACTATTAAATCTACTCCGATTGGTTTGTTGGAAATGTTCAAAGCATTTTCACAAGCCTTCAAAGACGCTTCTAATATTATTTTTATCGTCTTTGCGGGGGGAATTATGTTTGGAATGTTAGAAGCATCTAAGACCATCGAAAATACGGTTGGTGCCATCGTGAAAAATCTAGGACTCAAAAGAAAATTTCACATTGTTGTAATCATGACTTTTGTTTTTGGTTTTCTCGGCGTTGCGGTAGGCTACGAAAATAATATCGCACTTGTCCCCATCGCCGCCGTCCTTTCGCTTGCTTTAGGCGGAGATTTGATTTTGGCCGCAGGCATTTCCGTAGCGGCAATTACCGTCGGGTTTGGTTTATCTCCAATTAATCCTTACACGGTTGGCACCGGGCACAAGATTGCAGAACTACCCATGTTTTCGGGAATTGTACTGCGATCCATTTTGTGTTTTTTAGCACTGACTACTTTGGCTTATTACAATGTGCGCTACTTCCAAAAAATACTTAATGATCCGAGTGCAAGTCTCGGTAAGGAGTTAGATCAAAGCAACTTCGCACTGTCGAAACCAATTGATGATTATGAAATTACCACAAATAATTATTTAGTTTTATTTGCTTTTTTAGGAGGTTTAGCGATTATGCTACTTGGCATTTTTAAATATAACTGGTACTTGGTGGAAATTTCGGCTATCTTTTTAATGATTGCCATTGTCGTTGGCATCGTTGCGCGAATGGGAAGTACTCACATGAGTGAAATCGTTTTAAAATCGGTGGCGATTGTTGCGCCCGGTGCTTTTATGGTAGGTTTAGCGACCACCATCAAAGTAATTCTTGAGATGGGGAATATTAGTGACACCATTGCTTTCCAACTATCGAGTGTACTGAGTTACCTGCCGAGCTATTTTGCGGCGATTGTTATGTCGATTACTCAATGTATTATGAATCTGATGATTCCTTCGGGAAGTGGTCAAGCCTTGGCTACGTTACCCATTATGATTCCCGTAGGAGAGTTGGTCGGTTTGACGAGACAATGTTCGATCCTTGCCTTCCAAATCGGAGATGGTATTACGAATTTAGTCAATCCCGCGCTAGGAGGTTTGATCGCAATGCTAGGATTGTGTAGAGTGCCTTTTGATCGTTGGTTGAGATTTATACTTCCTTTGACTTTATTGATTTTAGTACTTGCATGGTGTTTTTTACTGCTTAGTGTGGCAATCCACTGGGGACCCGCTTAAGTGACTTCAAATTCACAAAACAATATGTGATACTTCCTTGTTGAAATAGTATGAATACAATCTGGAATTATGTAAAGGGTTTATTTAACACCTTGGAGGAAAGTTCGCCATCAAAGCCTTACCTGCACGAAACGATTGAGCGAACGGAAGAAGAGCAAGCTGCGTACGAAAAATGGAAACTACAGCTTGCCAATTGCGAAATTCTCAATTGGCTACACACTCAGCAGGTACAACAGAGCATTAATCCTGGAACAATTAACGAACATATTGAGTTCATCACGACTTCTTCGCTGAAAGGTTTTGTTATGAAGTTTGGTAAGAAAAAATTTCCTAAACAAGAAGTTGTTCATCTTTTTGATCTACTGAAAGATCGAGTACGGAAGTTAGGTTATACCTTGTATATGTCTGACCTAAGAACTTATCAGCGAAACCAAGCGGTAGAAACCATTCAACGGCACTACTTAAAACCTCGGCTTCGGATAAAAGATTTTCCAGCACAAAAGTTGAGTCAACAATTTGGGAATATTACCATTCAATTGGTAGAACGCAACGAAAAAATCACCCACCTGAAATTTAATGCGACTAAATACCGCGATCATTTGTACCAAGATGCAGATGCCTTCGAGGATTTAATTACTGCTTTGCTAGTTTAATTTATTAGTGGAAATGGAAAACAACTTCTTTAATTTCTTCCTCCTAAAGTTTGTTTTGTTGCCGAGATAAGCTCATTTTACAAGTGCTAATAAAACATTTTTAATTTTAAAAGAGTCAAAGCTCAAATGCAACGATCAATGACGGTTAATGAAATTCTTGCAAAACTCATCTCTTTTCCTGTATTAGGAGGACAAAGTAACTTGTCTATTGCCACGTGGATTGAAGATTATCTTAAAAAATATGGTGTTGCTTATACAACAGTTCCCAATGCCACAGGTACTAAAAGGTCAATTCATTGTCGGATTGGTCCTGCGGTAGATGGCGGAGTTATTTTATCTGGGCACATGGATGTTGTTCCAGTAGAAGGACAATCTTGGGATACGGATCCTTTTCAGCTGGTGGACGGTGGTGACGGTAAGTTGTACGCTCGAGGAAGCTGTGACATGAAAGGTTTTTTAGCTTGTTGCTTAGCGGCTTTGCCGGAGATGCTTGCCGCAAAATTACAGCGACCTATTTATTTTGCATTTTCGTACGATGAAGAAATTGGTTGCCTTGCTGCACCCGAATTAGCGGCACACATCAATTCTACTTATAAAGAAAAGCCGAGATTTGCAATCATCGGAGAGCCTAGTATGATGGAAGCCGTTGTCGGACAAAAAGGAATTGTCATTTACCATACGACGGTTAATGGCTCGGCGGGACACAGTAGCCGTATTCGTACGGAAGTTAGTGCGATCACGGAAGCTGCTCGCCTAATTTTGTGGTTAGAAAATAAGATGAATGACTTAGTGGCTCGCGGACAAATTGACGATCGTTTTACGCCTCCACATACTTCCATCCATTGTGGCATTTTTGAGCGTAGCGGCATTGCGCCCAATGTGATTGCTGATCGAGCAGATTTTTATTGGGATGTACGAGTGATTCCTGCGGATAAATTGGAAGATATTCGACAAGAATTTGAGGCATATTGCGCAACAGTTACAGCAAAATGTCGCGCGCGATTTCCCGAATTCGAAATCAAAACTACGGCACATCATCCACCCGTCCCGCCTTTAGATACGCCAGTAGAATTACCAATCGTTGACTTTATTCAAGAATTATGTACGTCCAAGGAGTTAACGGCTGTTTCCTACGCAACGGAAGCGGGACAGTTTTCGGAAGCGGGCTTCGAGTCTGTAATTTGTGGTCCAGGAAGTATAGCACAAGCACATCGAGCCAACGAGTATATCAGTAAAGATCAACTTGCAAAAGGACTTGCTTTTATGCACCGTTTGATTGAAAAATTATCAAAATAGCGTACGCTAAGGAGTGCTTCAATTTATAATAAATTTAGTCACTCCAAACGGAAATAGGCTACATCGGTTAAAATCTGCTCAAATTCAACGATTTGGTAAAATTTGTTATGCATTAGCCCTTGAAAAAGAGTCAATAATATTGTATCTTTGCACTCGAATTGATAGAATTTACTTAAAAATAGTGAAATTGTCTATCACTTCTACCTTGAAATTAAGGTAAACATTGCTTTCAAACGTATTTTGAAATTCAAAAATATTATTTATATGCAAGAAATTAAATCAAAATTGAACTACAAAGTAAAAGATATCTCCCTGGCTGATTGGGGAAGAAAGGAAATGGAATTAGCTGAAGCAGAAATGCCAGGTTTAATGTCCCTAAGAGAGGAATATGGAGAAGCTCAACCTTTAAAAGGAGCTAGAATTGCGGGATGTTTACACATGACAATTCAAACTGCAGTTTTGATTGAGACTTTAACCGCTTTAGGTGCGGAAGTAACTTGGTCTTCTTGTAATATTTTCTCTACGCAAGATCACGCTGCTGCAGCTATCGCTGCTGCTGGTATTCCTGTTTTTGCTTGGAAAGGTATGAACGAGGAAGAATTTGAGTGGTGCATCGAGCAAACGTTATTTGCTTTCGAAGGAAACAAGCCATTGAACATGATCTTGGATGATGGTGGTGACTTGACCAACATGGTATTGGATAAGAATCCAGAATTGGTAGAAAATATTCGTGGAATTAGCGAAGAAACTACCACTGGTGTTCACCGTTTATACGAGCGAATGAAAAACGGAACTTTGCCATTACCGTCAATTAATATCAACGATTCTGTTACCAAATCTAAATTTGATAACAAATATGGTTGTAAAGAATCTTGCGTTGATGCCATTAGAAGAGCAACGGACGTAATGATGGCTGGTAAAGTAGCAGTTGTTGCAGGTTACGGTGATGTTGGAAAGGGTTCTGCCGCTTCTTTAAAAGGAGCTGGTTGTAGAGTAATCGTTTCTGAAATTGATCCTATTTGTGCATTGCAAGCTGCTATGGACGGTTTTGCAGTGAAGAAGATGGAAAATTCTATCAAAGAAGCAAATATCGTAGTTACGGCTACTGGAAATAAAGACATCTTAACGGAGCGTCACTTCCGAGCAATGAAAGATAAAACCATCGTTTGTAATATCGGTCACTTCGATAACGAAATCGATATGGCTTGGTTGAATGGCAAGTATGGAGATACTAAAGTTGAGATTAAGCCACAAGTTGATAAGTATACCATCGACGGTTCTGATGTAATCGTTTTAGCAGAAGGTAGACTGGTAAACTTAGGTTGTGCAACGGGGCATCCATCATTTGTAATGTCTAACTCTTTTACCAATCAAGTATTAGCGCAGTTGGAGCTTTGGGAAAACTCGGCAAATTACGAGAACAAAGTATACATGTTGCCTAAGTACTTAGATGAAAAAGTAGCACGATTACACTTAGCAAAAATTGGTGTTGAATTG
>JBGCFY010000185.1:0-7959 GCA_045110315.1 Saprospiraceae bacterium
ACTCAACAAAACCACTTGATCTGCATCGTAGTTTTTACGGACGTGCCGAGTGATTGCTTCACAATGACTTTTTAGAGAAGGTTTATTTTGGATGAAAAATGGATTTTCGTTAACGATATCATCGTAAGGTCTCAATGGAGAAACTAGCGTTTTTTGATTGGTTTTAGCAAAATTAGCAACCATTTTTATGTCAGATTTTCGGATCGGACCAATGATTAGTTGTGCATCTTTTACTGCGGGAAAGTCCAGTATTCGTCTGGTTTCTGCATCCGTAGCTTTGGTATCATAAACGGATACTTCAAGTCGAGTGCCCTCTTTTGCCAATTCATCAAAAGCTAATTTAGCACCACTATAGAAATCTAGTGCGAGCATAGACTTCTCGTTAATTTCTGCGTCGTATTCTCGAAATCGATCGGTCAGAAAAGGCAATAAGATCGCGACGTTGTACTTTTCCATCATCCCCGGTTCCAGCGTAGTCGTGCCCGTTCCATTGGTCGTACCGTCTTTAGTTCCATCTTTTCCACTTCCGTACTGTGACGGATCAGATTTGATGGGCGGTTTCGTCGGATTATCTACCCAACGGATGGTATCCACGTTTTCTTTTTCAAGCCGAATATCTTCGTATTTCTTCGTTTTCGGATTGTAGCGTTTTTTTCCTTCGATTGGATCTAGATCTCCATCACTAACGGTGCCACTACTTTTCGCTTTTTTCAACGGATCGCAAGAGGTTGTAGTTAGTAAGAGGACGAATAGACTAAAGAATAAAGCTTTATTCCCACTCAATCGTTGCCGGAGGTTTTGTACTAATATCATAAACTACACGATTTATACCTTTTACGTTGTTAATTATTTCACTGGATACTTTTGCTAAAAAATCGTGGGGCAAAGGGCTCCATTCTGCCGTCATCCCATCTACCGAACTTACGGCTCTCAGCACGATCGTTTTCTCGTAAGTACGCTCATCTCCCATTACACCTACTGACTGAATCGGTAATAAAATTGTTGCTGCTTGCCAGACTTCGTCGTAAAGCCCAGAGGATCTCAAATTATCAATAAAGATCTCATCTGCTGCTTGCAAAAGACTCACTTTTTCGGGAGTAATATCTCCTAAAATTCGAATTGCTAACCCCGGACCTGGAAATGGGTGTCTAGATAAAATAGCATTTGGAATATCCAACTCCTTTCCTACTTTTCGAACTTCATCTTTGAAAAGCATTCTCAGCGGTTCAACAATTTTTAGTTTTAACTTTTCGGGTAATCCACCAACATTATGGTGAGATTTGATCGTTACAGACGGTCCGTGAACCGAAACGGATTCAATGACATCGGGATAAATCGTCCCTTGTCCCAACCATGTAACGTTATCAAACTGTTCTGAAGCTTCTTCAAAAACATCAATGAACAATTTACCAATTATCTTTCGTTTTTTCTCCGGATCGCTAACATTTGCTAAGCCATCCCAGAATAATTGCTTGCTATCAATTCCTCGAATATTCAAGCCCATGCCTTCGTAAGAGGCTAAAACTTCTTCATATTCATCTTTTCGCAAAAGACCATTATCAATAAAAAAGCAAAACAGATTATCTCCGATTGCTTTTTTCAAAAGCATCGCTCCGACGGTAGAATCTACACCGCCCGATAACGCCATTAAAACCTTTTCGGTCCCAATTTTATTGCGTAAATCTTCAACCGTATCCTTAACGAAAGAAGCAGGCGTCCAATTCCCATCACAAGCCGCAATATCTTCAACGAAGTTGCGCAATAAGTCTTTTCCTTCTAAACTGTGTGTCACTTCAGGATGAAACTGAATACAATAAACTGGTTTTTCGAAGCGCGCTGCCTCCGATTTGAATACCGCTACGTTAATACTGTCCGTTCCGGCGAGTAATTCAAAGCCAGCAGGAATTTCCATAATGGTATCTCCGTGAGACATCCAAACTTGAGAATCTGCGGAAATCCCCTTAAAGAAAGGATCATTACTTTGCAATTGGCGTAAAGCCGCTTTTCCGTATTCTCTTTTATTAGAACGCTGTACTTTTCCGCCGTAATGATTGGCAATGTATTGCGCACCGTAACAAATTCCTAGGACAGGTACTTTGCCCATGAATTTATCCAAATTAATTTGTAATGCCTTTTCGTCCGTCACTGAAAAAGGACTTCCTGAAAGAATGATTGCCTTAACACTATCATCTAGTTGCAGGTCGGCATTATAAGGCAAGATTTCGCTGTAGACATTTAATTCCCGGATTCGACGCGCGATGAGCTGCGTATACTGAGAACCAAAGTCAAAAATGATTATTTTCTCCGTCATGCCGCAAAGATAATCAACTTGTTTAAAGTTTTTAGCCCAGTACATTCTAAATTGAGAAGTTGTTTTAACTTACTCGAAAGTTCTTGCAATTTTGCTCCTTAGCAGGGGGAATCTATCTATTTCTACCCTCATTTTACAAATGATTAATCTTTAAGATATCAAAAGTGTATGAAATCTTGTTAAATTAGCGCTTTGAAAGATCAATTTGAATCTTATTAGGGAGATTGTTTAAACGACTTCCATTTATTACATCGTATAAATTCAAAAAAAGTAATGCTTCGTAAAATATTATGGCAACAAAAAAGCAAATGGCAAATCATTGGTGCAGCGGCGGGCACCTTTATCGGTCTGTTGCTGCTATTAGTTGCCTTTCAGATTTACTTAGATTTGCAGGGACTGCTTAATTACGAAGGGAATAATTCGAATCAATATATTCTCATTAATAAAAAAGTTAACCTCTTCAATACTTTAGGTATCAAGTCAAACTTTACCGACGAAGAAATTGCCACAATTACCGCTATGCCGGATGTTAATGAAGTGGGGGCTTTCTCTTCGAACCTCTTTAAAGTAAGTGCTTCGAGTCGCTCTTTAGGCTTTTATACCGAATTGTTCTTTGAAGCCGTTCCCGATAAGTTTATGGATATTGATCCTGCGCTGTGGGACTGGCAAGTTGGACAGTCTGCTTTGCCTATTGTCTTATCGCGAGATTATTTAGCACTTTACAACTTCGGTTTTGCGCCAAGCCAAGGTTTACCACAATTCACACCGAGTACGATTGGTAAAGTGAGCATGGATGTTACCATTAAGGGAAAAGGGAAAAGTAAGATTTTGCGGGGAAGAATCGTGGGCTTTAGTGATCGAATCAATTCCGTCCTCGTACCACAGAATTTTATGGAATGGGCTAATCAAAATTACGGTGATACCCAAAAAGATGGTGCTTCCCGAATCATTCTTGCCATGAATAATCCCAATTCTAAAAGTTTTGAAAGTTTTCTTAAAAAGAATAATTATGAGGTCAGTAATGGTCGCTTAATTGGTTCGCAGTTAACGACTTTACTACAATCGGTCATCAGCATCGTAGCGATTATTGGTGTCTTGATCATTTTCTTATCCATTTTGATCTTCTTATTAAATTTCCAACTACTGATTTCACAATCTAGTGAAGATATCAAACGCTTACTACAACTCGGATATCAAGACACCCAAATCAGTGGTGTCTTAACGAAGTACCTCAGTGGATTTTTTGGCATTATCGTAGTCCTAACGATTATTTCCTTGTATCTCTGCCGCTATTATTGGTTAAACTGGTTTAGCCAGCAAGGGTTTCAGTTGGCAACGGGGATTCACGGATTTGTCTTTTTGAGTTTAGCAGGATTTGCAGTACTTTTTTTAGCCTTGAATATTTACAACATTCGAAAAAATGTCATCCGTTTATTTTAAAATAAAAAAATGCAACGTCTCCCTCAATCCTAAAAATGTAAACCTCCTTTTAAGATGAACCTGAAGACTATTCTGATTCTAATCGTAACCGTTTTATGGTTTTGGTTTTGCCATTTCTGGCAATGCTGCTGGATACAAAAGGCTTGCTATGATTGTGCCACTACGGTTGAAAATGGCACCGTGACTGCTTCGGCACCCGTATTTCCGCCACCCGAACGCCCTGCTTGGGTGGAACCAACGCGCAAACCTTTGGATTTTAAATGGTCGCAAGCGATTCCTTATACGAATAAAGGTTTTTCTAATTTCCGTCATGGACTATTAGATCATTTAGGCGAAGAGAAGATTTTAGAAATTACTGGACAATATTTTGCGGCGGAACGCCAACCCAAAGGTTTCGAAAATATGGGACTCGCAAGAGCGGCAAAGGTCAAAGCGTTATTTAAAATTCGCCTAGATTCCAATCGGATTCAAATCAGAGAAAAATTATTAGAAACGGTGCCCGAGGGAATTCGCGAAGGCTATTTTGAAGCCATCCGTTTTCGCTACCTTGCTCCTACCCTAGAAAAAAACGATAAAGACCGAGCAACCATCCGTTTCCCTTATAATTCCATTCAAAAAGAATTAGATCAAAGTGTAGATAAATATTTAGCCGAATTGGCGAAACGGATTCGCAAGACGAAAGAACAAGTCCTGATCGTTGGACATACCGATGATCAAGGAGAAGTTGCCTACAACGAAAAATTGGGGCTCCGCAGAGCCAAAGAAATCCGAGCTATCCTGATGAAAAAAGGGGTTCCTCGTAAGCAAGTCACCGTTACGTCAAAAGGAGAAAGTAAACCTTTGGTACCGAATGATTCGGAAGAAAACCGACATCAGAATAGAAGAACGGAGGTAATTGTAATTGGTTCTTAGCGTTTTCTGTTTATTGAAAAAGAAAAACCAGATCAATACTTCTAATTTGAGATAACTAAACAAACAAGACAATGATACTTTTAAGTTTTTGTGCGGATTGTACTTGGGAATTATTACCCATGTTGTTAGGCGCATGGATGTTAGGCTGGTTGTTGTGGAGCTGGGTAATTGGTAGTCGCTTCCGCGCGGAACGTAAAACCTTGAAGTCGGAGCTGAGTCAAGTTAAGGCAACTAATACGAGTTTGGAGAAAGACCTTAGTCTGGTTCAACACGAAAAAGAAAACTTAGCACAAGATTTTCGGGCGCACAAAACGAAATACAACGACTTGCTCTTACGGCTTAATGCCTACGAAGAAAATCATGAAAAATTATTAATTGATTCCCACCAAAACGCAGAATCACCAAGTCTTACGCCAACGGAAGAACCGATTGACATGACCAATAGTTTTATCCTTCCTTCTATTCCGGCATCGGACGGAGAAGCGCCCGAGGAACGCATTGATTTTGCGGCAGCTTTTCAAGCGGAACAATTGCAAGTGATCGAAGGGATTGGTCCCAAAATCGAAGGTTTACTCAAAGCGGCAGACATTCAATCTTGGGAAGAATTAGCGGAGACGCCACTTACTCGTTTGCAAGAAATTCTGCAAGCAGCCGGACCGCGCTATCGCGTTCACGATCCAAGCTCGTGGGCTAAGCAAGCTAATTTAGCACAAAATGGAAATTGGGCGGCACTCGTTGCGGCACAACGGTCGATGAGTGGTGGCAAAAGTACAGGCAAAGCACCAGCAAATAACCAAACTAAGGTTGAAAAAATGGCGGCTAAAATTTTGGGGATTACTTTATACGAACCTCATGACCTCAAATTGATTGAAGGCATTGGGCCCAAAATCGAAGCTTTACTCAAAGCCGATGGAATTGAAAGTTGGGCAAATTTAGCACAAGCAAAAGTAGAAGACTTACAAACTATTTTGCGCAATGCGGGCGATCGTTTCCGCTTGGCAGATCCAACGACTTGGCCGCGACAGGCTAGTTTAGCCGTAGCTAAAAAATGGAAAGACTTAGAAGAGTATCAAGCATATTTACAAGGCGGAAAAAAATAAGATGGAAGCCGTTAAAAAACTAATCAAATACACCTTTGGGAGCGTTCTTACTGGAATTGTTGACGTTCGTCATGACGCCGAGATTAGAAGTATCGTTGTAGGCTATTTTAGCGGAAGCTTTGGTAGTTTGGATAGGCTAAAAATGCTATATAAATTTCACTAATAAGTCAACGTTTAGTTTTTACGGTCACTTCTCGGCTTAATTGATTGTGGAATACCCCTAATATCCTCTAAAAATGGTACTACCCAATAGATGGTAAAACCTTATTCTTCTAGTTTAGCAATCCAAGCATTAAATCTAGGACACTTAGCTCTCATTCTTTCGAGTCCAATATCTTCTGCCAGAATGATTCCATGAATTGTCTTCTTATATTTTTCCATGAATCTCTCTAATCTTTTTGAGGGTGCAGTTTCGGGATCATCATTGATTAACTCTGGGTTCGGATGATCATTGATTACTTTTTCAATAGCATCTCTATCTACAAAGTCGGCTTCGTCAAATATGTCATCAAATACCTCTATATTATTGAATAAAAGTCCTTCAAATTCATGTAATTGTAAATAAGGGTGCAACAAATGATGATACTTAGGATCAAAATCTTCTCGCATAGAAGCCTCTAAGAAATCCATTCTCTCACTTTTATTTACAATCTTTTCGGCATCTTTCCATTTTGGAAAACCATGAGATTCTTTCAACCCATAAAAGTCAATGAATGTGGTAACTATTGCATTTTCATTAAGGTGCCCAATAAGTTGTTTTTTGATGGCATTCCATCCAACAATACCACCACCTGATTTTTTAATACCAGGGGCTTCAATGGAAACCCCCAATTTCATAAAATACGGTTGAAGAATATTTTCACAAAATTCTTGTTCTGTAGCCCCTTCACATACTATAATTACACGCTTCATTTAATCTTAGGTTGAGCCGCATTAATAATATTTCTTTGCCATAACTCACCTAATTTATGTTCTTCCAGCCATGAGATAAATTGGTCAGAATTAAGCCGCTTCATAATAGTCTGTTTTGCCCGAGCATTTCTATCTACCGTAATAACATCTTCTGGTTTAAAGCAATCTACTAAAGTAACTGATTGAGTGGATATAATTATTTGCGCCCTATAAGATGCAATCTCAATTAACCCTGCTAACTTGGATATAGCAAACGGGTGTAATCCCAATTCCGGTTCATCAATAATAATAATTGAGGGTGGATTAGGTTGTAGTAATAGTGTAGCAAGGGCTATAAAACGTATCGTTCCATCAGAAAACTGATATGCAGAAAAATTAGAATCTAAATCCGTATTCTCTACCCACCTGAGTTCTATTTTATTATTTCTGTGAGATAAGTTACTTGGTTCTAAAATAAAATCTTCTATAAATGGAGCTACTGACTTTACTACACGAACAATTCGCTGATAGACTTTTGGATACTTTTGCTTTAACAAATATAAAAATGCGGGGAGGTTCCTTCCATCTGATTTGAAGTATCTATTATCTTCAATATCACAGCCTTGCCTAAGGCGAGAACTTGAGGAAGTATCATGAAAGTGGAAGATCTGGATTTCAGAAAAATATTTTTTCAGGTACTTGTCTCTATATGACTCTCCTACCGCTACTTTACTCTCTTCTAATGAAATATCACGAAAATAGTTTCGAGAATCATCATCTCTAGAAACATTATACCCTGCTCCCTCTATATCTATGTACAAACCACCAGAATGTGTTGGAGCCAACTGAAATAGGTAGCTATTATTGTGTTCTTCGTTTTTTGAAAAAATTAACTTACCTCCAATAAAATCAGCGCCTTTTCTACCAAAGTACATTAGACTATCAGCTTTATCTTCTTCTAAAACGAATTGCTGTAGCCGACGATTAAAAATTGCTTTTACCAATTTAAAAAACGAAATGAAATTACTTTTACCTGCCCCATTTGCCCCTATAAGAATATTTATAGACTGTAATTCGATCTCCATTTTTCTGAAAGACTTATAATTCTCTATTTTTATATATTCTAACATACGGTCAGATATTTTTTACACTTTTGATTTAAAATATGAAGTTGTTTTAAAATGGGGGTTGAAATTAGTTGTAAGCGCTTGGTTTTCAAGAGGAAGCTCCATTTTTTTTTCGTAGCCATAGCTACGAGGAAAAAAATTAGCTGAAATATTGGAAATCAATGGCTTGCAAATAAAT
>JBGCFY010000186.1:0-3902 GCA_045110315.1 Saprospiraceae bacterium
AATGGCGAGATAGCGAATCTATAATATAATGGGTGTGAATAGTTGGATTCTTGAATCGAATTGATCGGCAAGATACGGTAAATTTAACATTTTTTACAAATCTACACTTGAAATCTTGCTAGACTGGTTATTTTGAAAAAAGTATCACCGCAGTAAATATTTTAAGTTTAAGCGTCTAAAGGGAACACTACTCAAAATTTACAGCATTAACTTGCCTTATTTTACAAACACTTAAACCAATTGTCTCCGCTTCATCTCGGTATTCACCAAGTTGTATTCCCGACTCATGTCTCCCGTGACAGAAGTATTCTCTTGTGCGCGACGAATGAGATAAGGCGTTACTTCTTTTACTGCACCGTAAGGAACGTATTTCGCGACGCTGTAACCCGCATTGGCCAGATTGAAAGTAATGTGGTCGCTCATGCCGTACAATTGCCAAAAATTGAGATGTGGATGATCGGAAGGTAGATTTTTTTTTTTTTTTTGTTGAGCTTGTAATAAGCAGCTTTCTTTATTGTGAGTGGCATTGCAAGACGCAATTTGCTCGTAATTGTCGACGCAGAATCGAATCGCAGTATTATAAGCGTCGTCCGTTGCTGCTTTACTCGGCTGAATCGGAGAAGGATATCCTTTTTCCTCAGCCCGCAGACGTTCTTTTTCCATGTAAGCACCGCGAACTAACTTAGCCCCCAAAATATAGCCTTTTTTTACCGCGTCATTAAAAGAAGTATTCAAATACGCTAAACGATCATGGCGATACAATTGAAAAGTATTAAAAACAATTGCTTTCTCCTTATTGTAACGACGCATCATTAAGTTGACCAAATGGTCGATGGCATCTTGAACCCAACTTTCTTCCGCATCGAAAAAAACACCAACGCCTTTTTCTCTGGCAACGTGGCAAATGGAATCAATCCGCTTTAAAATATTGCGATATTCTCTTTTTGTTTTATTATTAAGTTGTACTCCCGCTTGAATGCTTTCTAGCAATCCGAAGCGTGCCAAACCAGAAATTTTGGTACTGACGACGGGCATACTTTCATTCGTAGCCGCAAATTCAATCGCACGAATCGTTTCGTTCATCGTTTGGTTGAAATCCGTCTCCGAAGATTTAGCTTCTGCTCCGTAATCCAAAATCGTCAAAACATTACGTTTTTCTAGCTTATCTACCGTCTTTTGGGTTTCCAGTAAAGTTGTACCACCTACAAATTGCTCAAAAATGGTTGCTTTGATGACTGACTTTGCGAAGGGTAATCCCCATTTAATTGCTTTTAATCCTAGCGAAGAACCAATGTTCACTAACCAAGGCTTATTCATCAAACTAAATAACAAAGCTGTTTTTCTTAAGTCTTGATCAGACTTATCAGAAAAAGCAATTTCTGTGTTGCTGAAGTCTATCTTATTCTTAGTAATTCCCATAAAATATAAGCATTAAAAAAGGTGAGTATTTTGGCTCAGTACCAAGACAAATTTATAACAAAAAAGCTGATTTAAAGTTGTTCGTATCCGTCAAACTTTTTTACATTTTTTTTGGTAAAAATCATGTTTTCCACCTTTCAAATTAAGCAATTGCATTCCAAATCTCCCAAGATTTTTCTGCTTGTAAAACGAGCATCTCCAAACCGTTTTTAATTGGGCAGGTTCTTTCTTCTCCTCGCGTTAAAAATACAGTTTTTTCGGGATTATACACCAAATCGTAGCATAAATGCGCCTTCGTTAGCTCAGAATAAGGAATATTAGGCGCTGCGTCGATATTTGGTGCCATTCCTAGCGGCGTGGTATTAACAATTAACTGGTAATCACCAATGTTATTTCCAGTCAACTCTTCGTAAGCGAGACCGTTTGCTTTCCCTGTCCGAGAGACCATTTGTACTTTTATGCCCATCTTACCGAGTACGTACACCACTGCCTTAGCGGCACCACCCGTTCCAAGCACAAGCGCTTGTTTAGGCACGCTAACGGCTTCTCTCGTGATGAACCCTCGTAGAGATTGTTCAAAACCATAAACATCTGTATTATAGCCTTTCAGCTTTCCGTTTATGAATTTAATGGTGTTCACCGCACCAATTTCGGCGGCAGCAGTATCTATTTCGTCAAGGTAAGGAATCACTTGCTCTTTGTAGGGAATGGTTACATTTAATCCAACAAAGTTAGCTTGCTGAATCAAGCTTGGAAATTGCTCAATGGATTCAAGAGGAAATAAGTCATAGTTCCATCCAGGAATCGCTTCATTGACAAATTTTTCGGCAAAATATCGCTTAGAAAAAGAATGAGATAAAGGATAACCAATTAGCCCTAGCTGTTTAATTGCTGCCATGATTTCTATGTATTTGATTCGTTACTCAAACGTTCCATCAAAAAAACAGAAGCAAATCCAACGAGTACTAAAATGACTACGCCGATAAAATAAGGTTCTGCTCCGGTCAAACTTTCAAATTGTTCTGGAAACACATTTTGCTCCAAAAGAATTTTCTTAGGCGTACCATCATCTTTCAACAAAATAGCGCCCGCTTGATCGCGCAACCATTCCGTCGGTACTCTCCAAGGCCAAATCTTATTCAACGAACCGACCATAAAGCCCGTCAAAATCGCCAAGGTTAAATTGCGGTATTGCTTAAAGGTCCAAGATAATACTCTAGATAAAGTCATCAATCCCGTTAAACAACCCAGCGCAAAAACAAACATAATGAGTAGCTTATCCGGCGCTAAGGTTCTTAAGGCAGGTCGCAAGGTATCGGTAATGATAAAACTGTACATGCCCATCAAAAGTAGAATAAAACTCCCCGAAATACCCGGTAAAATCAACGCTGAAATAGCAATTAAACCAGAAAGATAAACAAAGGGTAAAGAAGTGCTCCCGTTGGCGGGTGCCAATACGGTAATTCCATATGCGATGAGCGTACCAATAATCAACAAAACAATTTCTCCAATGCCCCAACGATCAATCTGCTTTCCTACGTAAATCGCAGAAGCGATGATCAATCCAAAGAAAAATGCCCAAACAAGTGGGGGATAGTTTTCCAATAAAAAAGAGACACCAAAAACCCCAATCACGATACCAAAAACCATCCCTACGGCGAGACTAAGCAAAAAAGTAGCGTTAACTTCTTCAGCGACGCCTTTGATGCCTGAGGTTCGAAAGGTCGTAAATAAACCCGGTCCGAAAGCTTTGATACTGTTGAGTAATTGTTCGTAGATGCCGGTGATGAAAGCAATTGTTCCTCCTGAAACTCCAGGAATCACCTCAGCAATTCCCATTGCCATTCCTTTCACTGCGTTGCGGATTAATTTTGTCATACCGCAAAAGTAAAACCTTGCGGGGAATAAATTGAGTATCGAGAAAAAAATCTTGCTGAGCGGGAAGAATTAATAGGTTTTTTAAGAAAGGACTAAGCCCGTTCAACGGAACTTGGTAATTTAATACAAAAGGTTGACGGTTTTCCCTCTTCTCGGTGGATCGTCAATTGCCCCTTGTACTGTTCGAGCAGTCTTTCGCATAAATGAAGTCTCAAATCGCCCGCAGGTCGAGTCAAGCGGCGACGCCAAGTTTTATCAAACAAAAATAAGGATTCTTGCGCTTTAGATTCACTTTTACCATTTCCTCGAAAACCAATATAATGATACTGATCCGTCGATTCAACCACAATATTCATACGAGGAATTAGAGCCTGATTATGGTTTAAATTGTGCAAAATTAATTGTTGAAAGATTAAAACAAAATCATCTTCTTTTCCAGAAACGATTGGTAAAGGGAAAGTATATATTTCAGCCTGCTGCTGTTCAATTGCCATACGAAGATTGATCAGTACTTGGTGCAAAACGTAATTTAAATCCACCAATTCCGCTGAAGCTTCAATTTCTTTGACAGCTGGAACGGCGAGTCTTTGCAGCACTTTTGCGTT
>JBGCFY010000187.1:0-25337 GCA_045110315.1 Saprospiraceae bacterium
ATTTAATGATTAGCGGTGTCGCTCCGCTGGAGCTTAGGCAAGGTATTAACTTTTATAGGATTAAATTATTTGCTCAGGACTTGAAAGTTCTACTTGATTATTTAAACAACTTCGTAATTTTTCAATCCCCAAAAAGAGACTATTTTACAAAAGTCCCAGCGGGACGAAACTTTAGTAAAACCAAAACCAAACCGCCACCAAAGCTCCATAGGAGCGGAACTATTGATAATCTAATACCCAACTTTCAATCAATATTCCATAGTAGAAATTTATGATTCGATCTGGAACAAGAAAGAAAATTAATTAAAAATTCGCCCGTTTTATTCGAGCTTATCCATATCAATCAATACACCACGACAATCTTCTGTGCAACCATTCCCGATTCTGTTCGTAACAAAACGCAATAGACGCCCAGTGGTAAATCCTCCAAAGTCTCCGTCGATCCCTTCGCCGAAAACTGATGAATCAATTGTCCCGCAGTACTATAAATTTCACCTCGTTTAAAATCTTCGTGAAAATGCAATTGCTGCGTACCATTACTATAAAAAATACTAGCTGCGTAAGTTTCGTTAATCTCTGTGGGAGACTTGGTAGCGGTGGTAATCGTTTCACAAGCATCAAACTGAAAACTTTTGATCAAGGCAAATATTTTTTCCTCCGGTTGATAATAAGCACTATTGCTACCAAAACTGTAGCTTTCCGATCCAGCATAGCCATTCGTAATAAAGATAAAACCAAATTGCTTTTCTTTTTCAAAATAGAGATCACTAATTAAACCATAAGCTTCTCCAGGATGACCAAGCATTTTGGTGCCAGGAAAAATAAGGTCGCCGTTGGGCGTATTGCGGACGGAGTGTAAACCTAAGCCCCATTCGTTAAACAGGTTGTAATAGTTGTCTCCATTATTCCCATTTTTTGTCCATTGCGCTTCGTGCATTAAAGCGACCGTAGCACTATCCAAAATTTGCGTACCATTGAACGCACCGTGATTGGCGTGCATCCGCAAAAAGTTGCTGAGTTCTAAAGGAGTGACCCGCAATCCACCGTGTGGTGAAGAACGAATTCCATTATCCCCAATCGTATATTGACTTTCGTCAAAAGGAGCAGGATAACTGCCATTGTAATTATCAGATTGTGGAATTGAATTTCGATAAAGCGTAGCAACGTTATTTATATTGGGCAAATCGTTAACGTAAAAACTTCCCGTAATACCCAGCGGTTCCAATAAAACAGATTTGGCGTATTGATCAAAACGTTGCCCAGAAATTTTTTCTACGAGTGTTGCTATCAATCCGAAATTGATATTGCTATACGTGAAAAAACTACCCGGCGTTTCCAAGCGCCACATATTTGCAGTGTACGCACTCCCAGAAGGCAACAAAAGTTCTTTGATCGAAGGAACAGGGTTTTGTGCGTAAGTTTCCGCTAGAAAAGGACTGTATCCCGTACCATCCTGCAAACTCGAAGTGTGCGACAATAACATTCTAAAGCTAATCTTTTGATCCGGGAAATTTGGGTTGCGCACAGAATAACCTAAATGATCATTGATGTCATCATCTAAAGCAAAATTTCCATCTTCGTAAAGCTTCATTAAGACCGTTGCCGTTACTGATTTAGAAATAGAAGCAATTCGATAAACGGTGCTATCCGTAATGGGAAGATCATTGACTATATTCGCCTTGCCATGGTGAAAAACGTCAACCACTTCACCACTGCAAACTACAACTACCGACATTCCAATGAGTTGGTGCTCATTCGCAACGTCAGCTAGTTTTTCGTGGTAGCTCTGAGCAATTCCGAGCTTGAAAATAGAGCAGAGTAGGAGTAGGGTAAGGACTAAAGATCGCATAGGATTTATTTTTTTTAAAGATACACTTTTGTCACTAAAAAGGAAGGACTAGTAAATTTGTTTTGAAACCCTTTTAGGTCCAACGCAGCTTTCTCCAAGCTTTACGCTGAGTAGGATGCAAGAAAGACCAAGCGACGATGCGACTCTTTTTGTTTCCTTGTTCCATGGTAATGATTTCTATACTTTGCGCTTTGACTGCTTGGAGTGTGCGCTGAATAGCAGGTAGATTGGCTTGTTTGGATACCAGACTGGTAAACCAATAACAACTCGTTGAAAACTGCTTACTTTCTTGAATCATTTTTTTTATAAATGCAAGTTCTCCACCTGAATAATATAATTCTCTGGCTTGTCCGCCAAAGTTTAAGCTTAAATTTTTTGCTTTAGCTTTCCCTTGAAGATTTTTAACTTTACGCAGCGCACTAGCTTGCGCTTCTTTTTTTGAAGCATGAAAAGGCGGATTACAAAGCGTGAAGTCAAAGTATTCTTGAGGCTGAATAATGGTTTGGAAAATATGCTGCGTATTGGTTTGTTGGCGAATCGCTAACGTAGTTTTCAAATGTGCATTTTTTTTTCTGATTCGCTTTGCGTTTTCCAAAGCAACGAGATCAACTTCCGTTCCCACAAACGACCAAGCATATTCTTTTTGCCCAATAATTGGATAAATGGCATTCGCGCCAAGCCCAATATCTAAACCATGAATGGATTTTCCCTTTGGAATTTTCCCGTTATTTTCTTTCGCCAAAAGATCAGCGATATAATGTAAATAATCTGCTCTTCCAGGAATCGGTGGGCATAAATATCCTGCAGGAATATCCCAATAACTCAAGTCATAAAAATGTAGCAATAAGGCTTTGTTTAATAATTTTACCGCCGTAGGATTGGCAAAATCAATTGTTTGTTGTCCCCGAGGATTTGGTCGAAGAAAATCCGTCAAGGCAGGGCAAACTTTCGTCAAAACTTCAAAATCATATGGCGCACGGTGGCGACTCCTTGGATGTAATTTTTCTTTCATATCAAAAGCTAAAAGTAGGACTTTTTTCCAGAACTTGTTTAAAAGGTGACTTAAAGAATTGATCCTTTTTTTAGTCTTGATCATGGCTTTTTTTCAAAAGGCTTTATTTCTTATCTTTAAGCGTTCCAAATCTTTTTTTTTGATAAAGATATACGCTGACCATGAAAAAACTAGTATTCGTTTTCGCCTTACTGATCACTTTTCTTAGCCAATCTACTGCCCAGCAACCCGCGATGAAGCTTGCGGATTACGAACGTGCGCTAAGCTTTTCCTACGATCGGTATTATAATAAAACAGCCTTTAATATGTATACACGACCACATTGGTTTGCGGATGATACTGGAATGTGGTTTTTGGAATACAGTGCTGCGGGTAAGTTTTTTAAAACTGCAGATTTCATTGGATATCGCGTAAAGCCATTATTTGATCAAGTAGTCCTAGCAGATCAATTGTCTCAGTTGACGGGAGATACTTTGCAAGCAACTGATTTACCTTTTAATTCAGTCGAAAAGATTGGACGAGATAGCTTACAGTTTTCTTACGAAAATAAAGACTATTGTTTTGAACCTACTAAAAATAAGCTTTCCCTACTGGAAGCCGAAACAGCTACGGAAGCACTGGATCGTCAACAAAGTATTTCTCCAGATGGGCAATGGCTCGTTTACGCGAAAGATGATAATCTATTTTTAGTTTCTGTGAAAACGGGGGAAGAACACCAATTGAGTTTTGATGGTCATGCTGGCTACAGCTACGGAAGTTGGTATGGTTGGTTTGATAAAATGGAAGGAGAAAATGGCAAGCGACCAGAACGCTTTGGCGTTAATTGGTCGCCAGATTCTAAATGGTTTATGACCAATATTTGCGATACTCGTCAGGCAGATAAAATGTATTTATTAGATTGGAGTAAAGACGAAGCTTATCGGCCAAATTTACTTTCGTATTACCGAGGTTCCCCGGGGGATACGACGATGGTGAAAATGCAAGCTATCTTTTATCAGGTTGCCACAAAAAAAGCAGTAAAAACGGTATTACCCAAAACTACCCACATCAATTCCGTAAGACATACTTGGTCTGCTAAATCTGGTGTGGTATATGTAAATTATCCAGAGCGAGGATTTCAAAAAGAATACCTCCTGCGTTTAGATTTAAAGAAGAAAAAGTCAACAGTTCTAGTCGAAGAAACGAGTACGACGAATATTGATGATTTCAAATATCGGATCGTTGAGAAACTGGGAAAAGCGTTTTTTTTGTCAGAAAGAAGTGGTTGGCGTCAATTGTATATGATAGATTTAGCTACCCAAAAAACGGAAGCGCTGACGAAGGGGAATTATTACATTCATGAGTTGCATTTCATCAACGAAGAAACGGGAGATATTTACTTTACGGCGGCAGGAAAAGAAGCAGGTAGTAATCCGTATCACGATCGTTTGTATCGTTGCAATTTGCGTGGCAGGGTGAAGTTGCTAACACCAGAATCTGGTCATCACATTATTTCTTTTGCGCCAGAGGGCAATTATTTTTCGGATAGTTATTCTACCGTTTCTACACCGACAAAAACAGTCTTGCGCGTAGCCGTTACGGGAAAAGCTGTTGCATCTTTAACAGAAGCACAGTTGGATGCTTCGCAGTTTGCGAATTGGCAAGCACCAGAAGTCTTTCAATTGATTGCCAAAGATGGTAAAACTAATATTCACGGTGCCATTTGGAAACCCACTAATTTCGATCCGCAGCAAAAATATCCGATTATTGATCATAGTTATACTGGACCACATACCCAAGTTTTTCCGCGATCTTTTGACAAAGCTGTACAAAATCAAGCTTTGGCAGAATTAGGATTTATTGTTATGATGGTTGACGGTTTGGGAACGGCGAGGCGCTCGAAAAATTTTCACGATCACTCTTATAAAAACATGGGCAACAATCTTGAAGATCACGTCTTAGCCATTCGGCATTTAGCCAAGAAATATACTTGGATTGATGCAGATCGAGTCGGCATTTTTGGACATTCGGCGGGCGGTTACGATGCGGGGCACGGGATGCTGGCTTTTCCTGAATTTTATAAAGTGGGCGTCGCTAGTTCGGCCGATCATGATTTTAGAATGGAGAAGGCTTGGTGGCCGGAAATGTATATGGGCTGGCCAGTAGATGAAAGCTACGAAGCCGTTTCTAATATTAACTTAGCGGAAAATTTGCTAGGAAAATTACTACTCGTACATGGTGCTTTAGATGACAATGTGAATCCTTCTGCCACGTTCAAACTGGCGGAAGCGCTCATCAAAGCCAACAAAGAATTCGACCTCTTGATTTTACCAAGTCAACGGCATGGTTACCGAGGCGTGTACCGCAAATACTTTATCAAAAAACGCTGGAATTATTTCATTGAGCATTTAGCGGAGCGACAACCCATTTGGGATTTCCCGTGGGAATAACTAAATCACAAGAAAAGAGGACTGATCTACTTTAATTCGGTGGGATCAATCCTCTCGATTACGTGATTATACAGAGTCTTATATTTTTTTTAGGGTAAAGTTAAATATTTGCTTATCCTGTTAACTTCTTTCCGTTACCTGTAAAAGGTAATTTCCATCTTCATCATCCGGCTCAATCCCGAATTGAATGGACTGCGCACTAAATCCTTCCCAATCACTTGTATCAATTGGCCAACCACCAACTTGGTTATTGTCCGCATCAAATACCATGAATAAGGCATAGTTGAAATCCTGATCTGCGGGACCAACGGCTACTCCGCCAAATACACTTACGCCATCCGAAAATTGAGCGTAGGAAGCTACAATGTACTGACCTTCCGTCACTCCTTGAGGAAGATTCTTCGGTGGATTTTGCATAATATCTGTCCATTTTTGATGTCCATCTTTAGGAATCATCATCGTTGCGTTGAATTTTGGGGCGCTCATTTGGTCTTAAGTTTTAGTGAAGAAAGGTCTCGCTTTGGCGTTTTTAAACAGGTCAGAAATATATAGGTCAAATATAATGTAACTAAGAGGGAATTATATAGGTATTTTTACCTGTTTTTGGACTGAATTACGATCAAAAGTTGCAAGCGAAATGTTAAATGGGCGGAGGCGGACGAACTGATGATGGAGGTATATTTGACCTTAGTCGATAGCTAATTAGTAAATCGAGGAGCTCGGACTTACAACGGATAGTTTTTCAAAAAGAATTAAGCCGCGTTAAGTTGATAAATATTTTCCGTCATTTACAATTGACTACAGAAACTTCAAACATACCGTAATCCTTTTGTAGTCTTTTTACCCAAAAACGCAAGTTCTCCTTCGAGAATAAGTAGTTTCCCTAGCAAAAACAGGTAAAAATACCTGTAAAAAAAGTTTTTGTGAATATTATATTTGTAGTAGATAGTTACCGAATCCAAGTAAGGAAACTGTTTACAAAGCTTTGCGAGCGCATAGCATTCAAATTTTGGGATACTTGTAAATCTAGGGAAATTAGTCGCGTGCTAATTTTTTTGTTGTCAGCTTAACTAGCGTTTTAAGTTATTACCATTTACCCGGATAAAATTTTGACCGTATGCGCGCACTTGTTTCCGTTCTGATACAAATTGCGTGCGTACGAAAGGGTATAGAAAGTCTTCCCTCATCGCTAAAATGAACAAAGTCCATTACACCTCTAATTAGCGTAATGAACTTCTATCTCTTATTTTCGTAAATCAATGCTAAGTTTTTCTAATCTGATTTCTTCTTTGCATTTTCTCTAAAACCACCTTTTTTACGCGCATCTTCTAGCCGTACTCCAATCAGTTCCTCCAAGGCATACTTTGATTTTCTTACTTCTGAATTTGCCGTAATCGCCGATTCTTGCGCCGCGTGAAAAGAACTCGACGCAGCGGATAAATCTTCAAAGCTAGCTTCGTCTTTCTTGAATTTCTCTGTAATCAGCAAATAAGTTTGAGAGGCGTCTTGCTCTGCGAGAATCCTTGATTTGTGAACTTCTTGCGCTAAGGTATAATTTTCGTATAATTTCAAAACTTCCGCCCGGAGTTGTAATTTCTTCTCATTCAGGTAAGCATCTGCAATCTTAGTATTTTCAATGGCAATTTTCTTCTCTGCTGGATTCTTAATTAAATCCCCAAGATTAAAAACGGCCGCAAAGTTATACTTTGGAAATTGGTTGGGAAAACCCGTATCGGAAGGTTGAAATTCCGTTTCGTTTAAGTTAAACGTTAGGTTGAAATGTTCTGTCCAACTATTTTTTGCGATGGTTAATTTTTGATTAGCAATCTCTTTATTGTATTCCAAAACTCGGTTAGAAGGGTGGTTTTTCCATGCTAATTGTACTAAATAATCTTCAAAATAGCGGGGACGAGATCCTTCGGGAGCAATAATTTTGTTGTAATCAACCTCTTGACTCATAGCCATTTGGCTAAGGAAGAGTAACAATAGTATGATTCGTAGTTTATTCAAAGTCAGTGAATTGTAGGTTTAGTTTAAACATTTTTTCAATACAAAAGAACCAACTATTATACCAAAATGTATCATCCATCAGCGGAAATGCTCCCGAATGACCGTCTTGGCTATACTTCCGCTTGGTATTCCCATATTTCGGCATACCACGGCTAAAGCATAGTCGGACTAGTTTCTAAAATAATCTTGGGTGTTTAGTGGGAAATCGGCAGATTAAAGCCGAAATATTTAGTTGGATTTCTCACTTGAAATCTAATCAGTAGTTACTTTATTGGAAGGGTCTACCAGCGCTTGATCCGTAGCTCGTTTCGCTTCCGCTAATTTTAATTGTGCCGCCAATTTAGGATTAAACGCAGGATCGAAGTCTTTTAGTTTAACAATCGCGGCTAAACAAATATAAAATACAATACTGGTCGGTAATTGCAGGATCGCTTCTTGCGGATAACTCGCTAGCGCTAAAATAAACATGATATTGGCCAAGCCTAAATAAACCGTTTTAATCATTGGATCTCTGACCCGAATATAATAGTAAACGACCGTTTTCAAAACCGTAAACAGTAAGGCCATATAGATTAATAATCCCACCCAGCCAAGTTCTACGGCAATCCGCACAAAACCACTATCGTGGGCAAATTTGGCTAAGAAGGAATCCGGTGTGAATCGTCTTCCCCAAAGACCCGTACTTCCCAAACCCGCTCCAAAAGGATGCGTTTGGATGTAGGGTTGAATGAACTTTTGATTCTTCATTCTAACTTTTACGGAGGCGTCAGATTGCATATCAAAAGAGGACTGAATTCTATATAAAATAGGGTTGGAGCTTCGCTTGATAAAAAAGAGCGGCAACATCATTAGGAAGATACCGACCGGAATCATGATCTTAGGTTTTAAGGTCATGATCATGAAAATGAAAAAACCGAATGGAATCAAGACCACGGGCGTTCGAGAACCACCAAAGGCCATAGCCATAAACATCAATCCCGCCGCCGTAAGCAAGATGAGACGCTTTGCCCAACTAATTGGTCCCGTCATCATAATCAGACAAAAAATGGCCAAGTAAGCCATCAGAATTCCAAAAGTAGTTGGATCTGCGAATAACGAAACGGGGCGCAATCTTCCCCATTGATAAATGAGTTGAAAGCGTTCTTCGTCTTCGTACAACCAAGCCATTTCTGCGGCAGAATAGCCAAAAAATTCTTGCTTGAAGCCATACAGTGCAGTCACTACCCCGAGCAATAAAATAAGTTTCAGCGCCCTCATAATCGTTTTCAAATCCTTGAACGCATAGCAGGCTATAAAATAGAGTAGGAGCATCACCGCTACACTACGTACCGTATACATCCATGCCATCTTGGAAGCGGCCCAAGGATTAATCACTTGAATTAGATTGTAAAATATCCAAACGATGATGAGTACACTAATCGGACTATTGGCAAAACCAAGATCTCGCTCTTTGATTTGTTTGACCAAAATACCAAAGAACATGACAAAGATTAGCCCGTCGAGTGCCGTTCCGACGGGAGCGCCAGTATGTTTGCGCACAAACTCTATAAAAAAGGAAATGGTGACGATGAAAAGAATACCAAAGCGGTGATTGAGAAAGCAAGCGCCTAAAAGTGGAATGGCTACCGCCGCACCAAGGATCAAAAAGCCAAACTTCATACCAGTCATCGCCGTGAGGTAGGATACCACGAGCGCTATAATGGTAAGCAAAATAAATCCAACAGGATTATTAAGCTTCTGCCAAAATAGTTGGTCATTAAGCCATACTTTAATTGATCTACTCATACTAAGGGGGCTGCATAACTCAGCACAATTTGTTAAAACAGCACGAACTTTCATTTAGGTTAAATGTGTAATGATATTAAACAAAATTTTATTATATCAGTATCAATAATCTTTCCGATTTTGATGGATAATGTCTGTTTTTAATAAAACTTTGCCGAAAGTTAACGAAGTTACTTTCGCCTTTTTTCAAACCAAATTGTAATCCTATCAAAGGATGATATACAATTGAGTCCCAAAAATACTTATTCTATATTTTTTGATGGGTCCAATAATGTTTTTTGTTCTGTTTCTATCGCAGGGGTTGCTGGTTTTTGAAAGTTTTCATCGAAGTCTTTCAATTTAACAATCGCTGCTAGAAAAATATAAAATACGATACTCGTCGGTAATTGTACAATCGCCTCCTGAGGATAACTGGCCACCATGAGAATAAATATGGTAGTCGTCAAACCAAGGTACAGCGACTTGATCAGTGGGTCTTTGACCCGCAGGTAATAGTAAACGCTGGTCCGAAGGATAACGAATAAGAATAGCATATAAATTAGCATTCCCACAATGCCAAGCTCCACCGCAATTCTTACAAATCCGCTATCGTGTGCAAATTTGGCAAGCATGGAGTTGGGGGTAAATCGTCTTCCCCAAAGTCCTGTACTTCCCAATCCACCACCAAAAGGATGCGTTTGAATAAAGGGCTGAATAAACTTTTGATTCCGCATCCGTACCTTCACCGAAGCATCTTCTGTAAAGTTCAAAGCAGATTGAATGCGCCAAATAATGGGATTTCCAGAGGATCGGTACATAAAGGCTAAGCCAACGACAAAAAATATAGAAATACTTATAATCGTAGATTTCTTTAAAGTCAAAAGCATCCAAGCCAATAAACCAATTGGAATCAAGACCACGGGCGTTCGAGAACCACCGAAGGCCATCGTTAGCAGCATACATAAGCTAAAGAAAACTAAAGTGATTCTTTTGATGCGGTCGATGCGAGAATTACTGGCCAAAATTAAGCTGAAGGTACTGAGGTAAACCATCATAATGCCTAGGGTAGTAGGATCTGCAAATAAAGAAACCACACGTAATCGTCCCCATTGGAAAATGAGTTGAAAACGTTCCTCGTATTCGTACAGCCAATTGATTTCACTCGCGGTATATCCAAATATTTCTTGTTTGATACCATAAACGGCGGTAACGAAACCAAGAATGAGAATCAACTTAATGGCACTAATTATTTTTTCTAAACTGGTAAAGGCGTAGCAGGCGATATAATAAAGGCTAAGTAAAACGGCTACACTACGTACGGTGTATAACCAAGCCATGGCAGACCCCGCCCAAGGATTGATAATTTGTAGGATGTTGTAGGCAATCCAAAGCATAATGCAATAGCTAATTGGATTTTTAGCAAATGCCCAGTCTCTTTCTTTAATTTGCCGGACTAAAATACCAAACATCATCACAAAGATGAGCGCATCCATCACCGTTCCAAAGGGTAAATTGGCATATTTGGCCGCTTGCATAATAAAAAAGGAAGTCATGATGAGGATACTGATTCCAAAATTGAGGTTGAGGAAACAGGCACCAATGATTGGAATACCGACCGTTAGTCCCAAAAGGGCTGCACCAACTTGTAACCCTAAACTAGAAATGAGGTACGAGATAACAAGGGCAATTGCAATCAATAGCAAATAACCTAATGGACTATTGAGCTTCTTAATAAAAAGCTGCTCGTTAAGCCAATATTTAGCCGACTTGTATAATCGTAAGACCATTATACAGATTAGTAGACTTTACGTTGAGGTAAAGTCTAGTGTTTATTCAATAGTGTAGGGGGGAAGCACTTGATTTCAATGAAAAAAACGATAACCTGAAAATTTTGCCAAAGCTAATTCTTTTCGAAATTAACTTTTGAACTAAGGTAGGTAGCGTTTTCTCGTATGTTTGTACGTTAAAGATAATGAAGTTGTGTTGAAACTCCAAATTTACCGTAACAAGTACGCCGCTTTTCTAGAAGTTATTTTAAAATAACCTCCGTAATCATTAGCTACAAAAAAACGATTTTTACAGCAAAGCCTAATAACATTAAGGCGGCGATTGCAATCATCATCGTTTCAATTAGTTTTTCTTTCGGAGTTAGCTCCGGATCATTAGGTTTTTCAAAGTTAAACATCTTAAAATTATATGTTAGTCGCTACAAATCGTTCCCATCGTTGGGTTTCAGGATTGTATTGTTTAATTTTTTTTGCAGGATTTCCACCGACAATCGTATAAGGTGGTACACTTTTAGTCACGACACTTCCTGCCGCTACGATAGAATGTTTACCGATCGTAATTCCTGCTGTAATCACGGAGTTGGCTCCAATCCAAACTTCATCTTCAATAACAATCTTGCCCGTCGTTACCTTGTGCTCAGAAATAGACTTCGTGATATCTCGATAACCATGATTCAAGCCAGAAATGACAACGTGCTGTGCCAGCATAATATCATTTCCCATTTCTACAGGGCCAATAATAATGGAGGAAATTCCCACCAACGAGCGATCGCCAATGACTACATCACCGACTTGGTTATTGACCACGGAGAAGTCTTCTACAATGGAATTGTCTCCAACGTCAAATTTATTGTAAGGAATTACATCCAGTCTAGCTTTCCAACGAATCACCGCATTTTTCCCCCGCTTATGTTTAAACGGATTCCACAAATTTCTCACCCACCAACGGGGACGATTTTGATTCTTGGGCATCAGTAAATAGATCGCCAATTTCTTCAAAAGCGGGTTTTCCTTTATTTTTTCCTTAACGCTGAGTGTCATATGTCCTAATTCCTAAGGATTAACTTATAGTTTATCACCTTGAAGTGATTAAATCGTTCTCGTTACCACGAAAACTCTCGAAAGCACTTCAGTACAAATGTATGTGTTGCTAGCAGTATTTCTGTGCTAACTTGATCCCGTCATTATTTGAGTAATTTACGGGTTATAGGTATTTGGGGCATCAAGTAAAGGATAAGTTATTGTTAATTAGTGCTTGTAAATAATAGCACAAATTGTACGACTTTTTCCTTTAAGTATGGTTATTGAGCTCTTTAAAATAACCGCTAGTAATTAGAGTATATTTATAACTAAATACTAGACAACAAGTTCAAAATTTAGACCAGCAATTATGGCGGTCTTTTTGCAGGAAATTTTTAAGAAATAGGATGGAAATGTTATTTTTTATTGGTTTTTAATACGAAATAGTTTTTTATTATTTTTTTCACAAGTAGCCGATTAATTGCCCTGTTTTATTCATTTCACGAATGAATTTTTGAGGTTTTCTTCGCTAGGGATTGGTCTACAATCTCCCAAACTTGCTTAACTCGTGAAGCCCAAGTATTTTGCATCGCAACTTCCACTCTTTCGGCTAATTTTTGTGGACTATTTTCTTGAATCGCCCGGTCAATTAGTTGGACAAATTCTTCTTCGTTAGCAGCCAAGTAAATATTATCACTAAAGCTTTTAATATCTTCCGAAAAGGTAGTAGAAACGATAGCTCTTCCTCCGGCAAGGTATTCGTTGATCTTGAGCGGATAAATGCTCTTCGTCAAGGTGTTACAAGCAAAAGGAATAATCGCACAGTCAATATGTTGGACGTAAGGTGGCAAGTCATGAATATTTTTACTACCCGTGAAAATCACATTGGGCTCTTTATCTAAACCAATTTCTTTGTATTCTGTATTATTGATTGGGCCGATGAGCAATAAGGTTTTATCGCGGTGTCCCTGAGCAATTTTCTTCATCAGTTTGTAGTTGATGCGATCTTTGTCCATATTCCCAATAAAACCAATAATCTTATTGTTGATGTTTGCAATTTCCTTTGGTCTTGGAAATTGTATCTCATGGACTTTTTTGTAAATCGAAATATCCACCGCATTGTGTACAATGTGCGTATTAGGATTAAATTGCTCGTAGAGATTATACAACTCCGTAGAAGTTACCGTCACGGCATCGGCTTTACCCATCACGGTTTGTTCTAATCTCGCACCGTGTCTAGCCGTGTACTTTTCTTGCGTCATATCATCAATACATTGATAGATACTCAACAATTGCCCGAAATCTTTCGGAAGTACTCCCGCAAAAAAGGGATTAAAGCAATTGAGGTAAATAAAATCTTTGAGTTTATAATCATCTATGACCTTTTTGATGGTCTTGAGAATAATTTTGTTGTTGTAAGCGGCAAACTGCTCATAAAGCATCCCGTTGGGCAACCAATTAATGGGCAAGGTCAGGGGAGGATGTACCGCAACGACGTTGTCTAGGTTTTTAATACTTTCGTACTGCATTTGATTCTTTAGCAAATCGGCGCGGCGTGTTTTCACCAAATCATCTCCCATATTGGTCACAAAGTCCTTGATGGAATAAGGATGATTAATGTAAAATACACGATTGTTTTTCGCAAATTCTTTGGTAAAAGAAAGCGATACGGATGAATAAGGATTTTCCCATGGGAAAAGCGTAAAGTAAACTAAGTCTAAGCCTTTATTCATAAAAAAATATTATTTGATCTACTAATAGTCGATAATTGGTATTGCGTCGTTATTTTAATTTCTGTTCTTTCGCGACGGATCGTTGTTGCAAAAATACTAAAAGCATTTGATAGCCTTCTTTATAGAAACCAATCATGTAAGGAAAGGCACGATATGCTTTTATGTCGAGGATCTTATACAAAACAAATTGATTTAATACAAATGTCACGCCGTAAGTGGTCAGCGTTCCGTAAGCCGCTCCTACAATGCCGTAATTGATGATGAAAATATAGTTGAAAAAGACGTTGAGGATCGCTCCAAAAACGGTAAAAAGAAAGTTAATCTTCGGTCGACCCATCGAATCTAAGACGGTTCCAAATTGAATGGCAAAGGGTAAAAATAGCCCGTAAAGGATGGTAAACCGTAAAATACCCGCCGATTCGATATATTGCTCGCCCGCAATGATCATGATGATGAACTCTGGGAACAATAACACGAAGATCAGGAATGGCGCAATAATCGCCAAAATAGCACCTACAGACTTTTCGTAGAGAATTTTAATCGCTGGTTTTCCTCCGGTCTCAATTTGCTTGGCTCCTTGTGGAAAAACAACGGACGCTACGGAAAAAGTAGGCACTTCTGCCAAATTGGTTACCCGAATCGCCGCTTCGTAAACACTAACTGCCGCCGTAGCGCCAATCGAGAGATTACTCAGCATAAATTTATCAATGGTTTTGTAAAGCATGGCACTTAAATTTGTACCAAAGACATACTTACCGTAATGAAATAAGGTCAACACCCAATGCTTATCAATCATTCGGTCAAATTTCAAATATGGTTTTGCAAAAAAGTAAGAAACACTTGCGCCCGCAAAAGCGGTAAGCACTTGAAACTTGGCTAGGGCTAATATCTCTAATTGCCAAGGGCCAAAATAATAGATGGATACGAAGGCAAAAAATAAGCCTTGCTTTGTAAAATTACTCCAAAAGATACCGCGAAAGTCGAGGTTGGCCTGCTGAATAAAATTAAACTGATGCATGGGAATCAAAAAAGCCGTCGTAATAGCATAGATATAGAAGAGTTCGTATAACTCGGGAAAGTTTAACCAATGACTCAATCCCTTTGCAAAGATTAAAAGAAAACCAACAGAAAAAAGGGTTAGACTGACATTAATGAAGAGGGAAGCGGAAGATATTTTACCATAATCCTTGGCTTCACAAGTAGCGAGGTACTTGATCACTGCATTTTGTAATAAACCTGCACGACCAACTTCAATGAAGGAAGCAGTTGCCAAAAATACCACCCAAGCACCGAAGGCTTCGGGCGTCAATTCGCGCACCAAAAAGAAAAAGCTACCAAAGCCAAACAAGAAGACCGAGCCTTTCTCAAAGAAGCTAAACAAGCCCGATTTAAGCCAATAAGATTTCTCTGTCGTCGACATAGTCAATGGATGTACGTGCTACGAGTAATCGAAGCGTTGCTTTTGATTAAGCCGCCAAATGGTTTCAAATAGCGTGCTCGTCTGTTTGGATAAAAGGTTTAGGTCAAAAGACTTAATCGCATGGATAAGCCTTTTTTGCTCAAACAAAATTCTCAGTAATATTATTGTAATGGGGATTTTAATTCATATTTTTTAGATCAACTTTATTCAAAACACCTCCTAAAAACTTTTGATCTAAGCTTTCCAAATAGGCAATTGAGTTTTTATCGATCTGCTTAATTTCAGATTCTGCGGAGAAAACTGCAATTACTTTATCCACAAAGCTAACTAATTCTTTTGAATCGGAATATCTATTTAAAGAAGCACCTTCCAAAAAGATATAATCATAGTTTTGAGATAGCTTTTTGATAAAGTTAACGAAGTCCTTACCCGCAAATACTTCGGAAGGAGAGAGGTTCGTACCCTTATTCCCCAAAATATCAACGTTGTTCAGGTTGAACAAGTCTCCGTTGCCCTGTTTGTATTCAAACTCATTTTCCAGGTTGTTTTCACCAATTAATGCTCGGCTACTATTTCCTAAAGAATCCGCAGATTTGGACAAACGAGTCAATTCGTTATTCTTAAAGTTAGTATCTACTAATAAAATTTTCTTATTTTTTAAAGACAAAGCGTAGGTCAAACTTGAAATCAAGAACGTTTTACCTTCTTGGTCTTTCGTGCTCGTAAACAAGAAGGTTTTTGCGCCCGAATTTTCTACGATGTAGCGGAGGTTTCGTAAGGATTCCTTGAAAACTTCCATGCCTTTTTGCTCACTATTACTATTAAAAACTTGCTTAAGATCTAAATTTGAATTGTCTACTTCGTTAATGGTTGCCAATAAATTTAAGCCAGTGAATTTGTTGAACTGAAATGGCGTATTGAGGCTAATATCTAAATAGGTCAATAAGAAAATAGAGACTGTCGCTAAGGCTCCGGTAACGATTCCCGCAAAAATACTGAGCAAGTATTTTTTAGAAGGTTCAGGCTTCGTTGGTGTTTTAGCCCGTTCTACGATTGAAATTGGATTTTTAGAGTTGTTGAGGGCAATTTTTGCGTTGTTGAGCGTAGCACTCGCATTGATAAATTCTCCCTTGGCAATGTCAATTTCTTGCTTGAAGTTATCAATGTTTTCTTGATCATATACAAAGCCACTTGATTTTCCGCGCAAGCGACTCAATTCTTTTTCGTAGTTTAATACACTCTCTTTGGCAACGTTTAAATCACCTTCCGCTTGTAATTTTTTGTTGATAAGGTCTCGTTCTTTTGCTTCTGCATTTCGCTTATCGTCTTGAGCACCGTCTTTTTCGTCAAACTTTGCTAAGCGAGAAATTTCTGATTCTAGTTGCTTCTGGGTAAGGTCAATTCTTTTCTTGAGCGAGCGATCTTTATTTCCCGTTTGGGTGTATTGCTTGCGCAGTTGAACCAATTGCTTATTGTAGTTGTCGATTGTCTTTTTGGTGAGAATACGCTGTGCTTTCTCGCCGTTATTTGCGCCTTTGTCCTTTCTTACAGCTACTAAATAGCCTTCTAGTTCTCTTAAGGTCTTTTGGAGTGCAGGAATTTGCTTTCGAGCACCTTCCAAGGCAATTTCCAATTCTTTGACTTGAGCAACCGTTGCTGACTTTTGTGCAGATAAGTCTAATAAGCTTTTATTTTGCTTGTAGTTGTTATATTTTTCGTTCGCCAATTCTAAGGCAAGTCGTTTCGCATCAAAATCATTTTGTCGATCTTCCACCAAGGATCTTTCTTCTTCGCTTTGCTGTAAGCTATAAAATTCTAGAAATTTTTCACAATATTTATTCACCGCGAAGCTACACATTTCAGGGTTTTCTGCCTCAAAAGTTACCCGAATCATATCCGAGTTCTCAGAATCCATAATGCCGAAGTTCGTTTTCAACAATTCTTCGTAATCGTATTCGTAAGCTTCAACTAAGTTGGTATACATGGACTCTAATTCCTGATCGGGAATTGCATCGGTTAAAGAATCTAGGTTTTCGGAAAGCTGACTATATAGTTTTTGTAAACCACTAGGCGCGTAGTTTACTTTATCTTCTTTTTCTAAGGTTCTAAAAGGAACACCTGTACCGTTGATATCTGAACTCAAGTCATGCATCAAGAGGTTGTAGCTCAAAAAAGCAATATTCTTGCGTTTGAGCATGTAATTCTTCAAGTTACCATGGCTAATGTCAATCTGGTGTTTTTGAACGAAAGGAACGTCGTTATCCATATTGATTCCTTTTTGAGGAATAATACCAGTTGAAATTAATGCCTGAGCCTTGTAAACGGGTGGTTGAGCGCTGACTAGAAAGTAAGTGGCAACAGTGGCAAGGATGGCTGCTAATAAAATTAGCCACTTCCTTCTCATGAGTATGTTCAAGAAAAATTGCAGTTCCATATTGGACTAAAGTTAGTGTTTGATCGGGGAGCAAACAATTGTAAAATTACGCCAACAATGTAGTGTAAGCGTTCGTGTTCGTTTCTTCGAAGCCCTTAGAAAGTCTTGAATGTAAAAGACTTAAGCTTTCGTTTTGGGTTCTCACTTCTAAAGTTCTTAGTTATAAACGCCCTTCTTCGTTTAAAACGCTAACAAGATTCAAATTTTTTAATGATAAAATCAAGTTAGAAAAAGGACCATAACATATAGAGAGAAATGACAATATGCGTGCCACTTTAAACCAATTGGATATAAATGTGGAAAAAATGATAAATGTTTTCGCTTTTTTATAAAAATAATTAGCACACAGCGAAAACTTGCCGCCACAAATCAGAAATCCGACTTTTTTGCTTTTTTTATCCGAAGTTTCAGTATTTAATCATGAAAAGTGCTTAAATAGCTTGAAAATTAAGCACTTAAGCTATTTTATTAGCATTTTATTTTAAGTGAAAAGTAGCGGACTGTCCCAAATATACCTGCGGAGCGAATACCTATTCAGCGGTTAGCCATTAGCAATTGGATTTTAATTTTACGTTTAGATTACGATTGCTCTCAGGGGAAAACTTATCTTGCAGGGATCGATTTGTACGCTTTAATTCATCCGTTTTGAAACTGACCATTCACCATGTCCAAATACAATATTTTAGCCACTAGTTTTCTTGGTAAACCAATTGATCGGAAGGCTTCCTATGTAATTATCGGTGGTGGTATTGCAGGGTTATTTATGGGCTATTGCCTGAAGCAACTTGGTGTTAAATTCGAGATCATTGAAAATGAAAAGAAAGCGGGGGGGATTTTAGGTTCTCAAAAAATTGCACAGGGAACGGTAGAACAAGCGGCGAATGGATTTTTGTGGTCACCCGCGATGCAGGCCTTATGCGATGGCTTAGGGCTAGATATCCTTCCTCCCAAAGCTACCGCCAATGCTCGATATTTGGTGCGGAATAAGCAATTGCGCAAGTTTCCGTTGACGGTGCTAGAGTCTTTAGCTGCGGTAAGCAAATTGTGGGTTGCTCCCAAGCAACCAATGGAAACGATTTACGATTTTGGAATCGAATACCTCGGAACAGCAATGGCTAATCAGCTACTGGAACCTGCTTTTGCGGGGATTTACGGAGCGGATATCAAAAAATTAAGCTTCCCCGGCGCGCTAACGCCACTGGCCAAAATTTTGAATCAAAGTGATAATCTGCCTTGGGCTTTGTGGAAACATCGGCGTGCCCAAAAAAAGAATACGGTTTCCACGAAAGGAAAAGCAAAACGCGGCACCCATAGCTTCAAAAATGGTATGGGAGAACTCGTAACGCGCTTAACGGAATACTTATCATCAGAAATTGTCTACGGACAAAATGGTTTGGATTGGAAAAGTAGTAAGGAACAACTAATACTATGTACACCTGCTTATGTTAGCCAGCAGTTTTTTGATGAAAATACTGACCTCGCTCAAAGTTTGGGCGCAGTAAGTTACACGCCGATCGTTTCGGTAAGTTTGATTTTTAAAAAATCGCAACTAAAAAGTTTTAAACCAGGCTTTGGTTGCTTAATTCCTCGTAGTGAAGGGCTAAATATTCTCGGAACTTTATTTAATTCTTGTATATTTGATCACCGAGTCGCACACGAAGAATTATTAAGTTTGACCTGCATTATCAGAGATGATTCGTCGGATTTACACTATTTTCAACAAACCGACGCGGAAATTACCAATTGGGTGGTGGAAGAGTTGGACCAACTGTTTGGGATTAGTGGCGCACCCGAATCGGCTACGATTTTCAAATGGCCAAAGGGAATTCCTCTTTATTCTCCCCAATTATATAATAGTTGGTTTGCTTGGGATCGTTCTTTAAAGGAAAATTATCCGATGCGCAACTTATTTGGAAATTATACCGGAGAGATCTCAATTCGTGGAATGTGTGAAACAATGATGGCTATGCTTCCTTAGTAAGAAAGCAGCGCGGAATTTTCCGATGAAAATTTGCTAGGCACTTAAGTACAAAAACAAATATATAAATATGATGAAAATGATGACGGAACATTTGAGAATAGTTCTCTTGGGAGGATTGCTGTTTTTATTGACTGCGACTACGGCACAGGTAGAAATGGACGCGTGGCAACTGATTCAACAAAATGATTTTAAGCAGGCGAAATTGAGCTTTGAAAAAATGCTTCAAAAAAATCCTAAAAATGAGGATGCTTTATGTGGTTTAATCTTCTTGGCAGAAACCGTTAAAGATTATGACAGTTATACCAAATACGTTAAACAGTTAGTAGAAGCAGATTGGAATCCATATTATTTTCAATTATTTAAACATATCTACGATTACGACGATCAGCCGGAACAATACCTTAACAAAGGACTTTTTCCAGCAGACGAGGTAAGTTTGCAATTGGCCTTAGCCGACTCTTTGTTTCGTACCCGAGATTTTGCGGGAAGCGAAGCCGTCAAACGCTCCGTGGTTGGCGATTACAATTGGTCTTTTATTGGGCCTTTTCGAAATGTTGCAGGAAGTGGTTTTTTGCGGACGTACGAGGTCGAACAAGAAGCTTTTTCCGCGGATAAAACCTATGCTTCTGGCGATGGGAATGATTTGGCTTGGGTCAATCGAGAGCTACGTCCCAAGAGCGGGGTAGTAGCCTTTTCTAGAATTTTGCCGAATGCCAATAGTGGAACTTGTTTCGCAAATACCTTTTTGACCGTTCCGACGGATCGGAAATTACAAATCCGTATTGCCCGTAATAACCCACTTAAGATTTGGTTAGATGATCAACTCGTTTTTGCGAACGACGAAAACATTGCTTGTCGTTGGGACGCAGAATGGGTAAGTCTTTCGCTCACAGCGGGGACGCATCGCTTGCTCGTCAAATCTACTTCGTACGATACGCCGGATAATAAATCGACGGTAAGACTTGACTTTCAAGATTCCTATCACGAAGAAGAAGAAAGCTTTAATAATAATCGAGGAAATTCCTCTTGGAGTAACGAACTAGGATCTTACAATGGTCAAAATTTACTTTTTAGTTTACGCTTGACGGATGAGCAGGGAAAGGTTTACGAAGATATTCCTTCCGATTTTACCGGTAAGTATACGGCACAAACTTATACGCCTACGTTACACGAGGAACAGTTAATTCAATACTTTAAAAAGCAAATTGAACAGCAACCCAAAGATGCTAAACAGTATTACCTGTTGGCAAAAGCCTATTTGCGAATGTTGCAACAAGAAGCAGGAGAAGCCTACTTTTTTGATGTTTTAGAAAAGAATAAAACCTTAGTTTTTTATCGTTATCTCATGGCAAAATTCTATGCGGCAAACGACAAGGGGGACAAGGCTGAAGGACTCATTTCGGGGTTGAATAACGAAAAAACGCCCATTTTTGAAATGATGTCAGCACAATTAGATAAAATTGATAAAGAAAAGAATGCTGAGAATTATCTAAAAACATTAGATGAATTATTAGTGGTTTCTCCCACCAACTTGGGCGTAGTGAATGCTTATATTTCTTATTATAATGAAAAAGGAGAGCAAGAACTAAAAAAGAAATTTATCAAAGACTTTCTGGTAAAACACCCCGAAGAGAAATACAAGGATTTGTTAGAATCTTATTTGGAAGATGATAGTTACAAACCTTCTTCTTACAAAAGACAAAGCGACAAAGAGCGCGCAAAATGGGCAAAAAAAGCATTGAAACGCAAGAAGAAAAGATTCTCCTACAGTGATTACAATCAGTTGATTCGCTATTATAAGTCAAAGGATAAAAATAAAGAAGTACTCAAATTATACGATGAATTAAAAAGTATTTTACCACATAATATTTATGCGCGGACGGGTAAAGCCGATTATCTTTTTGAGAATGATAAACAAGAATTAGCCTTAGCGGAACTGGAAGAAATCGTCCGTTATTTTCCTTATCATGCGGCTTCGATTGAAACAATTGGAGATATCTATTTAGAAAAAGGAGCAAAGGACAAAGCGCTAGCCGAATACAAAAAAGCGGAAAAAATTGTCAGCCAAAAGGATGGCTACTATAATGAATTGGAAAAGAAAATTGAAAAATTAGAAGGGAAGACGAACTACAAGCAATTTTTTAATTCTCGTAGCTACGAAGCTGTGTTGGCGGATAGTAGTTGGAAAGCTAAATACCAAGAGGAAGAGTCCGTCATTTTGATGTACGCCATCGAAACGACCTTAAACGAAGATAATTATTGGGAAGATAACCAACGAATGGTTGTCAAGATTTTGAATGATGCCGGAGCTAAGTTTTGGACAGAAGCAAACTTTAGACACTTGGGGCGATTGAGTTTTGCGAAGGTTATTAAAGCGGATGGAACGGTGACGAGTCCGAATATTAATTATGGATACGCCGTTTTTAAAAATTTGAAAGCGGGCGATATTATTCAAATTGAGGGCAACTCTTTCGGAAAGGTAAAACAAGAATTACCACAACAGTTTTTTGATATTGTTACCTTTTCTTTTGGGGTGCCGGTTTACAATGCTTCCATGGATTTTTTAGTGCCAAAAGGTAAAAAGATTTACTACAATTGTAATCGCTTAAGTTGTGAACCCAAGGTGGAAAATTTAGAAAACTATGATCTTTATCGCTGGGCGAAAAAAGAATTACCGAAGTACGAAAATGAAGAAGCGATCTTGAATAACTTAGATGCTTACGCTTGGATTATGCTGAGCACCTTGTCGGATTGGAGCTCCGTGGTAGATTGGTATTTAGAAAAAACGTACAAGCGTTTAGATGCGAATTATGAGATCGAATCGGTACTAGCTAATCTAGTTACGAAGGAAATGAGTAAAGCGGAAAAAGTAGAAAAAATCTATAACTATGTTACTGAAGAAATCACCTATTCTTTCGTTAATTTTTTGAATTCAAACTATATTCCTAAGACTCCGGCGTCAACCGTAGCCGGACGAATTGGCGATTGTAAAGACGTGGCTTCTTTGATGATTACCATGTTGCGTAAAGCAGACGTTGAAGCCTATTATGTATTGGTGCGGACTACAAATTACACCCACAAAAAACCAACGGCAACCAATATGGTTTTTAACCACGTAATTGTTGGTTATGTCTTAGAAGATGGCAAAATGCAGTACATGGATTTGACGACGGATTATTACCCACACCACGTAACACCAGAGTTTGACGGAGACGCTTGGGCTTTATTGATCAAGGCGGGAGAAGACGATGTTTTTCAATTGCCCAACGATTTGATTAATCCCTTGAAGAGTGAATTGTCTTTGCACATCGAGGCTAGTTTGAAAGCGGATCGTAGTTTGGAAATGGAAGTTTCTACGGAAGCACTCGGCGTCGTCGGTGGAAAAATTCGAGAATCGCTCAATCGTCAAACGACGGAAACAGATCGTACTAAATACATCGCAGAATATTTTGGCGAAGGTAGTTTTGATCACTTGGTGATTAATGATTTTGAATTTGAAAAACTGGATGCGATTGAGCGTAGTTTGAAAGGTTCCATGAAAATGAAAGCCTACAATCACCTCGAAAAACTGAGTAGTTTTTATATCATTCAAGTTCCATTTTTGAAAACGATTACGACCCAACCGTCTTTATTCCTAGAAAATCGTTACGCAGACCTTGATTTGATGCGTTTATTCGAAATCGCTCCTTGTACACAAAAAATAACTTTGGATATTCCAGCTAAATTTCAAGTGATGGAATTACCTCCTGCCGTCGAAATTCACAATAAATTTGGAGACTTTGAATTGTCTTTTAAGAAAACGAAAAACGGAATTGAAGTCAATCGTAAAATCGTTTTTAAAACCAGAATTGTACAACCAGAAGATTACCAAGCGTTCAAAACTTTTTACTTGCAATTACTCGAAGCAGATCGAACGAAAATTGGCTTGCGCGGGTAAGGGATGATTTTTTAGAACATTACGGGTTGGAAGAAGTTAGGCTAATAATTTCTTCCAACTTTACTATATCTAAGCTGACTCAATTAAAGCTACGGAGTTAGTAAACGCTCTTTCAAAATGATGAAACAACCATTCTTATTCCTTCTATACTTATTTTTATTCTCTACCATGTCCGCGCAGGACGTGGAAATGCCAAAAAGTCTACCAGAAGATCCCAAGGAAATTCCTCCCTTGGATCACCTTAATTATATTGATACGCTGCGTTCTGGTTTGTACCGCGCTTCTTTTGGAAAAAATATGGGCTACCATACACCGGGGCACACTTATGGTTTTTTTAATGATGAGGAAATGATTATTCCTTTTCGATATTGTCAGCTATCGCGGGACTATAGTAACTTTATGATTGCTAAAAAGTATATCTATGGCGTGGGGGCAATTGATAGTTTGAATCGAACGGTAATTCCATTTATTTATACCGCTATTGACCATGTCGATCGTACAATTCCTGATTATAAAAATAAATACTTTAAAGCTTACCTTGGAAAAAAAGTTGGCTTGATTAATCAAAAAGGAGAAGTGTTGATTCCGATCGAATATGCTAAAGTAACTGTCTTGGAACTCTCGAAGGGCATCTTTAGCATAAAAGATCAACAAGGGAAAACGGGATTGGTGAATCTAGATGCGAAGGTCTTCACGGATTGTATTTATACGGATGGTATTGGCAGGATGACCGAAAGTTTTTATAAAACGGGAAACAAGGAACTTAATAGTGAAAATAGACTTAATCGAACCTATGGTTGCGTTTCCCCGGAAGGGAAAGTATTGGCGCCTCCTATTTTTAAATCCATTACCTTGTCTACCGACAAAAAGCATTTGATCGCCTACGATTACGATCATTTACAATCTAAAATTTACAATGAAGCGGGACAAGTTGTTTTTCAAAAAGACAGCGTAGAAATTAAAAATTTAGTCTTAGGTAATTATTTTTTCTTTAAAAATAGAACATCTTATTTAATTCGGAACAACTTTAAAGAAGTCGTACCAATGGCAGGATATCCTGAAACTTTTTCTCCGCGGTATTATCGCTTAAGTTCAACTGTGTCAGTTGGAACCTCCTTGAAAAAGAAGCAATCTTTTGGCGTGTACAATTTTCGGAATGAAGAAGTGCTTGCACCCAAATTTGCTAAGATCGTCTTTGCCAATGATGATTTATTTTTTGCACGAACGCTAACCGGAAAACCACTTTATCGAGCTTATGATGGAAAAGGAAATGCCCTTACAGAACCACTTTATACTTTTGTAGAAGCCAGTCGTGGAGAAAAATTTGCGATTGTTGCGCACGCAGCATCTGCAAAATTTGCAGTAGTAGATAGTATTGGAAATTTACTTACTGATTTTGACTATGATAATTTATATTTTTCTCCAATCAAACTAGGGCAGTCTATTTTTCAAATTGTTGGCTTCAAAGGAGAAAAGAAAATGCGCATCCTTCCCGATGGTTCAGTGACAGATGTTAAAGGCTTTATCATGTCGAATAAAACAAAACTTTACTACGTCAAATCTGATCAAAAAGCGACGCTGGCTTTCGTTGGAAAACATGAGGAAAGGATTGTGCTTGCAGAGCAAGATACGATGAAAGTTCAATATCAATTTGTAGGAGAAGGTAAAGGGCAACGTTCTATTTTTTACAAAGACAAAAAAGAGAAAGAACAAAGTATTACGCAAAACCTCCACTTGCGAATTTCCCACGTCAACGTCCCCGGAGAAACAGCTTGGTTATGGATTTGGTTCGAGCCATTTGTAGCTGATAACATTCCGAAAAAAATACGCCAAGTTTTAACTCGCGAAGGAATTTCTTTGGAGCGTGCAGATTTCCCAATGAAAGTACCTTACCCGTATACGTCGCCAGAAATTTTAAACTTAAACGAATGATAAGTCGACTAGCCCATACTACCGTTATT
>JBGCFY010000188.1:0-6787 GCA_045110315.1 Saprospiraceae bacterium
TCCTTTTAAGCCATTAAACAGTTTTCCTTTTTTTTTTTTTTTTTCAAGAATAAAAATGCTATTCTGTGCTTTGTATAAAGTATCCTGTAGTTCAAAAAAATACCTCTTGGTGCTACCTGGTGTGATTGGGTTTAAATAATCTTCTCCGTATAAACGAACGTAATCTTGGTAAAAAGAGAAAGGTTGATAATCGGTTGCTAAAAAAGCAAACTCTGGCGTTTGGAAACCAGATACTTTATTATAAATGATGGTTTCTTGAACTTTATTGGGACGAGCATACTTTTTATCCGTTACCGTTTCCATCATCATAAGATGCTGTTGCTTGGAAAACTGGATCATTTCTATAATCCCGCTATCGAGGCGACTTAGTTTTTCTTTCGCATTTTTGTAATCCTCAAATTCTCGCTCCTTCATTTCAAAAGTCCCAACCATCTTATTGTAATTTTCACAACGATAAGCTGATAAGCGATTCGGGCGATGTTGGTTTCGGTTTTGTACCACTTTACGAATGATTCGGTGGGCAGGGTTTTCTCCGGCAATAACTTCCGCCGTAGCCAATAGTTGGTCAACAGTTTGAAGCTGCACGCGTAAGTTTTTCGGGTAACTCTTAGCATTAATGGGCATCAACAAATTTTCATAACCAATGTAACTAAACGCTAAATTGCGAATATTTTTTTCACTTAAGCTAAACTTGCCATTAATATCCGTCATGGTCCCAATCTGCGGATTCTCGTTTACTATAATATTGACAAAAGCCAATGGAATATTTTCTTGATCCGTTACGATTCCCGTCAATTGTTGCTGAGAAAACCCAACAAAACTGATTAGCAAAAAATAAAAGAGTAGTAATTTTTTTTTCATGAAATCTCAAGTAGCAGTAAGGTCCCGTGCATTTAACGAGCAATAACTCAAACTTTGTATTGCAAAAAAACGATTAGGTAATTAAATTTTTTGTTTAAACGATTGGAGACCTTCAATTTCTTAGCAAGAATCAACCGAAATGAATGGAAAATAAAATAAACTCTACCAAATTATTTGATTTAAACTAGAAAGCCCTTAACTTAGCTTTAATTTTAAACTAAGTAATTTTTAAATAGAAAAAATGACAACCAACTGGTCAACGGATAAACTAGGCTTACTCACCGATTTGTATCAATTAACGATGGGATACGCCTACTGGAAAAATAAAACTTACCGACAAGAAGCGGTATTTCACTTATATTTTAGAACCGCACCGTTTGGTGGCAAATATGCGATCAGTTGTGGTCTAGCGGCGGTAATTGATTATTTAAAGACGTTGCGATTTACGGTAACGGAAATTCAATATTTGGCTGGACTAAAAGGAAGCGACGGAAAAGCCTTATTCGATGAAAGTTACCTAAATTATTTACAACGCTGGGAATTTAGTTGCGATGTAGACGGTATTCCCGAAGGAACAATTGTTTTCCCCAATGAGCCAATCCTCAGAATTAGCGGTCCTTTATTACAAGCACAATTAATTGAAACGGCTTTATTGAATCTCATTAACTTTCCGACCTTGATTGCTACCAAAGCAACCCGCATTGTTCAAGCAGCAGCAGGCGATGCCGTTTTAGAATTTGGCTTGCGTAGAGCACAGGGAATTGATGGTGGTATCACCGCGAGTCGAGCAGCTTTTGTAGGTGGTTGCCAATCGACGAGTAACGTTTTGGCGGGACACTTGTATAAAATTCCCGTCAAGGGCACGCACGCGCACAGTTGGATTATGAGCCACGAATCCGAGTTAATTGCTTTTGAACGATACGCCGAAGTGATGCCGAACAATTGTATCTTTTTGGTGGACACTTACGATACGGTACAAGGCATAAAAAATGCGATTACCGTTGGCTTAAAGCTAAAAAAAGCAGGATTTCAAATGCAAGGGATTCGCTTGGACAGTGGAGACCTTGGCGCTTGGAGTAAGATCGCCAGAACAATGCTAGACGAAGCAGGTTTACCAGAAGCACGCATCGTAGCGAGTAGTGATTTGGACGAATATAAAATCACGAAACTCAAAGCAGAAGGTGCACAGATTGACATTTGGGGCGTGGGAACAAAGCTCTCTACAGCTTATGACCAAGCGGCACTCGGTGGCGTTTACAAACTAGCGGCACTCAAAAAAGAAGGAGAAGATTGGGCTTATAAAATCAAGCTCTCCGAAGATGCCATCAAGACTTCTTCGCCGGGACAATTGCAAGTGAAACGGTATTTTAGCGCAGGAAAACCCGTGGGAGATATGATCTACGATTTAGGAACTGAGTTTGCACAAGCGACAATTGTAACGAAAACGCAGCAGCATCCGTTAGAAGACATCACTAGATCAGAAGAATTGTTAGTGCCTATTTTTAAAAAAGGGCGATGTGTTTATGAATCTCCAAGCTTACCGCAAATTCAACAACATTGCAAAAATCAGTTAGCCTTATTCTCCGAAACGATACTGGAAAACTACCCTACTGGTTTAGAAAAAAACCTACACGCACTTAAGGAAAAACTAAGACAAGCACTTCTAAGTTAACTGCTAAATGATCTACCCGCTCCAACAAAATTTGTAAATCGACCTCTAAAATCTAGCTAGCGCTTATGCCTTATACTTATAATTATCCCCGTCCTGCCCTCACGGTAGATTGTATTATTTTCGGTCTTGACGAAAGCCAACAACTCAAAGTGCTTTTGATTCAGCGACTCAAAGATCCTTTCAAGGATAAATGGGCACTTCCCGGTGGTTTTGTAGATATGGAAGAAGATTTGAAAACGGCTGCACTTCGAGAACTAGAGGAAGAAACGGGCGTGAGAGATGTTTTTATGGAACAATTATTTACCTTTGGGCAACCGGGAAGAGATCCGCGTGGTCGTGTTATTAGTGTTGCCTATTATGCCTTAGTCAACCTCGCAGAACATCCCATTGAAGCGGCAACGGATGCCAAGGAAGCTGCTTGGTTTAATTTGCAAGAATTGCCCGCTTTAGCCTTCGACCATCAAGAGATATTAGATATGGCGATCAATCGAATCAGAGCGAAAGTGCGCTATCAACCTATTGGTTTTGAATTGTTACCCGAACAATTTACCGTGGGACAATTACAAAAATTATACGAAACGATTCTCGGGGTAAAAGAGTTAAACAAAAGAAACTTTAGAAGTAAAATCACCAAAATGGGAGTGCTCAAAGAAGTAGGTATGCAAGCAGGCGTTGCACATCGTCCCGCTAAGCTTTACGAGTTTGACGAAGAAAAATACCAACAATTATTGAAAGATCGCCACCAAGATGTATTAAAACGCGGTCTCGATTTTGATATTTAGAAAGCACGGATAAAATGCATATGAAATGATTTGTAGCAGGAATAGCATAATCTTAATTCTACTGATTTTAGTGAGTGGCTACGCTTGTCAGGAAGAAGGAAGCCAGTCGAATGGCAGCACAAGTAATCCAAAACTTCCTTCGGTGGAAGAAGAATACGACGAAGCAGAAATCAAGTGGGGTTACATCAACAAAGGGGGACGTGTCGTGATTAAAGCTACCTACGATGATTGTAGGGGCTTTAAGGAAGGCCTCGCCGTGGTGCGCAAAAAAAGTAAATGGGGATTTATTAATCGCTCTGGTAAGGAGGTTATCAAACCTATCTTTAAAGCTGCTTGGTCTTTTCAAGATGGCTTAGCGCGGGTACTCACTTTCGAACAAAAAATGGGCTTTATTGATAAAACGGGAAACTGGGTGATTCCCGCAACCCACGAAGAAGTACAGGACTTTAAAGAAGGCTTGGCGCGAGTGCAAATTGAAGGGATGTTTGGATATATCAATACCAAAGGTGACTTACAAATTTCCAATAAATTCAAACAAGCTTGGCGGTTTGAAAATGGCTTAGCTAAAGTAAAATATCGAGGAAAATATGGGATGATTGATACCTTAGGTAATTTTGTAATTGAAGCCAAATACGAAAATATTAGTTCCCTCGAGTCGGGGCTAATTAGAGTAAAAAACAATGACCGCTTTGGGTACGTCAATCCAAAAGGAAAAGTTATCGTCCCCATTAAATTTAAAACGGCAAAAGACTTTTACAAAGCTTATGCGCCCGCCAAATTAAACGACAAGTTTGGTTTGATTGATAAAAAAGGAAAATTTATTACCGATCCGCTATACAACGATATTTGGCTTGCGGGAGAAGACAATTGGGGTGTAGCGTTAGATGGCAAATATGGTTTGTTTCGCTACGACGGAGAAGCACTCACTGAGATTCGTTTTGATCAATTATACAGTTTTGTGGAAGGTCGGATTGGCTATCAACGCGGAGGACTTTGGGGCTATTTAGATACAGAAGGCAAACCAATTACTCCGCCACAATTTGGTTTAATCTGGGATTTCAAAGAAGGCTTTGCGCGCGTAGCGATGCGGGAAGGAATTGGCTTTATTAATAAAAAAGGAAAGTTGACAATTCCTCCTCAGTACTTTGATGTTCGAGACTTTTCGGAAGGTTTGGCGCGTGTCCAAATTTATTAAACCACAGCGTTGGTCTCCCCTATTTTTTAGCACATTTCATAAAAACTTAGTTAAGATGAGAGCACTTATTTTAATTGATTTACAAATAGATTTTTGTCCCGGCGGAGCGTTGGAAGTCGCCGAAGGTGATTTAGTTTTACCGCTAGCTAACCAATTAATGTCTAAGTTTGAACTCGTAGTTGCTACGCAAGACTGGCATCCTGCGAATCACGGAAGCTTTGCCGCCAATCATCCTTGGCGAAAACCTTATCAGCAAATCCAACTCAATGGTTTAGATCAAACGCTATGGCCGATTCACTGCGTACAAAATAGTTTTGGGGCACGCTTTGCCCCAAGTTTGCAGCTAGAAAATATTCATAAAGTTGTACAAAAAGGAACCGATCCAGACATTGACAGTTACAGTGGTTTTTTTGATAATGGCAAATTAAAATCGACTGAATTACACGTTTATTTACAAAACAAAGGCGTAACGGAACTCTATGTATTGGGTTTAGCAACGGACTATTGTGTAAAGTTTACAGTGTTGGATGCGCTTGATCTAGGCTATAAAACTTACTTAGTTGTAGATGCTTGCCGAGGAGTAAACTTGCAGGAAGGAGACGTAGATCGAGCAATTGAGACCATGCAAACTGCTGGTGCCCACGTTACACAAACTACTGTGATTCAATAAGTATTTTTATAGCGTTACTCCATGCTTAAAAACCTAAAGAACCTAGCTTCAGGTTTAAAACAATTTCTTCTATATAAAAAATCCCATCGCTAAAATTAGCGATAGGATTTTTGTTCTATTTTATTTATTTATTCCAACGGACTACTATCCAAAAATCTTTTTCCAAGAGTAAATTACACCTACGACAACACTCGCTACAACTTGTACCCATTTCTCACCGTTCCAGAAGGATCCGATTACTTTGCTAGCATACTTATACCCTGAAATATCTGCTTTTACCCACTTGATCACTCGCTTGAAGAATCTCTTTACTTTCTTCCACCAGCCCCATCTTGCATCAGCGCCACCATTCAAACCATTACTATCAAGTCCTAAGTGTACGTTCCAAGGATTATCAGCATTAAGTGCTGCGGTCATCCAGTAGCAAGTACTGTGGCGAGCGATAGAAGCAGCTCCCAAAATAATTTCTAATTCCTCCGCGGTAAAAGAGCCATTATTCATAACCTCATTTTCGAAGTCGATCATTTTTTCACCGAAAGAAACTGGATCTTCGCTATCATCAAGAATTTGATTCATTTCTAATAACTTGCTGTACGCTTCGTCAGAGATAGTACCATCACTCGCAAGAGACTGTGCAACTTCTAAGAATGGCTCTTCTGAATTAGTAAATTCGTAAGCATCTGTTAAATCTTGGAACGGAACGCCTTCATCTACGCCGAGGTTTGCTTCTACGGTTTCTGCTGCAATAGCGTGAGCTTCTTCGATAGAAAGATTCTCAAAACCAGGTGTTTCCGCAATTCTATCTAATCCTAGATTGTGTTGCTCTCCAACGTATTCGTAAGGATTGTTTGGATTAGCAAAACAAAGTTCCACCTCTTCGTTCGCTAACGGAATGGGATCATTCGCCGCTTTTTGAGGTTGTAAAGGAGCTTCTTTCGAGCAAGAAGTCAACAATAAAACGCAGAGAATTAAAAAACTAAATCCAAATTTCATTAAATTTTTCATAATCAACTTTTTTTAAATAATGCGAAGTTTACCAACTCTTCTTTTAATTTCTATAAAAGTTTTTTGAGCTTTTAGGTACCCTTCTGGTGAATAAAATTTTAGTCTAAATCAATTTTAAAAAAATGCTGCGCGCAATTTGCATTTGTACTAATAGAAGAAAAAACTTAAGAAAGTGTGACACAATTTTTCTAAAAAAATTTTAATCTAACAATAAAAACTACTTAAAACACACTAAATCAAAGTATTAAAAAATTTAAAAATCTATGGTCTGCTTACTTGGCTTTTGAGATGAAGCGCTAGCTTTCTGAGCCACGAATCCGATGAAAAACTTAACTGGCACATTGGAGATAATTAGCTAATTCTTTAAAAGTAAATTATTGGACAACAAAGACCAATTCGAAAACAATCTTTAATTTCAAACATCTTATTTACAACACTTGACAATACGGCTAATTGTACCAATATTATCATAAATTATTAAAAAAACATCTTCCAACAACTACAATAATAAATGCTAAAACCAAAGTACTTTTCACTATTTAAAATCTTTCGGACCGACTACCTCTGCGATAATAGTCAAGATAATACTAGGCTTATAATTC
>JBGCFY010000189.1:0-76126 GCA_045110315.1 Saprospiraceae bacterium
GCTGCTTTAGCAGAAGCTTGGTCATAATAGTGTTCAAAAAGTTGAATAAAATTCCATTGAGTCCATTTATAATACTTTGGATCACACGTTTTTACTTGTCGCGACCACTCATTATCGAAACCTAAATTATCCAACTGTTCTCGGTAGCGTTCAATATTCTCCGCCGTAGAAACAGCAGGATGTACACCTCTTTGAATCGCGTACTGCTCTGCGGGCAAACCAAAAGCATCATAGCCCATAGGATGCAAAACGTTAAACCCTTTCAAACGCTTAAATCGGGAAAAAATATCCGAAGCAATGTAGCCGAGTGGATGACCAACGTGCAAACCAGAACCCGAAGGATACGGAAACATATCTAATACATAAAACTTAGGTTTATCACTTTCGTGGCTCACTTTATAAGTTTCCTTTTCTTTCCAATATTGCCGCCACTTTTTTTCAATAACTCTCGGTTGGTAGTCCATAATTTATTTTATTATCAATGATTTTGTTGGATGTTCCGCTTGTTGCTAATTTTTTTTAGCTGGATTATAAAACGTAACGCTTTGAAACCAAAACCTACTTCACTTTGATTATCAACACTTTAGCTATTCCGTTTACTTCGCATCCCATCCAAGTTGCAACGCTTTTTAGCTAATAACTGTCTGCTTTCGAAAAAAGTTTCTTTAAGCAAGCTGCGAAAATATGGAAAATGTAGCAAAATGTCCATAAAAACGAGGGACTTGCGTAGCAGCTATTCAAAAATAAATTATAAAGTCATTAATTAACTTGCATCATCTTTTGAAGCTTTTCTTCCTTACTCAAAGCTTTCCTGAGCAAAGGCTTATTTTAAAACAGCACGGATTAGCGACCAATTGCCACACTCAATTGTGAAGCTGAGTTCTCCTACTGAAAATGCAATACAAATAAGAAGATGAAGTATTTTGCTTATCTTAGCCAAAAATTTTCCAATAAAATTGATAACTATGATCAAAACATTATTAAAATTAGGAATCCTTTTAGCCATTGGTATTGTTTCCTATAACTATTTCTTTGGTACAGAAGCAGAAAAGGAAGTTTCAAGAAATATCTTTGCTCAAACTAAAAAGATTGGTAAATCTACCTTGGAATTAGGGAAATCTACCTTAGACCTTTTCAAATCTGAAAGAGAAAAATTGGACCAAGGAAAATACGACGGTGCATTAGAAAAAATCACTGGGTTATTCGATAAGATGAAAGATGAAGTCAAAGAAAATAGCCATATTTTACAACGTATCAAGGAGCTAGAAGCCAAAAAAGATAAGCTATCAGAAAAGGCGAAAGAAACTTCCGAAGAAACGGGCGCCGCAGCCAAAGCGGATAAAGAAAAGCTCGTCGAAGAGATTAAAGAATTATACGACGAAGCAGAGGAATTAGCCAAGGAGGCAAAAGCAGCAGAAAAGCAATAATTTTCATAAAAAAAATCAAAAAGGAAGCACGATTCAATTCGCTGCTTCCTTTTTCATTACTCCCCTATTTCCTAAGCTTTCTACTCTAGTGAAGCGCGGGTACATCGATCAATCGTCGAGCAATTGTCTACCAAGATATTTCCTTTATATGCGAAGCTAATTCCAGAGATATATTGCGCCTCAAAAATGATATAATTGTACGCTTCGTTGGGTACGAAAGCAAATGGATAGCGCTTCCAATCGGTATGTTTGATGAAATCCGTTTCGCCGAGTAACTGATCTTTAGAGCATTTAGTTTTGCAACCCCAAATTTTCAACTTTAGTGGCATACTATAACCTAAGTAAGTATCTGATCGTGCCAAATCCATACTAATATTGTAACATTCTTTTGCTTCTAAGGGCTCACTTAATCGTTGCCCAACGCTTTCCCAAGAACCATCATCCCGCGTAATTAATCCCATATAAGTATCTCCATCAGAGGCTTCTTGTCGAACGCCCCAAGCGCCGGGAAGAATATCGGGCGTAGTGCCTTGTGCGCAAGCGTGCCAGCCCGCCGGCATCGTCGCATCCTGCGGTTCTCCTTCAAAGGAAGGATTCTCTAGGCGAATTTGTGCCGTCCCGAGTGTCGAAAGGCTCAAACTCAATAGCAAACAAAGTAAACGATATGATCGTTGCTTAAAAAGTATTTTATTCATTGCGGTAATAGTTATAGCCGGAAGCGGTTTTAAAACTTCCTTCTTGCAGTAACGAATCTACAAAATTTCGGCACTCAAATTAATCATTTATATCAAGGTCACCAAATAATCAATCTCCCACTCGTTTAAAGTAAAACGATGCTGCATTGCAAAAGATTGTTTTTTATCCTTTCCCTCCATGCTGCTTCTTAGCGACTTAAGTCGAAAAATATGCAATAATTTAGTAATTTGTGGGCTAAATACTCATTCAAGCTCGCAAAATATATGTCATCGAACGGAATTCGGTCAAAACCTAATTTTTTCTACGCAACACTCAGTGTCGCATTGGTCTTATTTCTTCTTGGTTTTTTTAGCATCTTAGCGATTCAGGCTAATCAATTGGTGCAAAATTATAAAGAGCAAATTAATCTGATCGTAGAAATAGAAAATGGCGCAACCGCTGCCGATATGCTAAGCATTGAACAGTTTCTAGCCAAACAACGCTACACCAAAAAAGGTTCGATTCAGCGTATTTCCAAAAAAGAAGCTTTGGAAATGATGCGCGCCGCATTGGGCGAAGATTTGCTCGCGATGGAAATGGTCAATCCCTTATATAATGTGATTCAGTTCAATCTTAATTCAAATCACCTTAACCCAACGAGCATCCAATCAATTACTCAGGACCTAAAGGGACAAAACTTTGTCAATGATGTTTATTACCGAGAAGATTTGCTAGATTCGGTTGCTGCCAATTTGAGCCAAATTGCTTGGATTGCCATGATACTCGGTCTTTTATTTTTACTCGTTGCCATCAGTTTAATCCACAATACGGTTCGTTTAGCCTTGTACGCCAATCGTTTTTTGATCAAAAATATGGAATTGGTAGGTGCATCTTGGGAATTTATTAGTAAACCCTATTTGTGGCGAAGTCTACGCAGTGGCTTCTTAAGTTCCCTTTTAGCCATTGGTTTGCTGTGTTTGGTTTTGTTTTTTGTACAAGAAAACTTTCCGTCCGTTCATCCTTGGCAAGATTTACCGAGTTTGCTAATCGTATTTATAGGATTGACCGCACTGGGAGTTTTAATTATGAGTTTAAGTACTTATTTTATTGTATATAAATACTTAGCCATGCGCTTGGATGATTTGTATTAAAGTCCCGCAGAGAGGCAAGATTGAAGCTAAAAAAACGTTTTTTAAAGCGTTGCCATAAATTTAGATAGAGGTGAATTACTTTTATCGCAATAAATTGCTTTTTTTTGCAAAAAAGAGTTCAACTAAAGAAGTTTAATACCTCGTAATCACCCCAAAGTAGAATCTATTCGCGTTTTGAACGTATTTCTAAAGTAAATAATATGAGTAAGAAATCTAATAAGAAAAAAGTTGTCGTTACCAAGTCCAATACTTCGGATGTGGAAAAGAGAACGATTAGCCCTACTGTTTCTAACAGAAAAACTTCAACGGTCGCGGTTGGCAAAAGTGAAGCGTTCATTTTTGGGAAAGAGAACTATATCTACATGGGCGTTGGTGCAGCTTTGATTACACTCGGTATGCTTTTAATGTCCGGTGGCTCCATGCCAGATCCCAATACTTGGGATCCAGATATTATTTATGGTTTCAGACGTACTGTTTTAGCGCCCATCGTCATTCTTGCGGGTATTGCCGTAGAAATTTACGCTATTTTTAAATAAACGATTGAAGCGCTCCTTTCCGTTTATCGGAAAAGAAAACCTTTATTTTTGTCGGCTACCGCTTTGCTAGCTTAGCATTTGCCTTTTGCTGAAGGTTGATTTCGGGCTAGTGATAGGTAAACATTTGCTCCGACGATTGGTACTTTCTCTTCTTAGGCCTTCCAATTTTAAGAACGCGTGGTCAATCCGTATAAGGACTGACCAACTTTGGCTTAAGCTTTGCGTTTTGCTCTAGGAATACGCTAAAGATTGATTCAAACTAAACCAACAATATGCAAGATATTCTCAATGATATTATTCTGGGGATCATTCAAGGTCTCACGGAGTTTTTGCCCGTCAGTAGTAGTGGACATTTAGAACTAGCCAAGTTTTTCTTGGCCGATGATAGTATTGCGAAGCAAAGTATGCTCAAATCGGTAGTCTTACACGGTGCGACCGCTCTGAGTACAATTATTATTTTCTGGAAAGATATTCTACAAATTCTAAAAGGCTTATTTCAATTCAAGTGGAACGAAGAAACAGAATTTTCTGCTAAGATCGTTTTATCGATGATTCCCGCCGCCTTAGTTGGCGTTTTCTTCGATGATATTTTAGAAACGCTTTTTGATCGACAGATTGTTTTAGTAGGTGTGATGCTTTTGGTCACGGGTTTATTGCTATTTTTGGCAGATCGAGCGAAAGACACCACCAAAAAAGTAAGTTTTGGAAGTGCATTGCTCATTGGAATTGCACAGGCGATTGCTATTTTGCCGGGAATTTCTCGGTCGGGCGCAACAATTTCAGTGTCCGTGCTCTTGGGCATTGATCGAGAGCGGGCGGCAAGATTTTCCTTTTTAATGGTTGTGCCTTTGATTTTTGGAAAAATTGCAAAAGATCTTCTGAGTGATGATTTTGCCGTCTCCAACGATGAATTTATCTCGCTCGGTGCTGGTTTTCTCGCGGCCTTTTTAACTGGATTATTGGCTTGTACCTGGATGATTAAAATTGTCAAAAATAGTAAATTGACTTATTTTTCTATCTATTGCTTCGTTGTCGGTATTGCTGCTATTCTTGCTGGTTTGTTCTATCTTTAAGCTATCATTTATTTTCTTTGTCGCTGTTACCATAAGGGCGTGATAAAGCATTAAAATATAATTTTCATGTCCGTTACTACTCCAATTAGTTCTTACGATTTCAGCGCCGGTGCGCTTTTGTTGATTGACAAACCACTGGGATGGACTTCTTTCGACGTGGTTAATAAAGTTCGGTATCGCTTAAAAAACCTACTCAATGTCAAAAAGATCAAAGTGGGACATTCGGGTACTTTAGATCCAAAAGCAACGGGATTACTCCTTATTTGCACCGGAAAGTTTACGAAGAAGTTGAATGATTTACAAGGCTTGACCAAAGAGTATACGGGAACCATTCGTTTAGGAGCAACAACCCCTTCATACGATGTAGAAACGGAAGAGGATCAGCAATTCCCTACGGAGCACCTTACTCCCGCCTTACTCCAAAGTGCTAGAGAACAATTTTTGGGAAAAATAGAACAAGTCCCTCCTATTTTCTCTGCGATTAAAGTGAATGGAGAAGCACTCTACAAAAAAGCACGTAAAGGCGAAACCGTCGTTATTAAGTCCCGAGAGATTGAGATTTTTGATTTTGATTTGACGGAAATAAAATTACCAGATGTAAGTTTTAGGGTAAACTGTAGCAAAGGTACTTATATCCGTTCGCTGGCTTTTGATTTTGGTAAAGCAGTGCAAAGTGGTGGTTATTTAACCAGTTTAGTTCGAACCAAAATTGGTGACTATAATTTAGAAAATGCTTGGAACCTCGAAACCTTAGTGGAAGCTTTGGAAGCGGAAGAAGCCCTTCGAAAGGCAGAGTAAGAATAACTTTAACCAAATACGAGTAAAAAGGGCTACAGTTTAGCAAGTCCTTTATTTTGGCGGTGCTTTTCTAAGATTTCAGTCAAATCCGTTGTACTCGTACTTCCTTCTACTTTTTCTAGTAATCTTCCGTGCTGATCAAAGACAATGATTGTTGGTAAGGATTTTACCCGATACTTTTGTTTCAAACTTATCCCATCAAATAAATCTACGTTAACATTAAGATATAAGTAAGATCGCTTGAGTAGCTCCAAGAAATTTTGATCTTGAAAAGTCGACTCTTCCATCAATTGGCAAGGTAAACACCAAGGGGCTCCAAATTTCAAGAAGTATAGCTTTTGTTCTTGATTGGCTCGCTCCGTTAGGTTCGTAAATTGCTCCATCAAAGCAATACTTTCTCGAGGTACGCTTTCCGCCGCAACAGCATTGGTTGGCGTAGAACTCGAGTAAGTTTGGTTAGCATAACTAGGCGCTTTAGTAGCGCTTGCTAAATAGGGTTGAGTATCAGTAATGTTCTTTTTGGTGGAAGGGCTATTCTTCTTCGTTACTGGAGAAACGGGAACTTCCACTAATTTAAGCGTCGCTAGATTTTCTACCGCTAATGCTTTTCCTGTTTTTTCCAAATCAAACTTGGCAAGTGCTGTATTTCTTAAATTTGCAAAATCTACGGAAACAGTAGTCGGTTTATTAGTTTTTTCATTTTGTAGGACTGTATTTTCCTCCGTTGCTTGAACCAAGGTCGTCGTTAATCTTGCACTAGATTTTTTGAACATATCCTTGAAGTTAGCAACTTCCTTCACCGGTTCGTTGTATGCAACCGGTGCTGTTTGGCGGAGTTCTTCTCTGCCTAAGCATTGCCAAATGACAATTAAACTCAAGCAAACTCCCAAACCAATGAGGAAAGACTGTTTGACCCGACTTGGAGCATTTGGAGTAACAACTGCTGGCGGTTGGAACACGGGTTCTTCAAAACTTATAACTGGATCGTAATAATCAGATGGATAAAATTGAAAGCTGCCTTTTAGCGCAATTTGAGCTTGCACAAAATGTAGCGCTTGAAACTTTTCAGAATAAGAAAGGTCAAGTTGATCAGCACTTAAATTTAAGTGATCTTCTAACGCACGAGGCGCGAGATCGCTATTAAGTGTAATGGCGGAATTAGTATTATTGGTATAACGCATAAAACAATTTGCTCCCTCCTGAATAGGTATTCAACGGTTTTGAGTATGCGTTTTCTCAGAGTAGTTATTTACGCTAATTTAGTAATTAATTTTAGTAAATCAAGCCTTTACCCGATTAAATTACTCCAGTAGACTGTAGCCTTAGCCAATAATAGGGAAATAAGCAATAAGTACCAATAGTTATTAATGAGGTTGTATCAGTACCTTAAAGCAAGCGTTTTTATTTTAATAATTACTGGGGCTGCTGCTCTCCTACTCTTCTGGAAGTATTACCTCCAAAGGCCGAACAGCTTGTCCATCACTCCAATTTCCCAACGAAATTTGTTCCGGCGTATTCCCAAAAGCAAATTCACAGTCGCTTCCGGAGCGGGTACAATTTAATAAGCCATCAAATAATTTCCAGTACCCGTAGTAATCCACTGCGTCTAATTTAGATTTTCGCTTGGCTCGTTTTGCGGTAATATTATGTAACCCAGAGTCGAAATTGGTGTACAGACTATAACTTTCATTGTGCCCTGCAGATACTTTGGGCTTTCCGTGATCATCAGCATATTGACGGATAAAGTTTCTTTGTTTGACTTGCTTCGCGGAGGCAAAAACGAGTTCTCCAAAGCTGTCTCCCACAATATGATCATTGTCACTCACCATGATTAATAGTTTTAAATCTTCGTCCAATCCTTCGTAGCTATCCAAACGACCACCTCTAAAAGGCCCCGAACCTGGCGAAACCATCATGATCGCTTTGGGTTGCGGAATACCTAAGTCTTCATAATGCACGCCTAGGTAACCACTTACGACACCTCCGTAAGAGTGACCAATAATACTTAATTGCTCCGTAATGGGTTTTACGTGTGCTTTTTCTTCCAGCTCTTGCAGCGCATCTTTAATCGCCGTAGCTACGTTAGTGGCAAAAACACTTGGTTTTGGGCTCAATAGGTTTCTTTGATATCGTGGAAAAATTACAATATTCCCTTTTTGAACCAAATGACGAATCCAATTGCCATAAATCATCGGATTATAAGCACCATAACCGTGAATAAATACTACGACGTGGGCAGAATCTGGTTTAGGTGTTGCTGGTTCGTATAGCCAGTATCCATCGGGAGCTTGTGCAAAATCAGTTTGTAATACTTCGGCAAATTGATAATCTTTTCCGCCGGGACCTGCATCGGGTTGTACCGGTGCAATGACTTCATTAGAAGATGGACTGAGCAATAAGAGGAGGCTGACTAGCCAAGAAAGGAGACTCATGAATATTGAAAGTTTGTTAGCTATAAATATATTGCAGTATTGTAACGTAGTTGATTAGATTAAAATTTTACTCCATTTAAGGAATGTAATAAATACAACAAATTTACAGGATTAGAGTTTTCATCTAAATAAATAAAACTAATTTTACGTGTCGAAAATGGACTTGGGCTTAGAAATTATTTAAAACCCAGATCGCTTGAATACTCCTTTTTTGATGCACTACCAGAAAAATTGAGTCTGCCGAAACATTGATTTACAAAATATCGTCTACCACTTATGAGATTTTCCTTGTTTATAGTATTAGCCTGTTTATTGGGTGCTTGCAATTCCAAAAAAAAATTAACGTCCTCTAAGCCAACGTCGGGGGTTGTCCGTTACGCCATTCAGTTAGATTTAAACGACAATGCGGGAGGTATGGAAGAAAGTTTTGGAAAATCAGCTTTGGCTACCTTCAATCAAAATTACCTTCATTTCAAAAAAGACCAGCAAGAAAACTATGGTAATTTCCAGATCGTCAACTTAGCGACGGGAGAAGAAATTAATTATTTGACCGTCAAGGAGAAAAAATTTGGGATTAAAACCCCACAAGAGGCAATTCCGTCAATCGGAGCCTTTAGTTTTTTAAACGAATACAAAACTATCGCAGGTTATCGCTGTCAAAAAGCAACCGCACCAATGGGAGATGGAACCATGACGGTTTATTTTACCAAAGAAATTGGCGTTAACTTTTGTCCTTACGTAGATTTTGACGGTTTTGCCTTGGAATATACGCTCGCAATGCCTTACGGCATGGTGAATTACGCGGCAACTTTCGTGAATTTAAAAACCATTGCGGCAGCAACAGTAACACCACCTAACGATTATAAAATTATTACTGCCCAAGAATTAGAAAATGAAATTATTGGAGATAGTAAGCCAACTGGCACCCAAGCCAAACATTTTAGTCGCCAAGACTTGGCTGGAAATACAATTTCTCTTCCCGATTTGAAAGGAAAAGTCGTCGTCATCAATTTTTGGTTTACCCAGTGTCCTCCCTGTAAAATAGAAATTCCAGATTTAAATCGACTTAAGGCGAACTATTCCGCAGCAGCGGTCGAATTTCTGGCCATTAGCTTTGATACTGCCGACGAAATCCAACGCTTTTTGGAAAAAACACCTTTTGATTTTAAGATTATTCCCAATGCACGAGAAATCATCAAAGATTATGATATTTTTGTCTATCCAACTACTTTAGTCATTGATCAATCGGGTTACGTACTTGATACTAAAATGGGCGGATCAACTAAGATCATGGCCGAACTCAAAACTGTGATTGATCAGGCTTTAAGTACTAAGACAAATTAATATTTTTGTTTAAAACATTATCTTTTTCGAATTAACGCAAGCAATACTGCTTTTTGAGAAGAAGTAAAAACTAAATACGTGCAAGCAGAAAAAAAAGTACAACCCGTAGGTGTCATCGGTGCTGGAAGTTTTGGTACTTCCATTGCCAAGTTGCTATCCGAGAATACTGACGTACTGCTTTATAGTCGCAAAGCAGAATTGGTCAACCATATCAATACGAAGCACGAAAACTTAGGGATTGAATTGCCTACTCATATCCGAGCGACCAACGATATTCAATATCTCGCTGAACAATGTTCACTTTTGTTTCCCATTGTTCCTTCTTCCAACTTTAGAGATATGATGCGTTCCATTGCTCCGTATCTCCGACCTTATCATATGCTAATCCACGGAACTAAAGGGATTGATCTAACGGGCATTGGTGACGATGAAGGTCTTAAAAACACGAATCTCCAACGTAAAAATGTACATACGATGAGTGAGGTCATTTTGCAAGAAAGTGTCGTCGCACGCGTAGGTTGCCTTTCCGGACCAAACTTATCCTCCGAAATCATGGAAGGTCAACCTACCGCTACGGTCATCGCTAGTAAATTCAACGAAGTGATCAAAGCGGGTCGAAAAGTATTGGATAGTGGTCGATTCCACGTTTTTGGGAGCCACGAAATTCTCGGTGCCGAATTAGCAGGTGCCCTCAAAAACGTAATCGCAATCGGTTCAGGCGTACTCGGTGGTGCAGGGTTTGGTAAAAATATCCAAGCAATGCTCATTACGCGGGGCCTAACAGAAATGGTTTATTTTGGTAAAGCACTCGGTTCCAACAGTCGAGCCTTTATCGGAACGGCAGGAATTGGAGACTTGGTAGCCACCGCGACAAGTACAAAAAGTCGCAATTATACTTTTGGGGTTCGCTTAGCACAAGGGCAAACCTTAGAAGAAATCAATAATTCAATGCCCGAATTAGCAGAAGGCGTGCGAACCTTAAAAATCATGCGCCAATTAGCGATTCACTATAAATTACACGTTCCCATTACCCAAATGCTCTACAGTGTTGTTTTCGAAGGATTTGAAATCGAACGAGCGCTTAATTATTTAATGAAATATCCTTACGCGGTAGATGTTGACTTTTTGTAAAAGTCTATGGACAACTCATTTTTTATTTTGAATTAAAACCTAAAGTTCGGAGTAGTTCTGAATAATGATGCTTTCGAAAACAGCAATGATAATCGTCTGTTTTTACTAAACATTCGCGTTGCTGCCCAGTTTTCTATCCCTGTTTCCAACTTAGGTATAATTTTTGGTTGAAAATTATAAATCATTCGCCCGCGAAACTTTAAAACTCACTCCCACCTAGTTCGTCGGCATTCCTCCCCCACATTATTTCAACCATTTGTATCAAAATACCATGAAAGTACTTCAACAATTACTCGGCTTTGCCTTGCTTTGCCCATTTGCCATAAGTTGCGCCGACCAACAAGCAGATGTTCTCCCCATTTCTTCTTCGGAAGACCATTACGAAGAAATTCTTACCACTAAAAACTGGAAACTAACCAGTATGAAAGCAGTGCCCGCTTATCAAGATCCTGATTCGGGCGAATACATCAGTGACTTAATGTCTTATTGGATGGATCATTGCGAAATGGATGATCAACTTATCTTTCGAATGGATGGTTCTACGGCTGCGGAAACGGGCGAAGAGCATTGTAATGTTCAAGCTGACATTGAGGAAACCGGACAATGGAAATTCATCTTTGGTAATAGTAAATTGCAGTTCATTGATTTAAAAGGTCAATCTATTGTCTACGATATTGACAAAATCACAGCTCACGAAATTCAACTCCGCTCTTCCAATCTTTTGAATCAGTTAAGTACCGCAAAGGTCAGGTTTGAAGCGGTAGACTAGGCGATGTAAGAAACGATAAAGCTAAATCTGTTGATTAGTCACTTGGATTAATCGACAGATTCTTAGTATTTTGGGATATTATTGTACGAAAGCAGTTAGATTTAAAGCTAGAAGCTTCATTTCTAGCTTTTTGGCAATTAATTTGAAGAATGTTAAAGGAGTTGGTTCTCGGTTTACCACCAACTAGTTATTTTGAATTTAGAAGTTGTTTTAAAATGACTACGATTGCTTCTTTTTAAAAAAATATCCCATGTATAAAGTTTCCCTCAAGGTATTAACCTATTGCCTTACTGCTAGTTTGTTAATATTTTGTGCAGGCTGCACCCAAGATCAGTCCGATAATCAGCTAAGCCAAACGACTACGGCGGCACTTGATGGTCCCTTATTCCAAATGGTAGATCCTGCGCATTCTAATTTGCAGTTTAGCAATCAAATTCAGGAAACCGACGCGCAAAACTATATTTTTTATAATTATTTTTACAATGGTGGTGGCGTTTCCTTGGGAGATATTAATAACGATGGCCTCATCGATATTTACCTTAGTGCGAACCAGCAAAGTAATAAACTCTACCTCAATAAAGGCAATTTACAATTTGAAGATATCACTGCAAAAGCAGGTGTAGCGGATGCAACGGGTTGGACAACCGGCGTCAACATGATTGATATCAATGGAGACGGCTGGCTAGATATTTATGTTTGTAAAGCGGGCTATCAAAACTTTGAACTCCGACAAAATAAACTTTACATCAACGATGGCAAAATGGGCTTTACCGAACAAGCCAAGACTTATGGTCTGAATGATGATGGTTTTGCAACCCAATCTTATTTCCTCGATTACGACAAAGATGGCGACCTTGATATGTATTTGGTGAATCACCGTCACGATTTTAAGAACAATACCAAATTGAGTCAGCGCATCGACAACGACCTGGTTCCAGAATTGAGCGATAAACTTTTCCGCAACGACGGAAATAATCGTTTTACAGAAGTCGGTAAAGCAGCAGGAATTATGAATAAAGCTTGGGGTTTGAGCGCAACAATCGCAGATTTTAATGACGATGGCTGGGAAGATATTTACGTTGCTAACGATTTTATGCAACCCGACTATTTATACATCAATAACCAAAAAGGAGGATTTACCAATCAGGTGCAAGATTATATGCGCCATATTTCTTTCTACTCAATGGGCTCGGATATTAGTGACATTAATAATGACGGTTTACCAGATTTAGTGGTTTTGGATATGGTAGCAGAAGACCACGTACGTTCCAAACGAAATATGGCCTCGATGAGCAACTTCAATTTTTGGAGTATGGTGGAAAGAGGGTATCATTATCAATATATGCAAAATTCTTTGCAGCTCAATAACGGCAAGGGTTCTTTTAGTGAGATTTCACAACTTGCTGGTATTTCGAAAACCGATTGGAGTTGGGCACCGCTTTTAGCCGATTTTGATAATGATGGTTACAAGGATTTATTTGTCACCAATGGAATTAAAAGAGACGTTACCGACAATGATTTTAAACTTCAATTGGCGGCACTTCAAAAGGCAGGAAAAAAGATCAATTATCAGCAATTGCTTAATATGATGCCTTCGAATACACAAGCCAATTATATTTTTCAAAATAATGGAGACTTAAGCTTTAGCAAAAAGACGATGGCTTGGGGTTTATCTCGATCGGTAAATTCCAACGGTAGTGCCTATGCCGATTTGGACAATGATGGGGATTTGGATTTGGTTGTTAATAACTTGGATGCGGTGGCCGCAATTTATAAAAATACGAGCAATACCGCTAACAACTATTTAGACGTTCAACTCAAAGGAAACACTAAGAATCCAATGGGCATCGGTGCGAAAATTACTTTGCAAAGCGAAGCGGGACTCCAATATCAAGAACAATATTTGTCTAGAGGATTTCAATCTTCGGTCAGTCCAGTATTACACTTTGGCTTGGGAAAAACGCCCCAAATCGATCGATTAACAGTTGCTTGGCCTGATGGTACAGAAAGTATTCTGCAAAATGTAAAAGTCAATCAGCGTCTTGTCGTTGAGCAAAAGCAAGCAAAAAAATTCGCTCGCACGCAGCAAAAGCCAAAACGTACTTTCCAAGAGCTTGACCCAAAGACCCTAGGGATTGATTATCGCCACCAAGAAAAAAACTACGACGATTTCCTCAAAGAGATTCTATTACCACATAAACATTCTCAGCACGGTCCTTATCTCGCGAAAGCGGATGTGAATGGAGATGGATTGGAGGACTTTTTTGTCGGTGGAGCGGCAGGTTCAGCGGGTGCCTTGTACGTCCAAGATCAAGCAGGGAAATTCCAGCAGTTGAGTGAAAACACTTGGAAAAAGGACAAAGCTTACGAAGACTTAGGTCTCGTATTTTTTGATGCAGACCAAGATGAAGATTTAGATTTATACGTGGTGAGTGGCAGTAACGAATTTCCGGAACAATCTCCCCTTTTACAGGATCGACTTTATTTGAACGATGGAAAAGGCAATTTTAAAAAGGCAAATAATCGCTTACCCAAGATGTTGACGAGTGGCTTACGTGTCCGAGCAGCAGATTTTGATGGCGATGGCGACCAAGATTTGTTTGTGGGTGGACGGGTAGTTCCTGCCAAATATCCGCAAACGCCTCGCTCCTACTTATTGCAAAATGATAAAGGCTATTTTAAGGATGTTACCAAAAGTATCGCGCCCGAATTAGCCAGTTGTGGAATGGTTACCGACGCCATTTTCACGGACGTGGATCAAGATAAAGATTTAGATTTGTTGGTCGTCGGAGAATGGATGCCGATTCAATTATATAAGAATGAGCAAAATAAACTGGTGCTGCAAGAGGAACCGAGTCTAGCCAAAACGAATGGTTGGTGGTTTAGCATTCGTGCGGGAGATTTTGATGGCGATGGCGATCAAGACTATATGGTGGGGAATTTGGGTAAAAACAAGAAATTCAAGGCCAATTACGACAGCCCTTTTCATGTCTATTGCAACGACTTCGATGATTCGGGCTCTTTGGATATTGTCCTGAGTAGTGAATCTACTGGAACCCAATTACCGGTACGAGGACGAGAATGCTCATCACAACAGATGCCATTCATCAAAGAAAAATTTCCTACCTATAAACAATTTGCAGAAGCAAGCCTCGACGATATCTACGGCGAAAAACTAGCCTCTGCAACGCATCTCGAAGCCTACACTTTTGCGAGTAGCTATCTCCAGAATAATGGAGACGGTAGTTTTGAGCTCATCAAACTTCCAAACCCTGCACAAATTGGTCCCATCACTGGAATGTGGATTGACGATTACAATCAGGACAAGGCTTTGGATGTAATTGCGATCGGCAACATCTATGGTTCTGAAGTAGAAACGGTACGCTATGATGCCTCCGTTGGAGTTTTATTAGAAGGAAACTCGCAAGCAGCCTTTAAGGCAATCACAAATTTACAAAGCGGGATTCGTACCAATGGAGATGCAAAAGATATCCTTCTCATTGAACGAGGCACACACCCTGCTTTACTCTTGGTAAGTCTGAACAATCAAGCCGTACAAACTTTCCGTCAAAATTAAGGTGTGCTTAACGCAATACTGTCGGTTGGAGAAAAAGAGCCAATTAAAGTGGGGAAAAGCGAGCCTTGGTGTGACTACAAAAAAGTAGGAGACCTCCAGAAAACTGGAAGACTCCCTTCACTAAAACGCCTATTAAATTTTTATTCAACTATTGTTTTCTAAATACAGTATAAAGATGGGCTTATTCTGTAGTAAAAAAAAACACAATTCCAGCTTTTTATCATCTCATTTTATACTTTTTTTATTTTGTATGGAATTATAAATCAAACTAATAAATTAGAATTATTTTTAATTTATTGGAATTAATTACGAGAATTATAAATCCAATTTTTGCAAAAAAAGAGTAAAAAAATCACTTTTCTTTGTTTAAATCGAAGAAGTTGTTTTAAAATGGGGGTTGAAACTAGTTGTAAGCGCTTGGTTTTCAAGAGGAAGCTCCATTTTTTTTTCGTAGCCATCGCTGCGGGGAAAAAAATTAGCTGAAATATTGGAAATCAATGGCTTGCAAATAAATCATCTATCTAGTTTTAAATAACTTCTAAATAAAGAAGTTCTTAACCCTTATAAAATACCGATTCAATACGCGTTTTATCGCAAAAAGCGATTTAGGTAGACGTTTGGACAAAAGCAAGTAGTAGAAATTGTTTAAAGATTCAGGTATCACTCCACTAAAATTTATAGCGAAGTTGTTTTAAAAAAAGAGCTAGAATAGATCAATGAAATCGTAGGAAAAGGAAGAGTGAAAATTTAACGATAAGGATTTCCCTACCTTGAAGAGAATGCCAGCTGCCTTGCGTTGACTTAGTCACAAAAAAGTAGGAGACCTCCAGAAAACTGGAAGACTCCCTTCACTAAAACGCCTATTAAATTTTTATTCAACTATTGTTTTCTAAATACAGTACAAATATGGGCTTATCCTGATCAATAAAAAAACACAATTAGTTAAATTCATCTTTACAATTTATATTTTTTATGTTTTGTATTAAATTGCAAATCAAATACAAAAACCAATTTAATTATCAATTTAATCGTAAATATCATCTTTGAAAAATCTTATTTTTTTTAAAAAAGCCTTAAATTTTAACTTCTTTATTAAAAATTCATTTTTGTTAAACACCAACTTAATATTAACTAGCTTGTATTTGTGGTAAAATAGATCACGATAGCATTGATTTAGAGCTATTTCCACTTGACACCTAACTATAAAAATAGTCCAAATGAAAAGTATCCGGTAAGCATATCCGGTAAGCCATAATTCAAAGGTTTGTTTTAAAAACTAAAAGGAGCAAAGCGCGTATGGCCTTGCTCCTTTTTCGATTAATCGTTGTTTTAAACTACTTAAACTTTATTTCTTAGGCAACGGTTCTCCTTCAATCCAAGGCGCGCCAGCTGCAATCATATCTTTTGCCAACTGAGAAATTTTTGTTCGACTTGCCATTAATTTCGTTTGCAAAGCCTGCATTTGCTTATTGACAATGGTTAAACCATTTTTCTGATTCGTCGTCGGTCCATAGGTAGAATTTCCAATTCCAATACTGATACTAAATAATCTACCACCAATCGTTGGATTTACTTTTTCCCCAGGTTCTTGCCTTGCCATATCTCCATTGAGGGATTCGTTAATTGCTATGATTTCTTTCCGTAGTTCCGCTAAGCGTTGATCCAAAGAACCCGCCGCTGCACGAGAATGATACAATACTTTTTTCATGCGCTTCAACTTTGTATGTGCGTTGCCCAAGCTAATCTGCAAAGCGGAATGTTGACGTACCGCCGCTTCGTAATCTCGCCAAAACTTCGCAACAACTTCTGGAGCCGCTCCTTCCAAAGCACCTTTCCGCAAAGGCACGACTTCAAAATTTTGTGGGCTAGACAACTCCGTAACTACACCATCTACTTCCTTTGATAGACTCGCCGTGTACGTTCCAGGTGCAGCCATCAACCCTTGTGGAGGTCCGCCCCACATTGGTGCCGGAGGTTCGATCATTCTAATGGCGTTGGGTGCAGGATAGCGTAAATCCCAAGCTACTCGGTGGAACCCCTTCTTCGTTTTACCAGCTACTCTTCGGACAACCTGCCCTTGACTATCTTTGATGGTCAACCAAACTTTAGCTGCGGCTTCATTTTTTTCTGCTTCAATTGCTTCCCAACCAGGGAAACTTGCGCTATTTGGGTTTTCTTTTTCTCGTGCCTGTCGCTTTTCTTTTTGAGACGATAAATCGTTTTGTAAGTAGTAAGTAAGCACCGCTCCAAAAGGAGGATTCGGAGCCACAAAATGTCCCGCTCCTTGATCTCCTTTGCTTCCATCAAAACCTAAATGAGAACGAGGAATAAACCACCATGCCTTCCGTGTAGGAAAGAGCGTCGCCTCCGAAGTTAGGGTTGCCTCCGTTACTTCCCGCAAAGCAGAATAATCATCTAATACGTAAAAACTACGGCCAAAAGAAGCCCCTACCAAGTCATTTTCTCTACGTTGAATCGCTAAATCTCTAAAAGAAATTGTCGGTACACCTCCTTTAAGTTGAATCCACTTGTTTCCACCGTTTGGCGAAAAGTAAATTCCAAATTCAGTACCGATAAATAATAAATCTTTCTTCACGTGATCTTGTACCAATCGCCAAACCAACGTTCGATCTGGCAAGTTTGCACGAATAGATTTCCAAGTTTTACCACGATCTGTACTTTTCAAAAGATACGGTTGATAGTCTCCATATTTGTGGTTATCCATAGAAACATATACCGTATTTGCATCAAAAAGATCTGCTTTGATATCATTGATGTAAGGCACTTTTGGCATTCCTGCAATCTTACTAACTTCTATCTTGCGCCAATTCTTTCCGTAGTCTTCGGTAACTTGAATCATCCCATCATCCGTGCCGACGTAAATCAATCCTTCTTGTTTGGGAGACTCTGCAATGGAAGTAATCGTGTTGTAATTTGACATTGCCGATAAATCCCAAGCATTATCCCAACTCTGCTGTTTCCCCATAATGGGTAGCGTCAAGCGATTTTGATTACGAGTCAAATCGCCAGAAATGGTACGCCAATCATCACCACGGTTATCCGATACCCACAATCGTTGCGAAGCGAAAAATATGCGTTTAGGAGAATGTGGACTTACCAAAATCGGTGCGTCCCAATTGAAGCGCTCATAAACTTCCCCTTCTGCGGGTTGCGGCTGAATATCCATTGTTTCGCCGGTAATCATATCAATTCTAGCAAGTGTGCCTTCTTGCCGCTGACCATACATAATATTAGGGTTGCCAGGTTCCGTTGCAGGTTGATGTCCATCCCAGTCCAATACAACCCTCCAATCTGAGTTTTGAATACCTTGTACATTATCCGTGCGCGAAGGTCCTCCTTCGGTGCTATTATCTTGGGTTCCCCCGAATATATTATAGAAAGGTTCAGCATCATCAACGGCTACTTTATAAAATTGCGTTAAGGGCAAGTTCGCCATGTAACGCCAGTTTTTAGCCAAATCGAAAGATTCGTATACACCACCGTCCGTTCCCATCAGTAAATAGTCAGGATCATCTTTACGAAAAGCTAAGGCATGATTATCGGAATGTTTGTGCTTTTCAGTCATGCGCCGAAAAGTCTTACCACCATTCTCAGAGATTTGCACCCTGACATCTAATAGATAGATACGATCGAATTGATGTGGACAAGCATAAAGTTCTTGATAGTAGTGTGGTCCGGTAGCCCCCGATACAGCATTTGACATTTTAGTCCAACTCGCTCCCCGATCTGCCGAACGGTAAACACCTCCTTTTCGACGATCTAGTTCAATAGCCGCGTACAAAACATCTGGCTGTTGTGGGGAAATGGCTAAACCAATTTTTCCTAAATTCGACTTTGGTAATCCTTCCGTTAATTTTTCCCAAGTCTCGCCGCCATCAACACTCCGGTGCAAACCAGAACCAGGTCCTCCTCCCATATATGCTGCTACGGTACGATGTCGATCCCAAGTAGCTGCGTATAAAACGTCCGGATTCCGAGGATCGATACTGATATCCGTGACGCCCGTCCATTCAGAATTCCCTAAGGTTCGTTTCCAGTTTTTTCCACCATCGGTAGATTTATACAATCCACGTTCTCCACCTTTTGACCAAAGTGGTCCTTGCGAAGCAACCCAAACCACATCAGAGTCGTCAGGATGCACGATAATTTTGGAAACGTGTTCTGACTTTTTCAAGCCCATATTCTTCCAAGTCTTTCCACCATCGCCACTGCGATAAACACCATCTCCAAAAGAAAGGTGTCTTCCTCCAACATTTTCTCCCGTCCCGATCCAAACCACATTCGGATTATTAGGATCAATGGTAACACAACCGGTTGCGAAGACACTTTCTCGATCAAAAATGGGCGTCCAAGTCACGCCTGCGTTGTGCGTTTTCCAGACACCACCGGAAGCTACGGCAACGTACCATATATTATCATCCTGAGGATGAATAGCAATATCTGAGATTCTTCCCGACATAAAAGCGGGACCAATGCTCCGCAATTCCAAGCCTGCGAAATTATCGGCAGACCAAGTGTCGGTTGTTTTGTTTTGAGCAAATAAACTGGTAGCAAAAAGCGTACAGAGGCATAAGAAGTAGTAGTGGGGTCTCATGGTTGTATGTTTAAAACGTTAAGGAAAGTAGTAAATCATTACGGTATCGATGAAAACAATGAGAAGATCATTGTGTCCTTTGCTCAAAGTACGTAATTTTTTAAGGAAAGCCAAGTAGATATTTTGGATTATAGCTAAGCAAATATTTTGATGACGGAGGTGGAGACCATATTCTTCCCTGGAAAAGTAAATTTCCTTCTAATAATCTGTTTTTACGGGTCTTTTCTGGCAATTTTTACCTCGCGCTGACTTCTTATTGCTAAAAAGGTATTTACTTTGCAGGCAAATCGGGAATCTCCCAGAATTTGACCAAAATTCTCACAGAAGTGGACATCCACTTCACAAATAACTTTGCGATGAAAAAAATACACATTGTAGGAATGATAATGATTGCCATTGCCATTGTCATGATCAGCACCGCAGCGGATGACTTGAGTACATACGCTGATTTTCAGACGGCACGCCAATCTAATTCCTTGGTAAAAATTGCAGGTGTTTTATCTAAAGATAAGGAAATGCAATACGACCCTGCCATTGATCCTAACTACTTCAGCTTTTTTGTCAAAGATAGTAAAGGAGAAGAGCAAAAAGTCGTCCTTTACGGAAGTAAGCCACAGGATTTCGAACTTTCCGAACAAATCGTGATTACTGGAAAGATGAAGGATGGTGATTTTATCGCTTCCGATATGTTGCTCAAATGTCCCTCTAAATATAAAGATGAAGAGATTTACATTAAGGCAGCGGAAAGCTAGGAAACCTTGCTAGCTACAAATCAGCTAATAAAAAATTCATTTTCTGTTTTTCTCCCAAAGCCAACGCGAAAAACACAGACCGTTTTGTTGGGCTTTTAAAATACATTCATGGAATCTATCCAATACATTGGAGAACATTTACTCCCCGGGAAATTAGGCCATATTTTCATCCTACTTAGTTTTGTTTCGAGCTTGCTTGCCGTAGCAGCCTACTATTTTGCGACCAAGCATATTGGTAAAGAAAGTTATGCTGGCTGGCGACGTATTGGTCGGGTGGGTTATAGCTTGCATGGCATCAGTGTATTTGCCATTATTGGTACGATGTTTTATATCATGCTCCAACAGTACTACGAATATCATTATGTATGGGAACACGTTTCGGAAGATTTAGATTTTAAATACATTTTCTCCGCGTTTTGGGAAGGGCAAGAAGGTAGTTTTTTATTATGGATGTTCTGGCACGTGGTACTGGGTGGTATTTTAATGTTTAGTGCTAAAAATTGGGAAGCGCCCGTTATGGCGATCCTTGCTTTAATTCAAGTTTTCATTGGTTCCATGATCCTTGGCTTATACTTTGACCTCGGTTTGTCGGAATTTAGGTTAGGAAGTAATCCATTTATGTTGCTCCGCGATTTGAAAGAAGCGCCCATTTTCGCGCAAGCGGATTATTTAGAAAAAATCAAAGGTACGGGCTTAAATCCTTTGCTACAGAATTATTGGATGACCATTCACCCGCCTACCCTTTTCTTAGGTTTTGCTTCTACCTCCGTTCCGTTTTGTTATGCCATTGCTGGACTCTGGACCAAGCAACACCGCGCGTGGTTAAAACCCGTTTTACCTTGGGCATTATTCTCCGGTGCTATACTTGGAACAGGAATCTTAATGGGTGGCGCTTGGGCTTACGAAGCTTTAAGCTTTGGAGGATACTGGGCATGGGATCCAGTAGAAAACATGTCTTTGGTACCTTGGATTATTTTGTTGGCAGGCATTCATACGAACCTCATTGCGAATAGCACAGGCTACTCGATTAAAAGTAGCTATATTTTCTACCTGCTTACTTTTTTGATGATTGTATATTCAACGTTCTTGACGAGAAGTGGTGTTTTGGGAGAAACTTCGGTACACGCCTTTACGGAAATGGGTTTAGAGGTACAACTAATCAGTTTCATCGTTTTCTTCTTATTGCTTTCGATCGTTTTATTCTTTTGGCAAATGCGTAATATTCCTACGCCAAAGACGGAAGAAAGTGCTGCCTCTCGAGAATTTTGGATGTTTATCGGAGCGCTCGTATTACTCTTCTCTGCGGTACTTATTACGGGCTCCACCTCCCTTCCCGTTTACAATAAAATTGCTGCGCTATTTGATCCAGGTTTTGAAGGAAAAACCATTACCGATCCAATTACGCACTACAATAAATATCAAATGTGGATTGCCGTATTCATCGCCTTGCTAAGTGGTATCGCGCAATTTCTACGATATTCTGCGGTCAATTGGAAGCAACAAGCTCCCAAGGTAATGAAACGCTTGGGGATACTCACCGTGATTACTGCCGGACTCACTTTTTTGACCAATTACTGGCTTGATATTTATGCTTGGCAGTATTTAGTATTATTATTTTTCTGTCTTTTTAGTGTCGTCGCCAATTTGGATTATCTCATTAATTTTACCCGGCTAAATTTAAAATTGGCGGGTTCTAGTTTAGCACACCTTGGCTTTGGCTTAATGGTCGTGGGTTCCATCGCTTCCGGTTTAAACAAAAGACACATCTCTTCTAATCCTTTTGCCACGCGTGGTTTATTAGAAGAAGAACTAATCAAAAAGAACGTCGTTCTTTTCAAAGGTGTTCCTTTAAAAATGAGTGGCTACGACGTAACCTACGTCAAGGATGAATTTCAAGGGAACAATCGTTTATACGAAATCAACTATAAAAAGAAATCGCTGGAAGGAGAAGTCATTGAAGAATTCAATCTTTTTCCAACGGCCTTGTATAATAATGTAGTGACAAAAGTTGCCGCTTATAATCCAGATACGAAGCACAGTTTAACGGAAGATCTTTTTACGCACATCGCGAGTATTCCCAAAGTAGAAGCTGACGCTGAATTTGCCAAAAGCTTCGAGGATAGTCTCAACTATATCAACTACCCCATCAGTGCGGAAGAACCTGTTTATATTCTAGATACCATTTTGGCTTTGGATACGATGGTCATTCGAAAATTCTCCGCCGAGTTAATCTCTACGACCAAGCATCCAGAAAGTGAAGAATACGAAGTGCAGGAAGGAGACCTTGCCATCGGCGCAAAAATTCTCATCAAAAATGTAGACGATCCGAAAGGTAAATGGACGGTTGATCCAATCTTTTTGGTGCGCAAAGGACAAGCTTTTCAATTTCCAGGACAAATTAACGAAGCGTCTTTACGAGTTAGCTTGAGTCCGGCTTCCTTTCCTTATTTCTTTACACCGGAGGAACAACTCGACTACGAATCAATTAGCTTTAAGCTCGGTGAAAAGGTCCGTTATAAAGACTATGAAATTGAATTTTCTGGTGTCAATAAAACACCAGATCATCCAGACTATATCGCTCAGCCAAAAGATATTGCCGTTAGTGCAAATCTATCGGTTAAAGATACGCGCAATGGAGACCTCAAAAATGCCGCGCCCGTATATTTAATTCGTGGTAAGAACCAAGGTTCTTTCAAAGATGTCCTCGAAGATTGGCGCTTACATTTCAACTTCGAATCCATTGATCCGGAATCGGGAAGCATTAAAATTAGAATCGCTAAAAATGAGCAAGCTCGACCGAATTTAGTACTTTCCATTGCTAAAAAATCATTTCGTACAGATTACGTCGTTCTAGAAGCGATTATCTTTCCCGGAATTAATTTCTTTTGGCTAGGTGCTATTTTAATGATGATTGGCTTAGCAATATCCATCGTTCACCGTAGGAATTTAGCGCACTAATTTAAGTGTTTCGCTTTTCCAATCCTGATGCTTATGGAAAAAATTGTAATACTTGGTGCAGGAAATCTTGCCTTTCACTTAGCGCAACGTTTGCAGGATCAAGGACTGCAGGTTTTACAAATCTACAGTCGAAAAATCACGAAGGCCCGCCGCTTGGCCAAACTCGTACAGGCGAATGCAACTAAGCAATTAGCCGCGATTGATCCCAAGGCAGATCTTTATATTATTGCCGTTGCTGATAATGCCATTGGCGAAGTTGCTCAAGAAATTTCGATACATTTGCCTAAAACGGCGTTGGTCGTCCATACTTCCGGTGCTACACCGAGTACCGTACTTCGTCCTCATTTCAAACGCTATGGAATTTTCTATCCGTTGCAAAGTTTTTCGATGGCTCGCCCAGTAGATTTTGACCAATTACCTATTTGTATTGATGCCAAGACGAAGCGAGATCAAAAGTTACTCTTTAAATTAGCAACGCGCATTTGTCCTAATGTACATTTGATCAACGACGAACAACGAGCAATCCTACACGTCGCGGCCGTTTTCGTTAATAATTTCACCAATCATTTATTTGATATTGGTCAACAAATCGTTGCGGAGCAATCTATTGATTTTGCCTTGCTAAAGCCCTTAATTGCGGAGACGGCAGCAAAGGTACAAGATAATCTTCCTGCAAAAATGCAAACCGGTCCTGCCGTGCGTAATGATCAAAAAACCATTGCTAGACACCTCGCCTACTTAGAAAAGTTTCCAGCGTACGCGGCGATTTACCAATTGCTATCGCAGAGTATTCTTTCCCGTAAGGGTTAAAATTTCTGTTTAAAACAAAAATCAACCACTAATTTCATTTACTAATATTTTCAAAATAAAAATTCATGCGCATCATTGGTCACCTTGAACATTCTTCCATGAAAATCACCGTTTTTCAAATGGATAATAAATATTCCGTAAAGTTTGAAACGAGCCTCTACGAACAAACCTATAAGTTTCGCCAAAGCGAGGAATTACAGGGATTAGCCGCCATTGAAACGTTAGTTGATGATCAATTCCAAGCACAAGTACTTGAGCAATTCCAACAGTTGCACCGCATCAAATCAGAAGGTCTTGGTCGTTTTTTGAGTGCGCAGGAAGAAGAAGAGTTTGACGAAATTATTTAGTTTCCGTTTTAGAACATAAATCTAATCCCGTTCGTCAAACTATAAATGGTATTAACGATGCCTTCGGGAACATCGGTATCGTAGGTAAAGTTAAACGTAGTCGTGAAAAACAACTTCGAAGTAATATTGAAGTTGACACGCGTTTGACTAGAAACCCGAAAGTCGCCAAAATCAGTTAGTAAGGGTTGAAAATAATTGGTGCTTCCAATGGTTAGATATGGCTTGGGGTGCAATTCAAAAGATAAATAACTACTCATTCGATGATCGTGAAACTCTCGGTCGGGCGCTGATTCATCACTATATTCATACATATACAAAACACCTATAAAACCATTGTAATTCTCTTTAGTCAACCAAGCATAGCGAGGTCCGGTACCCAGCAAGGTTCTCAGCCTTAAATTCAGTCGCTCGTTGTATTGTGCTTGAGCAAAAGCTTCGTAGGTCCAACGCTTACTCATTCGATAGTTATACCTTAAATGCTGAAAGCCATCATTGATAAATTTTTCACTTCCAATATTCACCAAATTGTAATTGGTAATCGAAAACACTAAATGCCGATTGTATACTCGATCAAAGCGCGCGTTAAATTTAGTCTGGCTCACTTGGTCACCGTTTTGGACAATACTATATTGTAGACCTACCTGGCCAAACCAAGCAATGGTATCCTGTGGATCAAGCTTTCGTTGATCTTCAATATTTACAATTTGTGCAAGGGACCATTGTGCCACGCTTAAGAATAAGAGACAAAGCAAGCATCGAAATTGCTTTACAGAAAAAGGATACATAATTATATAAAATAAATAGATTAAAAATCTTCCTTGTCAGAATGGTTTTTCAACAAAGAAAGAGCGTAAGCTTCCTTGAAAAGTAGGAAGGTGTATAATAATTCTAATAGCAGTTTAGAAAGATTCTACCTTCACGCAAGTAAGCAGCCATTTTTGTTTAAACCTACCTCTGTAAGCAAGCAACTTGAAGCGCTGTATTCGAATTTTCAGACTACTTCTACCTAAAGGCTCGTTAGCTTATGCTTTAAAAAGGCAACTACAATTTCTAAGCCCTTTTCAAAATTTTCGTTATTGTTGATGGTAATATCCGCCACCTCTCGGTAAGGCTTAATATATTTATCGAAGGCAGGCGTGACATGAGCAGCGTAACGATACAATACATCTTCCAATGGATAATTACGATCAATGCGATCTCTTTTGATACGACGAGTCACCTTTAAATCCGTGCGGGCATGAACAAATATTTTTAAATCCATCAAATCGCGTAAACCCTTGTGGTGCAGCACAAACAAACCTTCTACCAAGATAATTGGTGCAGGCTTAAAAGCTAAAATCTTCGCCTCTGCCGCTTGATTATTGAAGGTATATTCTTTTCTCGTTACCGTTTCTCCTTTCATCAAACGCTGAATATCTCCGTATAAGTCGTCTAGTTCAATGGATTCTAATCGATCAAAATTCGCGATGCCTTTTTCATCAACGAGTTGCTTCTCCAAGGGTAAATAATAATCGTCTTGTGAAACCAAACACATCTCAGTATCTGAAAATATCTTCTTCAATGCTCTAATAAAACTAGTTTTTCCTGAGCCACTCCCGCCCGTAATTCCTATAATAAATGGTTTATTCATGTTCCTTAGTTTATAACCGAAGGTCAAATTTAATTAATTCAGTAGAATTCTCCGCAGGAAAAGTAGAAAGCTATTCCAAAATTATCAAATCAATTGACTACATTTGGAGAGGATAAGCAAGAGATCAAAGCAATTTTTCGAGAGCGCACGAAGTTAGTGAAAACAATTTCAAACAATCTCCTAAAAAATCACCTGCCTTATCCGTAACGAAAAAGCTGCGCACTGGCGAGAGGAGTTCCGTCACCGAATCCTCCGACCGAGATTCAAATGGGCGCAAAAAAACAAGTAACTACTATGGAGTTTTTTATCAATCTGATGAGGGGAGCATTAGGGATTGTTGTGATGATCGGAATTTGTTATCTTTTCAGCAGTAATCGTAAAAAAATTGATTGGCCCTTGGTCGCCAAAGGTTTAGCCCTTCAAATCGTATTAGCCATCGCCATTTTAGAGGTTCCTCCCGTACGAATGGTTTTCGAATACATTGCTAATTTTTTCGTTCTGGTACTTGAGTTTACCGAAGCAGGTGCTACTTTCGTACTCGGTAGTTGGCCGGATCAAGCCGAAATTGTTGCCGTCGATTTTAGCAAACCCGTTGCCGAGCAAAAGTCTAACTTTATGATCGGTTACGTATTTGCCTTCAAAGTTTTACCAACCATCTTATTCTTTGCAGCGCTATCTGCCCTACTCTACTATCTCGGTATTTTACAACGAATTATTTACGGTTTTGCTTGGGTCATGAGTAAAGTCATGCGACTTTCCGGTGCAGAAAGTACCGCCGCCGCTGCCAATGTTTTCATTGGACAAACAGAAGCGCCTTTAGTTATCAAACCGTACTTAGAAAATATGACGCGCTCTGAAATCATGTGTCTCATGACGGGCGGAATGGCAACCATCGCCGGTGGTGTTTTTGCTGCTTTCGTTGGCTTTTTAGGTGGTTCTAATCCCGCCGCTCAGTTAGAATTTGCGACACACTTACTGACCGCCTCGATCATCTCAGCTCCCGCTGCAATTGTTACCGCGAAGATTCTAGTCCCCGAAGCGGAACCAGAAAAAATCAATACGAATTTACAAATTCCTCGAGAAAAATTAGGTTCCAATATCTTAGATGCTATTTCACTGGGTACCGTTGATGGTCTTAAATTAGCGGTTAATGTTGGGGCGATGCTCATTGTCTTTATCGCTTTGGTTGCTATGGTCAATTTCTTTTTATTCACCTTGGGAGATGCCATTAGTTTAAACGAAGTCATTCAGGCGAATACGCGCTACGAAGGTTTAAACTTAGAGTTTCTCCTTGGAAATCTCTTTGCGCCCATTGCTTGGCTACTCGGCGTACCTTCTCAAGATATTACCTACATCGGTCAATTATTAGGTAAAAAAACGGTGATCAACGAGTTTGTAGCTTACATTGACCTTGGTATTTTGAAAAATCAAGAAGGTGTGAATCTAAGTAAGAAGTCAATCATTATTGCCACTTATGCCTTATGTGGTTTCTCTAATTTTTCTTCCATTGGTATTCAAATCGGTGGCATCGGAGCCATTGCGCCCAATCAACGTAAAACCCTCACCGAAATGGGCATTAAAGCTTTGATCGGTGGAACAATCGCTTGTTTCTTAACGGCTATTATTGCGGGGATTTTAATTTAAAACAACTTTTAAAATACTAGTCCTCTTTTTCTAAAACATAAAATCGGCCTTGATGCAGTTGCGTCAAGGCCGATTGGGCTAAGTTAAGTAACCAAATTTTTCTAATCCAAATTGGGCTGCGGCGTTGTTCTCAAATAAGGCTTAATGATTTTATGCCCTTTCGGAAAACGTGCTGGAATATCTTCCGTCGGAATAGCGGGAGAAACCACTACATCTTCCCCTTGCTTCCAATCAGCGGGCGTAGCTACGCTATAATCGGCCGTTAATTGTAAGCTATCAATAACTCGAATAATTTCTAAGAAGTTTCTTCCCGTAGAAGGTGGATACGTTAAAGTCAACTTAACTTTTTTATCCGGCCCAACGACAAAAACCGTTCTCACCGTTGCTTTTTTATCCGCATTGGGATGAATCATATCGTATAATTCTGCGACCTTTCTATCGTGATCCGCAATGATCGGAAAATTCATCGTGACGTCCTGCGTTTCTTCGATGTCTTTAATCCAACCATGATGACTGTCCAAAGGATCGACACTGAGGGCGATCGGTTTTACATTACGTTTTTGAAATTCTCCCCCGAGCGCAGCAGTTCTGCCGAGTTCCGTTGTACAAACGGGGGTATAATCTGCAGGATGTGAAAAAAGTAAACCCCAACTTTCTCCCAACCATTCGTGAAAGCTAATTTCTCCCATCGAAGTTTGAGCGGTAAAATCGGGTGCGATATCTCCTAATCGAACTGACATATTTCTAGTTTTAAGGAATGAATAATTTTATGAATAGATGTTCTTGACAAATGAAAACTACCCCTAAGTGTACATTTTGTCTAGAGTTACCACCTATAAAACGTTAGTCTTAAAAAGAAAGTTCTATTCCTTCCCCTTTTTTAACAGCTTCATTCATAAAAACTTAATCTTTCTCCTTGCTTATTTTCATTAAACTCACCTTTGGCGTACGCTAAATGACCACTCACAATAGTCGCTTCAATTTGTCCTTTAAAAGTATGTCCTTCAAACGGTGACCAATTACACTTATAATGTAAATTATCTTTCTTCACTTCCCATTCCTTTTCTAAGTCTACTAGTACTAAATCTGCCCAATATCCTTCGCGCAAATATCCTCGTTCTTCCACTTTAAAACAGTCGGCGGGTGCGTGGCACATTTTCTCTACAATGCGTTCTAAACTAATTTTTCCTTGTTGGTAAAATTCTAGCATTACGTTTAAAGTATGCTGAATCAAGGGAACACCAGAAGGCGCATTAAAATAACTACCTTGTTTCTCTTCCCAAGTATGGGGCGCGTGATCGGTCGCAATGATATCTAGTCGATTATCTAATAAAGCTGGAAATAAGGCAGATTGATGCTCAACACCTTTAATAGCTGGATTACATTTGATCTGGCTTCCAAGGCGAGCATAGTCTTGCGCATTAAAATATAAATGATGTACACAAACCTCCGCAGTAATTCGCTTTTCTTTTAAGGGAATGTCATTGCGAAACAACGCCAATTCGTCTGCCGTAGAAATATGTAAAATATGTAATCGTGTGTTATGCTTTTTTGCCAAACTCATCGCTAAAGTAGAAGAAATCAAGCAGCCTTCTGCGTTGCGAATCTCTGGATGACAGGCTATCGGTACGGCTTCACCATATTTTTCGCGGTAAGCCGCAGCATTCCTTCTAATGGTTGTCTCATCTTCGCAATGCGTCGCAATCAACATCGGCACCTTTGAAAATAACTGCTCTAACGTAACTGGATTATCCACCAACATATTTCCCGTACTCGATCCCATGAATGCCTTAATGCCACAAACCGTTTTAGGATCTGTCCGTAGCACTTCTTCCAAATTATCATTCGATGCGCCCATGAAAAAAGAATAGTTGGCAAGCGATTTTTGTGCGGCGACGTCGTATTTATCTTGTAGCAAACCTTGGGTTAACGCCGCTGGTTTCGTATTCGGCATTTCCATAAAACTCGTAACCCCACCCGCAACTGCTGCCCTAGGTTCAGTATATAAATCTGCTTTATGCGTCAAACCTGGATCTCTAAAATGTACTTGATCATCAATGATTCCTGGCAACAGGAATTTCCCCGTTCCATCTAATACCGTTTCAGCGTCTTGATCAATATTCGGAGCAATTTTAGCAATACGTCCCGCTTTTACGAGTAGATCCCCGTGTTCGATTTTTCCTTCATTGACGTAGCGTACATTTTTTATCAGTATCGTATTCATTTTTTTTATTTAAAATTCTTTAAAATAGACGCAAAGCTGCGTTGTGAAGTAGGAAATACTATTAAAACCCGAAAGTAAGAATTTGTTTGCTTTTTCGTAAATGATGTTCTCTAAAAGTTGGGATTTTTTGTCGGAAGTTCTTTTCCAATTCCCCCGAAAGAACAATTAATATTGCTAGCTTTGCTACCGAAAACAATCCTTAAGTCATGCCCATTATTGCAAACTCTACTTACAAAAAAACACCTCGACTCCAATTCACGGGAGATTTACAGACGCTCATTCCCGGTATCTTTCGCAAGGTTGAAGCGGTAAACTATCAAAGAGAGCGATTTGAATTACCGGATGGTGATTTTTTGGACTTGGACTGGTTAGCCCAACAAAACCGAAGATTGGTCATTTTAACGCACGGACTGGAAGGTAATACTACTCGCCATTATATTAAAGGTCCAGCAAAATTATTTGCTCAGCATCAGTGGGACGTCCTCGCGTGGAATTGTCGTTCTTGCAGTGGAGAAATGAATCGCTTACTACGGATGTATCACCACGGTGAAATTGAAGACATTGACCTCGTTATTCAACATGCGCTGCAAAAGTACGATTACGACGAAATTGCCCTCATTGGTTATAGTATGGGAGGAAGTATCACTTTAAAATACCTTGGCGTTCACGGAGATAAGTTGCATCCTAAAATTAAAAGAGCAGCCGTTTTTTCGGTGCCTTGTGATTTAGAAGAAAGCATTCGTATTCTAGAGGCACCCAAAAATTGGATTTACCGAAATCGCTTCAAACGGATGTTGTCTGCCAAAATGAAGATAAAAGCAGCACAGTTTCCAGATATTATAGATTTCAAAAAAATCAAACAGGTAAAAAAATGGGAGGACTTTGATAGTATCTTTTCTGCTCCGGTGAATGGCTTTAAATCAACTAAAGAGTTTTATCACCAAGCTTCTTCCATCAATTACTTGAAAGGCATTCGTATTCCTATCTTGCTCGTCAATGCTAAAAACGATCCAATTCTAACGCCACTTTGTTCGCCGAATGAGATCGCAAAGCAACACGATTTTCTCTTTTTGGAAATGCCGGAGATTGGTGGACACGTTGGTTTTTGTATCCCAGGTGATGAGTTTGCTTGGTCGGAATATAGAGCCTTGGAATTCATTGAAAATTCGTAAATTCGAAGCTCGGTACTTAGGTTTTATTTTAAAATAAATCTTACGCCTGCAAGTAAAGCCTTGTAACTTAGTACTTCGAGTTCAAATTTACCCTTTTAACACTTAAGACTTTATAATTTGAAAATACTACATTTTTCTGATACCCATTTAGGTTATAATGAATTGGACAAAGTTGGTTCGAATGGCGTTAATCTGCGGGAGCAAGACTTTTATGATGCTTTTAGTTACGTGATTGACCAAGCTTTGATTTTACGTCCCGACTTGATTATTCACTCTGGAGATTTTTTCCACCGCCCCTCTCCTCCTAATCGACCTAAGATTTTTGCGTTGGAACAACTCTCCCGCTTGTCGTCAGCAAAAATCCCCATTCTTATTATTGCGGGAAACCATGAAACACCCAAGACGATTTACACCAGCCCTATTCTTCGAGCTTTTAATACCATTGACGGTGTTTGGGCAATTCACGGTCAAGCCTACGAGCAATTTGAATTTGGGGAATTAGTTGTCCACGGATTACCGCATATTAATGATGATAAGGTTCAATTATCAGAGATGGAAAAAATTAAGCCCGTTGATGGGAAGTTTAATATAATCTTGCTACACACTTCCATTGGCAAACGCTTCATCATGGAAGAATACGGGGAAAAACTTTATCCACCAGAACGCATGGAGTTGCTCAATCAATTTAACTATGTCGCGTTGGGTCACTGGCACAATTTCCAAAAAGTATCCAAATTAGATGCGGGTTGGTATTGTGGTTCTACTGAACGCATGAGTGATACCGAAGCAGGCATTGACAAAGGTTTTTGCACTTTTGAATTAGAAAAAGACAAAGTCGTTGTCCCAGACTTCCACGTTATTCCCACTAGAAATTGGCTACAGCTCACCATCGAAAATTGCCACGAAAAAACTGTTGATGACATCGAAGACCTACTGGAAGATTTTGCGAAAAGCAATCCAATTAAAGACGCTATTGTAACCCTGCAATTGCTAAAAGTGAAATCCAGTCAATCCATTACCTTGACCAACCGCAAAATCAAAACGATCTTCCAAACAGCTATTCAGGTCTTAATCAAACGACAGTTTAGCGATGATGTTCTACAAAATCCAGGAATCGCTCAAAAAACGGAACGCTTAGATACGCTGATGAAAGACTTTATCCTCACTAATATTGAAGAAAAATCGCAAGCAGCTGCGCTAGTTGAAGCCGCACAGAAATATATCAATCTTTACGAAACGGGGGAATGGTAAAGTAGAATATTGATTTGGGAATGTTGATTTGGGGAATGTTGATTTGGGAATGTTGATTTGGGAATGTTGATTTGGGAATGTTGATTTGGGGAATATTGATTTGAGTTTTTAGGTTTAGTGTATTTGTGGGAGGTGGTATTCTGTTTGAGTTTCGGGCGAAAAAGGAAGCAACTTGAAAAAACACACCATACTTTTAGTCAATACTCAAGATTAGAAATTCAAGATTCAACATTGAAAAAGAAAGAATTTGTTTAATAATTCAAACGATGATTTTAAAAAGCTTACAACTCAAAAACTTTAAGCAATATAGCGAACTCGAGCTTGACTTTCGGGAAGGACTCGTTGGAATCGTAGGTCGAAATGGCGCGGGGAAATCTAGTATTTTCGAAGCGGTTTTAGTATGTCTCTACGGTTTTATTCCATCAAAAGAATTTATTCGGTCGAGCTGGGCGGGGGATAAAGACCATGTACTACTCGAACTTGTTTTTGAAATTGATCAAAAGACTTATTTGGCAAAAAGGGAGTTCAAAGGAAAAACACTCACTCACCACGCGGGCTTGTACAACCATAAAAACACCATGATTGCTACGGGAGCAAAACCCGTCAACGAAGAAGTTTCAAAGCTCATCGGCATGGACAAAGATGCTTTTACGCGATCGATCTTTTCGGGACAGAAGGAATTGGGCGAACTATCCAACACTAAAGGGGAAGAACGCCGTCGAATGGTTCGAAAGATGGTTGGCTTGGAAAAATTAGATGACATCCAACGGATTATTCGTAAAGATAGAAATAGCCTAAAGGAACAAATCAAAGGTCAACGCAGTTTGTTGCTTTCGGAAGAAACTCAAAAAGCCCACACTATTCAGCTCAAAAGCTTGCAAACCGATAAATCAGTCGCGCTCGAACAACAAACTCAACTGGAAAAAGAACTTGCAAATCGTACTTCGGCGTATCAGCAAGCCAAAACTGACTACACGCAGCAACAGGCACGTTATGTTCAATACAATGAGTTGAATCAAAACCTAATTCGTTTCCAAAAAGCAGTAGAAAATTTTCAAACCCAAACGGAAGAGCGAACGGCTGAACAAAGCAAATTACGCGAATTACAAACAAAACTTAGTGTGGAAGCTCCAAAATTCCACACCTACGAAGCACAGAAATTACAACTCAAACAGCTCGAAAAAGATAAGGCTAGCTTCGATCAGCTTAAGCAATTGCAGCTCAGTCAACAACATCTGCAAGAGCGAGCTACGGAGGTACAAAATCAAGTCAAAGCCTTAGAAACGGCTTTGCAAGAACAAGCTCCACTGCAAGCACGAGCAACAATTCTTACCACTGAATTACAAAAAGTACAAACCAATCAGGAAGCTACGCAAAAGCAACTCAACGCCTTAACGGCACAACGAGGAAGCATCCAAGGAAAAGTACAAGAACGAGATCAAAGTATTCAAGCCATCGAGAACTTGGGTAAAGAAGCTACTTGTCCAACTTGCTTTCGTCCATTACTCGATGCCTACGAAGGAATTTTGGAAAACCTTAAAACCGAACTTAATTCCTATCAGCAAAAAGATTTACTTCAGTTAAATTCAACTGTAGAGAAAATTAAGTCTGAATATAATTTATTTAAAGAAAAGGAAAAAACAATTAACCAAGAAAAGCAAAAACTTTCAGGACATCTTCAAGTACTAGCCAGTAAAAACGAACAACTTAACGCACTCCGCCAGCAGCAAGCACAACTGCAAACACAACTGGCGACCTTAATCGATAAGATTAAGCAAATGGGTGCAGTTCAATTTGATACGCAAGCTTACAGTGATTTACGCAAAACCCTCGAAGCGCTTGAGCAAGACTACATTAACTACCAAAAACAACTCCGCGAAACCGAAAAAATTCCCGAGTTAACCGAAAAAATCAGTGCACTGCAAATTCGCATCGAAAAAGGACAACTTACAATCAAAGAACAAGAGCAAAGTATTCAAGCCTTACAATTTTCCCTAGCACACTATCAACAAGCGCAGCGTGCACAGCAAGAAAAAGAGGATGCTAAAGATAAGGCTCAACAACAACTCAAAGCACACCAAGCTAGTTTTACACAGTTGGATCGACAAATTTTACAGTTACAAAATCTTTTGGACACCCATCAACAAACCTTACAAGTCATTGCTCAGAATAGCCAAGAACTGACGCAATTAGAAGCATTAGACAATATTTTTAGTGAATTCAAAACAACCATTTTAGATCGTGTTAAACCAACGATTTCTTACAATGCAAGTCAACTTTTTCAGCAAATTACAAAAGGTCGGTACGAAGGTATTAAGGTTGATGATAATTTTGAATTTCACATTACGGAAGATGGAAAAGATTACCCTATTACTCGTTTTTCGGGAGGAGAAGTGGATCTAGCCAATCTTTGTCTGCGCATTGGCATCAGCCGAGCCATCGCCGAACTTTCCGGCAATAGTTCTGGAATTAGCTTTCTTGGTTTTGACGAAATTTTTGGTAGTCAAGACGAGGAACGACGCTTCGAAATCCTTTTGGCACTCGATCTCCTGAAGGAGCAATACCGCCAAATCTATATCATTTCTCACATTGATACCGTAAAAGAGCATTTTCCGAGCATTCTCGAAATCCGCAACACAGCAAAAGGAAGTTCTGTAAACTGGCTTTAATGCCAATACTTTAACGATTAATTCCTTAGAAAAAAGAATTTTCTAAGGAATTAATACTATAACGCTCCCCTCTTTTTCTCCCAAAATATTGTCCTAAAACCATAAATCCCCCTGCTACAAGGAGGGTATTTGTGTCAATCCTCAAAGGTAAATCATTCATTCTCCTTAATCATTCCCACAGTACGCAAGGATTTTGCTAATTTTTCGGTGTTCAAAGTAACAATTGAACATGGTTAAGTCGTACTTGACCTAGATAACCAAATTAAATCAGATAATATATGACCTTTAGCTTTTCAACTACAGGAAAGTACTGGCAGCCTATGCTAATTATGCTAAGTATCACTTTTAGCTTTTTAGCTTGTCAATCCGAGCCCGTTTCAATACCATCAAAGCCTATCGTTAAAACGGCTCCCATCACAAGTTTAGCCTATCGAATTCCAGCTACTTTAGGAGAAGGTGCCTTTTGGAACGTCGAAAATCAATCTTTTTATTGGGTAGATATCCTCGATCCGAAATTACATATTTATCATCCTGCTACACAAACGAATCGTAGTTTTTCAATGCCTTCCACCATATCTACCGTGGTTCCAATTTCGAATCAAGAAGCGCTAGTTGCTCTCCAAGATGGGGCTTACTTCGTGAACACAGAAAATGGAGCAGTCGATGCTTTCACAAAAATTGATCAAGAAAATAAAGGTACACGACTCAATGATGGAAAATGTGATCCTGCGGGTCGATTCTGGGTCGGTTCCATGCATTATCCGATGAATGAGCCTCAGGGAAAGTTGTTTCAAATAGCTGCCGACGGCAGCAAAAAACTCATGCTAGATAGTGTTACCATTTCCAATGGAATCGTTTGGACAGCCAACGCAAAAACGATGTACTACATTGATACACCAACACAAAAAATTAGTGCTTTTGCTTTCAACGCCGCAACAGGCACGATTACTAAAAAAAGAACTGCCGTCGTCATCGCCGATAGCCTCGGCTCGCCCGACGGAATGGCGATTGATGCCGAAGATAAACTTTGGGTGGGCTTATGGAATGGAAATGCCGTAGCTCGTTTTGATCCCCTTACGGGAAAATTAATGGAAAAAATTGCAGTTCCAGCGCACAACGTAACCGCTTGTGCTTTTGGAGGTCCCAACTTAGATACTTTGTATATCACTACTGCAAGCGTAGACATGACCGATGCGGAACAGCAAAAATTCCCTGATGCCGGTTCCATTTTCAAAGTTGTCCCCGGCGTAAAAGGTGTTCCCTCTACCCTATTCAAAAAATCTGACTTAAACTAGCACCATTCCTTATGATTCAAATTTTACCATATCCAAAAAGCGACTTGTTCGCGAGCCTAAGCTTAGTCTTCTTATTTTTATTTTCAATCCATCCTCAAATCAATGCCCAAACAGATCAGGAGCTAAACCAAAAGATCAAAACCTTAGTCGCAAAAATGACGCTCGACGAAAAGATTGGACAAACCGCTTTGCGTGGACGATCTAGCAGAGATCGCGGAGGTTTATCCGAAGCACTAAAACAATCCGTTCGCAAAGGGGAAATTGGTGCATTCCTCAACGTCATGGACAAAGAGATGTTAACGGAATTGCAACGCATTGCAGTAGAGGAAAGTCCACACGGTATTCCTTTGATCTTTGCGCGAGATGTAATTCACGGTTTTAAAACTATTTTCCCAATTCCACTTGGTATTGCCGCAAGTTGGGATCCTAAAGTTGCAGAAACAACGGCACGCATCTCCGCAGTAGAAGCCTCAGGCTCGGGCATTCGTTGGACCTTTGCACCGATGTTAGACATTGCCAGAGATAGTCGTTGGGGAAGAGTTGCGGAGTCCCCAGGAGAAGATCCATATTTAGCGGCTCTTTTAGCGAAAGCTTACGTAGCCGGTTTTCAAGGAAAAGACCTTACGGACCCGACCAATATGGCTGCTTGCGCAAAACATTTTTTAGCTTACGGGGCGGCGATTGGGGGAAGAGACTACAATACGGTGAGCATGCACGAGCCGCTCTTGCGAAATGTGTACCTCCCTCCGTTTCAAGCAGCGATAGAAAGCGGTGCCTTGACCGTTATGACTGCTTTTAATGAAATTAATGGTGTTCCCGCCTCTGGTAATGAATTCCTATTAAAAGAGGTCTTGCGGGACGAAATGGCATTTGACGGTTTTGTGGTCAGTGACTGGGATTCCGTTATCGAAATGATTCCACACGGTTTTGCCAAAGATGAAAAACATGCAGCAGCCTTAGCAGCAAAAGTAGGATTGGATATGGAAATGACCAGTCGCGCTTACGAGCATCATTTGAAAACACTATTGCAGGAAGGAAAAATTTCCATAAAGGAAATAGACTTTTTAGTAGAAAATATTCTACGCGTGAAGTTCAAATTAGGATTATTCCAACAAGCCTATATTCCCAAAAGTCAAAACGCAAAACTTTACCATCCAGATCATTTAGCTGCGGCAAAAAAGGCAGCCATTCAGAGTATGGTTTTATTAAAAAATAATAATATTTTACCACTAAAAGCCAATCAAACACTTGCTATTATCGGACCACTTGCCGATGCGCCTCACGATCAATTGGGGACTTGGACTTTTGATGGAGAAAAAGAAAAAACGATCACACCACTTCAAAGTTTTAGGGAGCGTCCAGCAACGATTCATTACGCTGCGGGACTTAGCTATAGTCGAGATACTACAACCACGGGTTTTGCCAAAGCAATTGCAGCGGCGGAAAAGTCGGATGTAATTCTCTTTTTTGGTGGAGAAGAGGCAATCTTATCGGGAGAAGCGCATAGTCGAGCAGACATTAGTTTACCTGGAAAGCAAGAAGCCTTACTGCACGAATTAGCTGCTACGGGCAAACCAATTGTTTTAGTGATTCTTGCGGGAAGGCCAATCAGTATTCCTCGCATTTTGGAAAAAGTAGACGGAATTTTAATGGCTTGGCATCCGGGAACAATGGGTGGTCCTGCTTTGGAAGAAGTCTTGACTGGCAAAGCTAATCCCGGTGGAAGACTACCGATTACCTGGCCGAAATCAGGCGCGCAACTGCCCCTTTTTTACAATCACAAAAATACGGGCAGGCCAGCAGATAGCAGCAGTTTTGTACAAATCGATAAGATTCCCGTCGGTGCGTGGCAAAGTTCTTTAGGTAACGATTCGCATTATCTAGATTTAGGTTTTACGCCACAATTCCCTTTTGGCTATGGCTTAAGTTATACCAATTTTAAATACAGCAATTTAAGGTTATCAAAAAAGCAAATCGGCTTAAAAGAAACGCTAACTATCAAGGCGACGATTAAGAATACTGGAACTCGAAAAGCAACTGAAATTGTACAATTATACGTGCAAGATCTTGTCGGAAGTATCACTCGTCCGATCAAAGAACTGAAAGCTTTTCAAGCCATTGAATTAGCTGCTGGTGAACAAAAAACAATAAGTTTCACCCTTAATCCTGCACAGTTAAAATTTGTCAATCATCGCTTAAAAGAAGTAATTGAATTAGGTGATTTCAAAATTTGGGTCGGTCCCAACGCCGCACAAGGATTGATGGGGGAATTCGAATTAAAGTAAAACAAGAAAATCATTGGTTTATGATTATCATAATTTTTGGTGTCAGTGGCTCTGGTAAAACCACTATCGGTCAACAACTCAGTTCTTATTTAGAAATTCCTTTTTACGATGGGGATGATTTTCATCCAGAAAATAGCATCCAAAAAATGTCGAAAGGAATCCCGCTAAATGACAGTGACCGAGCACCTTGGTTATCAAATTTAGCCCAACATCTCGTACAGTGCGAATTCAATGGTGGAGCCATTCTCGCTTGCTCCGCCTTAAAGGCCAGTTACCGTAAGCAACTCAGCAGCCAACTCAAAGAAGTACAATGGATTTTTCTCCGTGGAAGTTTTGACCAACTGGAAACTAGACTAGAACAGCGCAAAAATCATTTTATGAAAAAAGAAATGCTCCAGTCTCAATTCGATACTTTAGAAGTACCAACGTATGGACTACACGTAGATATTTCTACACCACCTTATTTGATTATCCAAGAGATCATTAACTACGTCATCAAAACACATTGAAGTTGTTGGAATTAAATCCAACGCTAATACATGCTTATTTAATACCGTAAAGATTATCGCTCGCCTTTTTTCACCCTTTATCAAATCAAAATGCTGGATTACAATTTACTTGCTGCCGTCTTTGTTGGAATCATGGTACTCTTATTCCTCATTCTTCGATTACGACTGCCAGCTTTTATTGCTTTGCTAATTGCAAGTATTACCGTAGGAATCTTTTCGGGGATGGAACCCTTAACGATCATTGCTACCATGCAGGAAGGAATGGGTAACACTTTGGGCTTTGTGGCAATGGTTGTTGGATTAGGTGCAATGTTTGGTGCTATTTTGGAACACGCGGGCGGTGCAGAAGCCTTGGCTAAATTTTTATTACAGAAATTTGGAGAACGACGCGCCTCTTGGGCCTTAATGCTTACTGGTTTTTTTGTTGCCATTCCAGTCTTTTTTGATGTTGCCTTTATTATTCTCGTGCCACTCGTTTATGCATTACAAAGAAAAACGGGAAAGTCGCTCCTCCTGTATGCCATTCCACTTTTGGCGGGCTTAGCCATTACGCACGCTTTTATTCCTCCTACGCCGGGTCCCGTAGCGGTAGCGGATATTCTTAAGGCCGATTTGGGTTGGGTAATTCTCTTTGGTGCACTTGCCGGAATTCCAGCAGCCATCGTTAGCGGTCCTTTGTTTGCAAAATATATTGCCGCTAGAATTCACGTCGCTGCTCCGGAGATTCTAATAGCCGAAAGTAAAAACTTAGATTTACCACCAGTCAGCATGATTTTGGGGATTATTGGAATTCCAATTGTTTTGATTTTGGGAAATACTTTGCTTGCCAGTCCGCTCGTTCCACCAGAAACGATCAGTCCTGCACTTCGTTCTATTTTCAGAATGCTTGGCCACCCTTTCGTGGCGCTGATTATTGCTAATTTATTAGCTTGGTATGCTTTAGGTATCAACCGTGGCTTCCGCAAAGATCAGCTTTTGGAAATTACCTCTAAATCTATGGCACCTGCTGGCGTTATAATTTTATTGACGGGTGCAGGTGGCGTTTTCAAACAAATGTTAGTCAATACGGGTACTGGAGAAATGCTAGCAAAATACTTTGCAGAAGCTGGGGTAGAATTGTTATTCTTTGCCTTTATGGCAGCGGTGCTGATTCGAATTTTACAAGGTTCTGCGACGGTTGCGATGATTACTGCTGCGGGGTTGACCGCACCTTTATTGACGCCCGATATTGGAGAAATGGACAAAGCCTTACTCGTCATTGCCATTGCGGCGGGCGCCTCGATTTTGTCGCACGTCAATGATAGTGGATTTTGGTTGGTCAGTAAATACCTCGGACTTTCGGAACAACAAACTTTTCGGAGTTGGTCAGTCATGACGACCTTACTGGCCATCACTGGATTTTTAACAATTTACGTTTTATCCCTATTCCTCTGAAGAAACACTTTGACTGACAGTCGAAAAGCCATGTATGTTTTGCCCCGCAAAATCTTCGGGAAAAGATTCTACCCCAGGAAAACCTAATTTAATGTCCCGACCATCATAAGGAATATACGCCGTACCAAAAATATAATCCCAAACGGCTAAGGTCAAGCCAAAATTGACACCATTACGACGTTCTGCTGGCAAGTGGTACGAATGATGCCAAATGTGCATTTCTGGACTATTGAAAAGAGTACGCACAACGTGACTCAAGATAAAAGCGCCAAAAGCCGTTGCGGATAAGATCACCGACGTTTTTTCAATCCAGCCTAAGCCAACCAATAAATTGACCTCTAATAGACCGTTCGCCAGAATTATTCCTAGCAACAAACCAATCACTGCACCAGGCCACTTTTCACTGACTCGAAGATTGGCATGGTTGTAATGTCCCCAAGCTAAGGTAAAGATATGGATCACAAAAAAGTCGTATAAGCCAATTCCTAAAAGTGCTAAAGGAATGTATTCCAAACTACGGTAAACAACGTTTTCCATCCAATGATATCGTAGCTGTGCGGCAAATCCCATTTCTGCAACCGAATGATGCACTTTATGGTATTCCCACAAAAAATCAACCCGATGTAACAAGCGATGAATCCACCATTGAACAAAATCTCGCAAGACCAAGCCCGTTAGCAAAACCGCCCAATACGGCCAATATTGCATGGGATTAATAGCTTTTAAATTCACCCCCGAAATGGCCAAGATACCATCGTTGAAAAGATTAACCACAACGTCGGAAGCAGCATTATAAATAAGGAGCGAGAACAAAAAGAAGTTGAAAAACATATAGAAGGTGTCCAACCAAAAGTCTTTCCTTAGCACGCCTTGGTTTTTCCGCCAAGGCAGCATAACTTCCAAAACAAAGAAAAGAAGGGAAACCAACAGAAGCCAATAAAAGTAACTATTCCAAGAAGGATTAGTAATATCTTGCCAAAGGTAATTGGCATAACCACGGTATCCGTTAATGAAAATCTCTAAGTATTTTTCCAAAGTCGAACGATTATAGTTTTTTCTAAAAAATCAATATTTGATTGTATCTATCTATTGCTTACTCCGAAGTCAAAACAGCGTTTAGCAAGTTAGGGTGGGAGGCTTCCCAGTCCCGCAAACCACCATCTAAATTGTAGAGCTGGTCACTTGCAAATCCACCATTTCGCATTAAAGTGCAAGCCCGCGTACTTCTCCTCCCCGATTGACAATAAATGTAACAAACTACGTCCCGAGGAAGCAGTTCTATCTTTTCCCAAAAATCAATGGCTAAATAGTCGATATTGACTGCTGCTTGCAAATGTCCCGTCGCAAATTCTTTTGCGGTACGAACATCGATCAAGATGTGCTTAGGTTCCACTTGCTGTACTGCTTTTACAAACAATGGTGGGGTTAAATTGTTTAGCTGTGCTTTTAATAACTGCCAGCGAGAAATTTTGCAGGATGGATCTTTCATCAATTTAAAGTTTCAGTGTCGTTTGGTCTAAGCTCTAATTACCAAGCAAAGTTTCAATTAAAATTCTTACTTATTGAATATTAAATATTGACTCACCGCATTGTCGTGAAACTTCGAGCGGCAATAAGTACCCAAAAAATAAAATCAATATTCAGTATTCCTAAATCAATATTCCTAAACCTTCTCTTAAGTAATTTATCTACCTATAAATGTCTTTACCCAAAGATAAGGGATAAATCCTTTTGGTACTGTGATGCACATCACAATGACTGCTTTTTCCCAAAAATGTCGGTTACTTTCAAAAAAAAAGCTCGTCTGGAATTTCTCCTAGACAAGCTTTTCTATGAAATTATCTGCTAGACGGTCAATAATAATACAAATTAAATTACCGTAACAGAATGATGCTTTGCTTACTCAATTCTTTGCTTTCGATCGCCTCTTGATCTACGATTTGACTTACGATTTTCTTTCCGCTTTGATATTTGTTCGGGAGTCAAAACTGCATCAATATTGGTTTTCATTTCTTTCGTCAAAGCGAGTCGTTGTTCTTTGAGGACATCTTGATCAACATTCGCCGTATTCGTATTCAATGTATTTAAATCTTGGTAGTAATTAGCGTAGATTGCTCTCACATTTACTTGCTGTGCTTCGTCCAAATCTAATTGTTGAGTCATTCGATCAACAGACATATCAATTTTACGCTCTGCTTGCTCGGCTGTATAATTTTTTGAAAGTTTATGATCTTTTTTATCTTTTCGCTTCTCCTTTCTTTTGTCTTTTCGCTTATCTTTTCTTCCCTGCTTTCGATCTGCTTTCATGGTTGCAAATTTTTCTGCTTGAGCAGGTGTCAATACCGCTGCGATTTGCTGATCAAGTTCTGCTTTCATCGCTTTGCGATCTGCTTTATCCATTTTTTCCCCATCTGCTTGCTTTTGGGCTTTTCGCTTCGTGTAATTTTCCACGTAAATTGCTTTAACGGCTTCTTGTTGTTCTACCGAAAGGTTTAGATCGGTAGTCAAACGTTCCATCGCTTTAGTTGCTTTTTTCTCTGGAGATTTCTGAGCATAAGTGGTAACAAAGGTCAAACACATTGCCAACATTAACATTAAGTTTTTCATATTTATTTGAATTTAAGCGTACAACGATGAATAGGTATCAATTTGATAATAAATATTAGTTGTACTTAGGTTTTTTAGTTTTTTTAAAATGATTTTAATGATTGTTTTGCTGATTAGACTACACAAAAGGGCAAAAATCTTCTTCAGCAGCTCATTTTAATACTTTTTTAACATTTAAAAAAGCGATTTTTTATGAAAAAAATCATAAAGCATTAATAATCAATTACTTGTATTAATTTTTATTTTTTAAAAAAAATATAGTATTTATCCCGTATTTTGCCGACATGAAGGATTTAATTGAACATTGGAAGCTCAAAAAAGATGCCGTTAAGAAACCACAACAGCAATTCGTACGGCAACTTAAGCGAAAAAAGCGAAAAGAGATAGACGAGTTGGCCGATCAATTACACCAAGAAGTTTTTCAAGAGATTGATTGTTTAGATTGTGCTAATTGCTGTACGAGCATTCCTCCCCTACTTACCCGTACAGATATCAGTCGCATAGCCAAGCATTTAGGAATGAAAACCGCCGAATTTCAAGAGCAATACGCGGTACAAGATGAAGATGGAGATATCGTAATGAATGCTAGTCCTTGTCCATTTTTGCAAGCGGACCATGCTTGTATGATTTATGAACATCGACCTAAGGCTTGCCGACAATACCCACATACTAATCAGCAAGCATTTATGCAAAACTTAAAATTACACGCAACAAATGCACAATATTGCCCGGCAGTATTTCACATTTTAGAAAGAATGATGAAAGTAAGATAGCCGATTTAAGGAATCATATAAATGATTGCTAAAGCAACAATGCTCAATTAGCTTAGGAAAGATTTGAGTAACGAAGAGAAGGATCAAATTACATATTACATTGACAGTTTTCTAGGCATTCAATGATGAGAGAAACGTCTTTTTCTTTCAACGAATAGAGCATACTACGACCATCTCGCTTTACCCGCAAAATACCTTTGAGTTTCATATTCTGTAGATGATGGGAAGTCAAGGATTGCTCACTGCCTAGCATATTACAAATCTGAGAAACTGACAACACGGGATGCTGCTCTAACAAATGAACAATGGCTAAACGCATGGGATGCGCTACCGTCTTTAAAATGAAAGCAATACGCTCTAACTTTTCAACTAACTCCTCGTTCATAATGTTCTGATGCTCCATATAGTAAAGGTAGGAACATAAATTCATAAATGCAAAAGACTAATTTCTTAATTGAGAACTTAACCCAAAATAGCCGTAATCCTAGGCATAAAGTCTACTAAAGTACTAGATTTTAGCTAAAAATGGGCCTTTTTGTGGAAATACTGTCACTTCTAGAACATATTGAAAATATTAATTTCGTGCCCTCCGCTAGAAAGCTTACTATTGAATTTCGTAAAAGCACTATCAATAAACAATGTTTTATTGACAAGATATCTCCATTCAAAACGACTTAAAACCAATATCATGAAAAGTATATTTGCGCTACTCCCCTTCTTTCTATTTTCTTTGTCCAGCATGGCACAAATGACGGGAAGTTTTCAACAGACGATTAGTTTCAACGAAGCTGACTACAATTTTACGCGTACTTTATATTATTTCGTACCAACAGATTACGATAGCAACCAGTCCTATAAGCTGGTTGTCGGATTTAGAGGTGGACCACATTCCAACGCGGGAGAATTTAGAACTCAACTTAGCTTTCTGGCGGATAGTATTAATGCAATTGTCGTTTGTCCAGAAAACGAAGGACATTTTTGGAACGAAGAAGGACTCACCAAACAATTGTTTAAGTATACGGTAGATACTACGCAAAACCTTTACAACATCGATCCAGATTATATCTACTTGACGGGATTATCGTACGGCGGACGACACGCTGTGATTGTATCTATGGATACGGAAGCAGGAGCGATTCCAAATTTGCGGGGCGTTATCCCGTTTGCGGCGGGTTTACAAAGTGAAGTGCAACCCGATTATGCCGCCATCACCAACTTTCCTCCGGCTTGTATCTGTATCGGATTATCTGATAATCAAGATTTTCAAAATGTATCCAATAGTTTACACAATGATATTAGCATTAACGGTGGCACCTCCATGCTGAATGGAATTAGTGGCGTTGGCCATACCGTTGCTTTTCCGAGTTATCCCGATGAAATGATGGAATGCTTTAATTTTATCGAAAGTCAATATCCGACCACGAGTACTGCCGCCGAGATTAAGTCAGCAGAAAATTTAATTAAGATTTTTCCTAATCCAGCACGGCAACAGATCAGCTTTTCTTTTCCCAAAACGATTATTCCACGTGAAATTTATATCACCGATATTTCGGGGAAACTAATTTTAGAAGTACCTTTAACAGCAAGTACAATTGATATTTCAAAGCTATCTAGTGGAATAAAAAACTTAGTTGTTGTAGGTAAATCGAAACGAGTAAGCCAGTCCTTTTCGGTTGTGCGCTAGTGGATTACGTTGTTTTTATAAAATGAGGAGCAATCATAGTTTTATCCACAGGGAAAACGGTAAAAGATCAAACATCCGTTTATTACTAGTACAATTTTACGCAAAGATAAGTATACAATATGGATTTACAACTCGTCTTCTCCTTTATCTGGGCAGCCACTTTATTAGCCTTTATGCCTGGACCAGACAACATTATGGTGTTAACCGAAAGCATCACTAAAGGTAAGAGAAATGGTGTCGCACTTTCGGTTGGTTTATCATCCGGAGTTTTGATTCATACTATGGCGGCGGCAACAGGTTTGTCCTTGATATTGCAAAGTTCGAGTTTGGCTTTTCAAGTGGTCAAGTACCTTGGTGCGGCGTACCTATTCTATTTAGCGTATCAAAGTTGGAAAGAGCAACCGCAGTACACCCAACTCGATCAACAACAAGTGGATGATTATAATTTTTGGAAATTAATCCAGAAAGGATTTTTGATGAACGTCTTGAACCCAAAGGTTTCTTTGTTTTTTATTGCCTTTCTTCCCGTCTTCGTGTCCACCTCAGGTTTCTCGCCGACGATACAGCTGCTAGTACTAGGTTTTTTATTTATGATTGTTTCTTTAGTTGTATTTGTATTTATTGCTCAGCTTTCTGGGCAGTTGAGTCCTTACCTTAATAATCCTAAGTTTTGGAAAATTACAAAATGGGGGAAAACCCTTGTCTTATCTGGCTTGGGCGTACTTTTGGCCTTATCTAAAAACCAGTAAGTTCGCAAGAATACTTTGTCAAATAAGTCGTTAGAAATGAGTCGTTATAATTACGTGATTTGAGGTAAAAAAATGTAAAAGTAAATGCTCTAACCTGAATTTACGGTTACAAATTGTCTCAAAATAGCCAATGTAAATATCGTAGTCTTTTTTTCTTTGATAAATCAATGCTCGAAATCGCATTCCGATAAGGACGGAAAAAAAAATGGCTAATCTATTAAAAATCAAGTCCTTGAACTGAACCAAATTCAAATATATCTGTTTGATATGATGGACGAAAACATTAACCCGCCCATTCAACTGCAAATTTTTTGTATAAAGTGGCAATTAAGTCGTTTATATTAAAATTTGAATAAATTTAAAATGAAAAATACTATCATTTGAGACTTTTTTAACTTAAATTTGGGGCATTAATAAACTATTTTATACAATGAAAAAAGGAAAAGTAAAATTCTTCAATGACTCCAAAGGTTTTGGATTCATCATCGATGACGAAACTCAAAAAGATTATTTTGTGCACGTTTCAGGCTTAATTGACGAAATTAAGGAAGGTGACGTCGTAGAATATGAATTAACAGAAGGTAAAAAAGGATTAAACGCAATTAACGTAAAAGTTATTTAATTTTAATCTGTTCAATTACATTTGTTATTGAGAAAAAAGCCTATCAAATTTGATGGGCTTTTTTTATTTAATTTTATTTTTTCTTCTTCGTTTTCCCAACGAACCCTAGTCGATTGAAGCAACAACTTACGCTTTCAACCTCTAATCACTTCATCTGCACCCGCTGATATAAATAACTTAGATCGTTTGCTCTATCTACAATTCTGAATTCCTTAAAAAACTTAAGCTATGGAAGATAATTTTTTGGAAAGTATCACGCAACAATTCAAATATTACAAAATGCTGGGGGATAAAACCTTTGCACAATTGTCGGACGCACAACTTTTTTGGCAATACAACGAAGCGAGTAATTCCATCGGTATTATGGTCAAACACCTCTGGGGCAATATGATGTCTCGATGGACTGATTTTTTGACCAGCGACGGCGAAAAGACTTGGCGGAAACGCGACGAAGAATTTGATGCAGATATCCGTACCCGAGCAGCATTACTGGAAAAGTGGGAAGCGGGTTGGGCTTGCTTGTTTGCCGCCATTGAAAGTGTCAACGCTGATAACTTTCATACGGTTATTTATATTCGTAACATGGGACATACCGTCACGGAAGCTTTCAATCGACAATTAGCACATTACGCCTATCACCTTGGACAAATTGTATTCCTTGGCAGAATGATTAAAGGAAATGATTGGCAAAGTTTATCTATTCCTAAAGGCGCGTCTAAAGCTTATAATAAGGATAAATTTGCTCAAGAGAAACGACGAGAACATTTTACCAAAGAATTTTTGGTAGAAGAAAACCCTGAAGATGCGAAAGTAAAATATGATAAAATTGGTGACAATTATAACCAAACCCGTAGCGCAGATCCGTATCTTACAAAGCGAATGCTACACTTTTTGGAGTTAAAAACGGATGGTTTGTATCTAGATATCGGTTGTGGAACCGGAAATTACACCAACGAATTTCAAAAGACTAAAGGGCAGTTTATTGGCATTGATCCTTCGCAAAAAATGTTGGATCAAGCCAAACAAAAAAATACTACAATTGATTGGCGAATTGGCACCGCAGAGAAAACTGGTTTACCGGACCAATCCGTAGACGGTATCATTGGCAGTTTGACGATTCATCATTGGACAGATTTGACGCGTGGTTTTCAAGAGTTGCATCGTGTGCTAAAGGAAAGTGGAAAATTAGTGATTTTCACGGCAACTCCTAAACAAATGGATGGCTACTGGCTGAATGCTTATTTTCCAAAAATGTTACACGCCTCCAAAATTCAAATGCCTGCTTTTGCAGCTCTAAAGGAAGCCTTGCAAACCGCTGGATTTGAAATCCAAACAACTGAAAAGTACTTTATCCAGCATACCTTGGAGGATTTATTTTTGTACAATGGGAAACACGAACCCAGCCGTTACCTTGATCCCACCATTCGACGAGGAATTTCTTCTTTTTCGGATTTGGCTAATCAGGAAGAAATCACCGAAGGCTTAGCACAACTTTCAAAAGATATTGAGCAAGATAAAATTCAAATCATTCAAAAAAAATACGCCAACGAAGAAGGAGATTATCTTTTCATCATTGCTCAAAAAACAACTATTTAATTATGAATCTCAATCAAGTCACCATTCCTTCCAAAGATTTAAGCCAAGCCGTTCCGTTCTACGAGCGCTTGGGTCTACGGCTCATCGTATCTGCCCTTCCGCGCTACGCTAGGTTCGAGTGTCCCGAAGGAGCATCTACCTTCTCTATCCATCACGTCGATCAGCTACCGACGGGTAGTGGCATTATCCTTTACTTTGAATGTGAGGATTTAGATCAGCGAGTAGCGAGCTTACAGGCGACAGGTTTTCAATTTGAGGAACTCCCCAATGATAAATCTTGGTTATGGCGAGAAGCGCGACTGAAAGATTTGGATGGTAACCAGCTTATCTTATATTTTGCGGGCGATAACCGTAAAAATCCACCTTGGCGCATCAAATAAGTTAATTTGTCGAACAATCGTGTTGCTACTGGGTTTGTTACTGTAAAGCTTTTTATTAATCTTCTAATAAGTACTTGGACAAAACGGAGCTTACGATCAAGATCAAAAGATGAGATCTGATCTGTAGCCAACCCTTGATACTTGTCCGAACAATTATTTACTTCTTTATCACTTAGGATTTGCCTATGAGTTTATGGTCTAAATGGTTAAACGATTTTGTATCGTTGAAATACCTTCCTCGTTTTTTTGCAAAAATTTACCAGACAAAGCCCAGCTTGTTTGTTGCGAATTTAAGTTTGCGATTGCTAAAGTCATTATTTCCGGTGGTTTTACTCTGGGTTGGTAAAGAAATTATTGATCAAGTCATTTTAATCGTCAATCAGCCCGATACCGATTTAACCCAATTGTATTGGCTGATCGGAATTGAATTTGGAATTGCGTTACTCGGCGATGTTTTCAATCGTTTAATTGCGTTAACAGATGGTCTCATGGGAGATTTGTATTCCAACTCCTCCTCCGTCGAACTCATTCAAAAAACGGCTAGAGTTGAGTTGGCTTATTTAGAAGATTCCGAATTTTATAATAAATTAGAAAGAGCACGGCGCCAGACGACAAGTCGAGTTTCGTTGATGTCGAATGTGTTGACGCAAGCCCAAGATTTGATTACCGTAACCTCCTTGATTTCTGCGTTGATTTACTTTTATCCAGTCTTAATTATTTTACTGGTTATTTCCATTATTCCTTCTTTTATCAACGAATTAAAATTTAGTAAATCGAGCTATTCCTTACAAAGGAGTTGGACGCCGGAGCGGCGAGAATTAGATTATATGCGGATGATTGGGGCAAGTGATGTTACTGCCAAAGAAGTCAAACTTTTCGGATTGGCAGATTTCATTAGTGATACCTTCCGCAGGATCGCAGATAAATATTACCAAGCCAATCGACGCCTAGCGATACGCCGTACGATTTGGGGCGCGACCTATCATGTTTTTGGCGATTTTGCGTATTATGGTGCTTACGTTTTCATTGTTTTGAAGGCGGTTGCGGGAGCGGTGACAATTGGAGAATTAACTTTTTTAGCGGGTTCTTTTAATCGCTTGCGCAATCAATTGCAGGGTATTTTTTCTCGATTTTCGAAGATCACGGAAAGTGCGCTTTATCTACAAGATTACTTTGATTTCATTGACATGGAATTCAAAACTTCTGCTGATTTTGAACGCCGTCAAATTCCGGAAAAGATGGTTACGGGCATTAGTTTTGTCAATGTGAGCTTTCGCTATCCACAAAGTGAAAAAGATGTTTTAACTAATGTTTCTTTTGAATTAAAACGAGGAGAAAAATTAGCGCTCGTCGGCGAAAACGGTGCTGGAAAAACGACACTCATCAAACTCTTGCTGCGTTTGTACGAACCTACGAGTGGCGCAATTCTCTTAGACGGTGTAGACATTAGGCATTTTGACCAAGAGGCTTACCAAGAAGTCTTCGGTGCTATTTTTCAAGATTTTGTCAAGTACTATCTTAGTGCCAAAGTTAATATCGCCGTTGGAAATATTAAAGAAGTAGAGAATGACCCTAAAATTAAAGCGGCTGCAACTCGTAGTTTGGCAGATGACGTTATTCGTAATTTGCCCCTTGGATATGAACAAAAATTGGGGAAACGATTCCGCAAAGGATCAGAGTTATCCGGTGGTCAATGGCAAAAAGTAGCCTTGGCTAGGGCTTACATGACCAACGCACAAATCATTATTCTGGACGAGCCGACTTCCGCGCTTGATGCCCGGGCAGAGTACGAAGTTTTTCAGCGTTTTGTGGGTTTGACTAAAGAACGAACGAGTATCATCATTTCTCACCGCTTTTCAACTGTACGAATGGCAGATCGAATTCTTGTTTTAAAAAATGGAGGAATCTTAGAGCTAGGTACACACAAAGAATTATTGGCAAATCAAAAATTGTACGCCGAACTATTTGAGTTACAAGCAGCAGGTTATAAAGATTAAGAAATCGAGCAACCTCGACTTTGCCGTTATTTCGATTTTTCACCTAGGCGATAACAATAGAGATTTAAGGTTTCAAAGGGTACTTGCAAAAGAAGCTTTCCCTAATTTTTTCTATATTTGCCATTGTAGGATTCAATTAGTAGTAAACCCTATATCCTACTAGAATTTGTAGTCCTCCTTTACCTAAGAAAACACCTCCATTATGTTTATACAAAAAAATTTTAATCTAAAAAGTATTCTCGCCTTCAGTGGCGGGCATCTTGTTTGGATCACCCTATGGACCGTATTTGTCACCGCTATCCACGAAATATTTCATGCTAGTTGGATGGCAATTCCGTGGTTACCCTTATCAATTATTGGTACCGCTGTCGCCTTTTATATTGGTTTTAAAAATAATCAATCTTATGATCGACTGTGGGAAGCGCGAAAGATTTGGGGTGGTATTGTCAATAGTAGTCGAGCTTGGGGAAGTACCGTACGATCTTATACGACGAATCAATTTACCATTGAAAAAATTTCTGAGACAGAACTTACTAGCATCCGCAAGAAACTTATTCATAAACACATCGCTTGGTTGTACACTTTGCGGAGTCAATTGTTGGTACCAACTTCGTGGGAACATATCAACCAGAATAAACACGTTGCTAAAATCACTAAAAAACGTCGAATCAAGTACGGAATTGGCTTAAAAGATGATGAGTTTACCCGCAAAGAAATAGAACGCTATCTTCCTGCGGATGAAATAGAACAGACGATTAATTATAAAAATTCTGCCACCCAGATTATTGATCAACAGTCACAACATTTAACGAAACTCCGCAGCCAAAATATCATTGACGATTTCCGACACATGGAGATGCAAAAAATTCTCAATGACTTCTACATTCACCAAGGAAAATGTGAGCGAATTAAGAAATTCCCACTGCCTAGACAGTACGGCGGGATGAGCCCAATTTTTGTTGGAATTTTTATCTTTTTATTGCCCTTTGGAATGGTTACAGAATTTCACAAATTGGGAGAAATTGGTGCTTGGTTATCGATCCCTTTTACAGTATTAGTAGCCTGGATTTATTTAGTCATGGAACTCGTCGGTGACTATTCTGAAAATCCTTTTGAAGGCTTAGGCAATGACATTCCGATGTTGGCTTTGTCTCGAACCATTGAAATTGACTTGTTAGAGATGTTAGGCGAAACAGAATTACCCGAAGCAATCAAACCAAAGAATAACGTTTTGATGTAAATGAGACTGCGCAAGGTTTTAGCGATATCAATATCGAAAACCTCTAGTAACCAAATAAATAGTTTACTCATTTCTTAGCGCTGCGCTTTCTTTTGAGTTTAAAAAACAATCAACGCTGCTAAAGCTAACTAATATGCATTTTCGTAAAGCACAACTGTCCGATCTCGATGCGATCATTGCACTCCTCGCCGATGATCCACTAGGAAAAAAGCGGGAACAATATGAAGATCCGCTTCCCGCTTGCTACCACGAAGCGTTCACTAATATTCAGCAAGATGCAAATCAGGAATTGATGGTTATTGAAAATGTGGAAGGTCGCATCATTGGTACGTTACAACTTAGTTTTATTCCATACCTGACTTATCGTGGTGGCATTCGCGCACAAATTGAAGCGGTAAGGATTCATAAAGATTATCGTGGACAAGGCATTGGGCGACAAGTTTTCGAATGGGCCATTCAACGTGCAAAAACGCGGGGTGCTCATTTACTACAATTAACCACCGACAAAAAAAGACCGGATGCCAAAGCCTTCTATGAACAACTCGGATTTGTCGCTAGTCACGAAGGTATGAAATTACATTTTTAATACTAAATACTTACGGAATATTCATTTAGCAAGTAAATACTTGGATAAAGTAAATCACCAACGCAAGCACTAACACCATTTAATGGCAAATTAATTTTGTCTTAGTATTCAAATAAATAACTTCACAATATGACTGCTAAAGAAATTTTAAAAGAATTAGAACGCTTAGGGAATCCTTCCACCAAAAAAGTCTTACTAAAACACGGCGCCCAAGAACCTTTCTTTGGCGTTAAAGTACAAGACTTAAAAAAGATTCTAAAAAAGACGAAAAAGAATCACGAACTTTCTTTAGCCTTATATAAAACGGGCAACTCCGACGCCATGTACCTAGCAGGTCTAATGGCGGACGAATCACAAATTTCATAAGCGACTTTACAAGCATGGGTGAAAGCGGCTTACTGGTATATGTTGAGTGAATATACGGTGCCTTGGATTGCCGCAGAAACCCCTTTTGGTTTTGAATTGGGCTTAACGTGGATTAAGGCTAAAGAAGAAAATATTGCCTCGGCCGGTTGGTCGACTTTAGCCTCTTATGCCTCCTTACAAGCAGACGAAAACTTAGATATTTCGGTTTATAAAAAACTATTAGCGCAAGTAGAAGAAGAGATTCACGGCGCACAAAATCGAGTACGCTATACAATGAATGGCTTCGTGATTGCCGTAGCTAGCTATATCTCAGAACTCACCGATCAAGCTACGAAGGTAGCTGAAAAAATTGGTAAAGTAAACGTTGAGATGGGTGGTACTGCCTGTAAAGTTCCTCTAGCAACGACTTACATTCAAAAGATAGTGGATAAAGGCTACATCGGTAAAAAGCGTAAATCTGCACGTTGCTAAGCGTGATCTCAGGATAAGATTTTATAAGAAAAGTTAAACGACCTCTAAGTATGATCGTTGCAGGAATTGATGGCTGTAAACAAGGTTGGATCATGATCAAATACGATCAACGTAATTATAGCTTTGGGCTGTATGATTATATTGAGCCACTGATCGAAGCGCATCCAGACTTACAGCGTATTTTGATTGATATGCCAATTGGTTTGAGTTCGCTTAGTCATCCCAGAACGATCGAGCAAAAACTGCGCAAGGAACTCATTCCGCGACAAGCGACCGTTTTTAATCCGCCTTGTCGTGCAGCACTCACGGCAGAAAACTACGAAGCAGCCAAAGTTAAAAATATTGCCGTCGAAGGTAAAAGTCTTTCCATTCAATCCTATTTTATCCAAGCAAAAATTAAGGAAATCGACGAATTCCTTGTGCATAAATCTCCTCAACTAGAAATGCGAGAAAGTCATCCTGAGTTTTGTTTCAAATACCTAAACGTAGGGGAAAAAGTTGTGGTATCAAAAAAAGCAACGGCAGCAGGTGCACAAGAAAGACTTGCCTTACTCAAAATTTATGATCCACGGTTAGAAAAACTTTACCATGATATTCTGGAGAAGACCCTCCGTAAACAAGTCAAAAAAGATGACATTTTAGATGCGATGTGCTTGGTTTTGGTGAATCAATTGGCGGGAAAAACTCAGTTGCAGTACCTACAAGATGAAAATTCGGAGGACGAGCGAAAGTTATCCATCGGCATTGCTTATTACCGAGCACCCACAGAATATTGAAATCATTAAAAGAACTAATTGTACAAGGCTTTCCGCTCATAAAAGCAAATTTGCCCCAGCTTCCTCTCCTTTCCACTACTTACATTGCCACTAATTAGTCAAAACCAGAATACAATTGCTTTTTTTTTGCCAATCTCAATAAAATTAATGATTTTGAGGTGAGTTACAAGTATGAGTGAGATCTAAGATTTTCATTTTCTACCTTATGGTGTAAGATGAATCCATTCGCACTTAACGCCCCAACAAATATTCCTCGACCAATAGAAGAAATTAATAGAAAGATGTCTACGAAAAAAATACTCCTCCTTCTCGGAATCTCCACTTTTGTCCTGATCATGGCGATGTTGCCCGTAAAAAACGAAGTTTACGCTTTTCATACCGCTGATGAAATTGTTTATTTTAAAAGTCACCAAGATCAATTTCATAGTATGGGACCGTTGACGCCGGATCAAATTTTTCCAACAGCAACGCAATGCTCCGGTTGTCACGGCTACGATATGGCGCAGTTTGCAAGTGTAGATGCGAATGGAAATGACGTTAATGTACACGATGATTGGCAGTCTTCCATGATGGCCAATTCTGCTAAAGATCCTTTTTGGAGAGCGAAAGTAAGCCACGAAATTTTAGTAAACCCTGGCTTAAGTGAAGAAATTCAAACGAAATGTACTTCTTGCCATGCTCCGATGGGACATTATAACGCACGCTACAAAGGCTTTGATCACTATACGATCAATGATATGTTACAGGACACTATTGGTTTAGATGGCGTTTCGTGTGGTACTTGTCATCAAATCAAAAACGAAGACCTCGGGATAACTTTCTCAGGAGAAATTAATTTTGATACCACGCGCGTAGCTTATGGTCCTTACGAAAATCCTTTCGCAGCAATTATGTCTAATTTCGTTGGAATGACGCCGGTGTATAGCGAGCACATTAACGACTCGGGTGTTTGTGCGCCTTGCCACTCTTTAGTCACCGAAACCTTAGATCTGGCGGGACAACCGACCGGAGAAACTTTCATTGAGCAAGCCACTTATCACGAATGGCTCAATTCTATTTATAACGAAGCCGTTAGCTGTCAGCAATGTCATATGCCGAGAATTGACGATACGGTAGTCATCTCTGCCAATTACCTATTCTTAGAAGGTAGAAGTCCTTACGGTTTGCACGAATTAGTCGGTGGTAATACTTTCATGCTTAAGTTGATGAAAGATTACCGTTTAGAATTAGATATTCCCGCGAATGCTGAAAGTTTTGATGCAAGTATCGCCGCGACGTTCAAAATGCTACAACAACAAACTTTAGACTTTGAACTTGATTTTGAAGAGGTCATTTCGGATACGGCTTTCTTTAAAGTTGCATTGAAAAACAAAGCGGGACACAAATTCCCTACCGGTTATCCAAGTAGAAGAGCCGTCGTACAATTTGTAGTGCTCAGTGAAATGGGAGATACCATTTTTCAATCTGGAATGTACGATGATACTTACGAGGTGGCGGGACAAGATCCTTACTTTGAAGAACATTACGATGTCATCAACTCCGAAGATCAAGTACAGATTTACGAAATTGTTAATGGTGATGTAGAACAGAATTTTACTACTGTTTTGGAACGAGCAGATGTAGCCTTGAAGGATAATCGCTTGCCTCCAGTAGGTTTTAGTACCACCCACGAAGTTTACGATACAACTATGATCGTCGGAAATGCTTTAACGGATGCTAACTTTAATAAAGACGATGCGGGAGTAGAAGGAAGTGGTGCAGATATTTTACGTTACCACATACCCTTAAACTTTTACACGGGAGAATTAACAGTAATGGCTTCCGTCTATTATCAATCGCTTCCGCCAAAATGGATGAAGGAAATGTTTGAAGAAAGTACACCCGAAATTGATTTATTCAAAGCCATGTTTGATGGTGCAGACCAAAGTCCGGTCCTCATTGCAGCGGATACGCTCGACAATCTTTTTGTGTCTTCCGTCGGTACGGCAGAACCGAATTGGGCAGCACAAATTCAATTGTATCCAAATCCGAGTAAAGACCAGGCACTTCAAATATCCTTACCGCTTAATTTGAAATTAAAAACTTTAAAGGTATTTAGTGTAGATGGGCGCTTGTTGCAAACGCACCAAAGCTTACCGGCTCAACTAGATTTACCTGAGCAATCCGGTATTTTTATCTTGCAGTTTGAAACGGATCAAGGTGTAATTAATAAACGTTGGATTCGGTTGTAAGTCGTTTGGGTATTATTTTAAAACTTTACTAGACTTTATTCGAACCCGCTTTCGTTACAAAAAATCTTATTGATAGTCCGGTAGTTAAGGAATTAAAAACTCCTTTCGAATAATGTCTACTGAATAAAGAAATTGTTTAAAAACTTAGATCAGCAATGCCACCGAATAGTCGCATTGCTGATTTTTTTTATTGGAAAAGTTATTTTGAATTCAAGTATCCCAATAAGCATCAATGATACGGCGACGACCAAACAAGTACATAGACTCATTTGCTAGGATTTGCCAAGAAGAGACAATCAGATTGCAGTAATCCAAGAAAGAATAGCCATTGTCTCACTCAGAAAACTAATGTACAGGAAGATAGCAGGAATCTTTAGGAGAGGAAAGTAAATTAATTTTCAGCCCATACAGAACGTATGGGCTGAAAACTTAGCTAGGAATTTGCCTTAGCGACTAGTCTAAAACTACTTTTGTGCTATACGTAAATTCAGACGTATTCACTTGTAGCAAATACATTCCTTTGGCAATATTTTCTAAATTTAAAATTTCTTGTGGTTGCGTTAATGCTTGTTGGTAAATCAATTTCCCCGTTAAGTCGTGTAACTTAACTTCTAACAAATCACCACTCGTTTTCGTTAAATCTAGGTTGATGATTCCCGTACTTGGATTTGGAAATAATTGAATAGCATTTTGCGTTCCTATGCCTATCGTTGAAGAAAGTTCATCATAGATCACTTCTACTGGCACTCTTTCACTTACACAAGCTACGGGTTCAATTTCCATTTCCCAATCGAAGAAGTAATAATAGTATTGCATTCCGTAAGAAGAAGTTGTAATCTGACCAACTGTTCCTAAATCGTAAGGAAAACTAACGCCATCATTTTGTCGATACAGCGAAGGATCTTCGGCACAACCTAAAATCAGGTCATTGCTTACGGGGATATCAAAATTTAATTCAACGACACTTTCTCCATCAGGAATATTCACCGTAATAGATTGTAAAACCGCATTGGTCACACCATCGAGTAATTGGATTGTTCGTTCGGCTTCGCCAAAAGCATAAGTTTTAACGGATTTCAAGGTAAAAGCTTCGTAAACTTCAAAACGATTGAAACCATTAAAGTTAGGCGTGTTTTCTCCACCGCCGCCGCCAGTATTATCTGGTTTGCCACCGATAAATTCTCCACCACCATATTCGTAAGTAGCGCTTGCATAGTAGGTAGTTGTAGCATCAAGCACTGGTGTAACGAAGGTATTTCCTGAACCAATTTCAGTCGTACTCATCAAATCTTCGTACCAAAGAATATTCCCACCCAAACCGGTTAGTGTTGCAGTTCCAGGAGCCGAGATTGTTTCTCCCGTTAATTGTGGTGGCGCAGCTGGTAGTACTTCAACCATGATCGCTTCAGAAGTAAAATCTCCACAAGCGCCTTCGATGGTTACCGTATACTCTCCTGATGTTTCTACTAAAATACTTTGCTCCGGTGCGCCCGTAGACCAAGTATATCCGTTGGCGACAGACGAAGTTAAATTGATACTCTCTCCTTGACAGAAAGTAGTTTCGCCATCTACTACAACCGTAGGCGTTTCATCCGGAGAGTAGGCAATCTTTATTGCCGAAGAAATACCTGCACATTCCCCTTCCGTGTGACCAACTACCGTGTAATTTCCTGGTGTGGAAACCGTGCGCGTTGCGCCCACAAAACCATCATTCCACAAATAAGTATCGTAACCAGGTGCAGCAGTAAGTTCTAAGGTTTCCCCTTGACAAAGTATCATTGAAGTATTTGAGCTTGTTACATTAACTGCCGCAGGCTCGCAGGTTCCTTCGATTAGGTTGTTGCAAGTATTAATGGTTGGTGAAGTAATTACTTCTACTTTTCCAGAAGGCCATTTTACCACCATGTAATCCACTTCCGTAGCGGTACCTAAGCCAAAACGTTTCGTTAAAGAATTCACGATGCCATAACTTTCTCCTGATCGAACTTCTCGTACTTGAATGCCCCAATCTCCAAAAATCTCTACTCGTGCACCAACCGCACTACGATTAGAAGTCGTTCCCTCTAAATTCACGCACAAGTGGTTATTTGCATTTCCGTCGTTTAACCAAAGTAAATCTTTATTGGTCCCTGGCGTGGTGTAGCCAGAACCATAACCTGCATAAATATCTAGAAAACCATCGTTATTTAAATCCCCCAGACCGAAAGTATGAATGACATCTCCGTTAAATAAGTTATTAACTTGAGTGAAAGTTTTATCGCCATTATTCTTCAAATAGTAGCTTTGAGCACCAGAAATTAAGATGTCAACAAAACCGTCATTATCAAAGTCACGCATCACACCTTGTAATAGAAAGCCCGTTAAATCGACATTCGTCGTAGCCGTAATATCTGTAAAATGACCTGCGCCATCGTTTTCTAAAATTTGAGCTTGATGATCATGATTCGTAATAAAAGCATCGTAGTCACCGTCGTTATCAATATCCTCAAAAGAAGTTGTCCAAGACTGCCAACCGATTTTCAAGCCAAAATCTCCTGCTTGTTCCGTGTAGTTATGATTACCATCATTTACAAAAAGCGCATTAATTCGTCGAGGATCTGCGGGATCATTAACGTTTTGTCGACATTTAGAAATATAAAAATCCATATCGCCATCATTATCGAAATCCGTAAAAATACTACCATAGTTACCTGAGCCATCTGAAACTGGCGTTGTACTAAAATCAATATTACCCCAAGTGGAAAGATTACCAGCACCATCACCAAGGAAGATTTCACTCAATCCTACATCGTTACAAATGAAAGCATCTAAGAAACCATCATTATTCACATCCGCAAAGTTTGAATTCTGTGCGAAGTAATCTGATCCAACGATATCTGTTTGATTAAAACTGGTACCCGTACCATCTGACATCAAAAGGTAAGATTGACCATTGTCTCCAGTCATCACATCCCCAAAACCATTATTATTAAGATCTGCCGCACAAATCATCCATTGATTTTTGTTAGCGACGATGCCATGCGTCATAGAGCTGAAGGTATTACCGCCTGGCGCTTGATATTCAATTTTTAAATTATTCGCATCGTCTAAGCATAAGATATCATCGAGCTTATCGCCATTCATATCTAAAATACCAACTGCGATTCCGCTATAATATCCTCCCGTGTTCGAAAGCAGATTATTACCAACGGAAAAGGAAAGCTGAGCAGAAACGGAGGTCATTCCTAAGCTTAAAAATAATAGCAAACAGAGCTGTTGCTTAACGGCGTAAATGTATTTCATTTTTTTAATTTTAACTGTCAATTAAAGTAAGCGAGTGGTAGTTTTTTATCCCAGTCTATATAAAGTTCTTTCAGTCTGCTAAAAATAAGCTTTTCACAGGATAAAGTTTGTTTACATGGGTTAAAATTGAGTAGAAGTTTGGCTAAAATCCCGTTTGTGCTAAAGATTAGACATTTTTCTAATGAATTGTGCTATCAATATTTCCTTTTTTAATGCCTAAGTTAGCAGGGCACTTTGCATAAAACCTTGTATAGCGTAAGTCCAGCGTTTGGTTTTATTTGCCCATCCAAGCATCTCGCAAGCGTTGTTGTTGTTCCGTCGGCTTCGGTTGCAATTCAATTTGATGATTTTTCTGGACGGGCACTTTGAACATTTTTGTAGCTAGTTCGACTGTTGAGCGTGTACCATCTTCGTCATTTCGGAGTACCGTTAATGTCAGTTCACTTCCCTCCTCAACGGTGGACATGAATTCAGAAATCAATTGATCTGCATTGCGCACCGTGAGTGGATTATTATTCCAAGCGAGCAGAAAATCTCCTGCTTTCAAACCAATAGATTGCCCAAATGCATTAAGCGGTTCTAGAGTTTTGATGACAAATTTCATCTGTTCCAAATCAAGATCAATGCAATGTTGCAAACCACCTAAAGTAAAGTCCATCACTTTACTTTCTGCCGCATAATCTAAACCCACTTCCGCCAATAAAGTTCGCAAAGGTAAAGCTTTTGTTCCTGCAACGTAGGTATTTAAAAAGTTGCGAACTTCCTCGTTTGTCGCGGCTTCAATTTGATCAAATAGTTCCTCATCTTTAAAAGGCTTATCTTTTCCAAAAGTCTTAGACAATTCGGTGATTAAATCAACTAAACCTTTTTTTCCCTGAGAAACGCTCCTTAATTTCAGGTCTAAACAAAGACCAATTAAAGCTCCTTTTTCGTAAACATTACCATATTGAGATTGATGCTGATGCAAGCAGTGTTTACTCATTTCTGTAAAGGCTAAATCTTCTTGATATAATTTTGATTGCTTAATTTTCTTACTAATCACCGCAAGGTAATCCGGTAAGTCCATCATCCCTTGACTCAGTTGTACGTGGGAAGCCATGTACTCGACAACTCCTTCGTACAACCATAAATGTTGAGACATTTTGGGTTCCGAAAAATCAAAATGATGAATCTCTTCCGAGTGAATATTCAGAGGCGTAACGATATGAAAAAACTCATGTGCGGCAATATCTTTGATACTTTGCGCAATGGTGGCTTCGCTCATTTCTAAAAAACAATAAAAGGAAGAACGAGCGTGTTCCAAGGCTCCGTAAGAACCCGAATAATATCCCGCATCGCTAAGGTAAATGATAAATGCATAGCGATCAACGGGTAATTTTCCCCCTAAATAAGCACGTTGTGCTTCCAACAAAGGATGAATCTGTTCTGCAATAAATTTAGCTTTAATTTTACCCGAATGGGAAAAGGTAGAAATCAAAACTTCCGTTTCGCCCAACTGTAGCGTCAGCGTATCTGGTTCACAATACATGATCGGCGCATCCACAAAATCGTGGTAACTCTTTGCATAAAATAAGTCTTCCGTCTTTTTTTGGGAAATATTTTGCAACGAAGTAGAACCGTAAAAGTTCGTTGGTTTCACGACATTCAAATAGTAAGGCAAGCCTTCTTTTCCTTCAAAATAACCAAAAAGACCATGCTGATTGAGTACAAAGTTTTGATCTTTTTCAAAATTGGTGCCACCCGGTTCAAAAATAAAACGGTCGGTAATTTCCGTATCCCAAGTATCTTCCACACGGTAGGTAATCCGATGAACCCGCTTCGCTTTGCCTGCTCGTTTGATCACCCAGACATTGGCTTCTGTGTGCTCTATTTCAAAGGCGCGTCCCTTTTTATCGTATGCTTTGAAATCTGTTACAAATCGCCCAAAGTCGTAAATGCTATAGGTGCCTGGAACAATTTTGGGCAACAAATAGCGTAGTCCTTTTTGCTTATTGACTTTCATTTTGGGTGGAAATAGCTCAATAATTAGTTGATCATTTTCCACTTGTCGTAAATCTAGATTGAACTGATAGGCCGCTTTTTTGGGTAAGGGCGTCTCATTTGCAAGTAACCAACTGGACAGCAAGCAAGAGCAGAGCAAAAGAAATATGTTTTTTAGCATAGCAATTATTTTAGGAAATATTCAATGAAGCTGTTTAAACCTTTAAATGGCGGATCGTGCAGTATTTGGACTTTTTCAAAGTTGTTCCTCCTTCGGATTTCAAGCTTTCGCAATTGAAAATTGGGTTAGAATTGCAAATTTTAAGGCAATAGAAGTATCTTACCCGAGAATAGCTTTAGAAAGCTATTCTGCCATAGCAATAGACTTTATTCTAAGTATTTAACGTCAAAATATTTTCAACAGTTGCGTGAACGAATAGGAATCAGCTTAAGATATTTGAAGTTTTTCTTCAGCGCCAAAACGAAATATCAAATTCATTCTCCTTTTGTCTATAACTTTATTACCCAAGTCATAGAGGATCAACGAGTATATTACGCTTTTTCGGAGATAGAATACTGGCGAACTCAGTTGTTGGCAGATTCAAGCAAAATTACCGTTACCGACTTTGGAGCAGGTTCGCACGTGCACCAAGGCAAGCAGCGACGTATTGAACAAATTGCAAAAACGGCGCTTTCTCCCAAAAAGCAATGCCAACGATTGTTTCGTATGATTTTGCTTCTAAAACCCAAAACGATGTTGGAGTTAGGGACTTCTTTGGGTATCACGGCTTGTTATCAGGGCGCGGCGGCGCGTAGTGCGAAGCTTATCACCCTCGAAGGTTGTCCAGAAATTGCCAAAATTGCCCAACGATTATTGCAACGGATGCAATTAAAAAACACCAAATTGAACGTTGGAAAGTTTACGGATACCTTGGCCCCTGCCCTGCAAGAACTTCAACGGGTCGATTACATTTTTATTGATGGCCATCATCAAAAGCAACCCACTTTAGCCTACTTCGAACAATGCCTTCCTTACCTCCACGAACATAGCGTCGTCATTTTTGACGATATTCATTGGTCTATCGAAATGGAAGAAGCGTGGGAAATTATCAAGCAACATTCTGCCATCACCTTGAGTATTGATTTGTTTTTTATGGGAATTGTATTTTTCCGTAAGGATCAAAAAGTAAAGGAACATTTCGAAGTGGTTACGGCACGTAGCAAACCGTGGAATATGGGCTTTTTTAAATAGCCAATACCTTCTCCTTATCCGCTTTCCAAGAAAAAAAAATAGAACACCAAATAAACAATTTGGAATCAACTTACAAGGTCAAAACACAGAAAGCTAGTTTTTGGGAACTACACCAATTAGCGAAAATCTGCATACAACCTGATTTGCGACCGAAGCGCTCCAATATTCAACTTTTGTTTTTTCGGCATTCTATTGAACATTTTCTAAATGTTCTGGGATAGGTAAGTAAGTGCTTAGATAAGCTTAGAAGTTATTAAAAAATGGCGTTTGAAATTAATTGTAAGTGCTTCCTTTTCAAGAGGAAGCTCCATTTTTGCCATAACCGTTGAGCCGGTAAAAAAACTAGCTAAACATTAAAAATCAATTAATTGCAAGCCTAATTTTGCCGACAGGCAGGTAAATCGTCAAGCTATTTTTAGAACAATTTCTTAGTATTCCTTATAAAATACTAGCTGCTGCACGTTTAAAAAATGATTTGGTTTTTAAGAGTAACGATCTTTGAGTAGTTTGATTTTTAGTTTGGTGTAATACCGTTTTGCTGACTGCTCGGGGAATGGAAAAGAAAAAAGTACTCCCCTGCCCCAATCCGTTCGATTCTGCCCAGATGACCCCTTCATGATTGTTTATAATTTTTTTACAAATAGCTAATCCGATTCCTGTTCCTTCAAATTCACCATTGCCATGTAAACGTCGAAAAGGGGTAAAAATAGCCTGTAAAAATTCTGCGGGCATACCGATTCCATTATCTTGGATACTGAATAGCCAATTGTCCTCCTGCGTTTCACAGGCAACTTTAATGATTGGTTTTTCTGCTCGACAGTATTTAATTGCATTTTCTAGTAGGTTTTGAAAAACGAACTTCAATTGCTGTGAATCTGCTTCAATCGAAGGAATTTCTTGGTATTCAATTGTTGCTTGTCTCGTTTCAATCTTTCGGCGTAAGCCTTTTTCCACTTCTACAAAAACAGTCTGCGGGTCCATCCAATCTCGTCGTACAGCTGTCTGATCTAATTGCGATAATTCTTGAATGTCGTTGATTAAATCTTCCATTCGTTGTGCACCGTCCGCAATGAAAGCAACAAACTCTTGACCTTCTTGATCCAAATTATGAACTTTACGACGCTTTAATAATCCTGCGTAATTGGTAATCGTACGTAGTGGTTCTTTGAGGTCATGTGCGGCAATCAATCCCGTTAACGAGTTTTGTTCCGTAGCGACGGGAGCAGCAATTGGAGGTGCTTCTGCTTGAGGAGTTGCTAAACTTACGCTTTCGATCAAACGCAACGAAAGAATCACTACTTCTTTATCTAATTCTTTGGAAAAACCTAGTTTGCTCGTCAATTCCATCCATTGATACGCACCGCTACGATCTAAGCAGCGAAGTTCCAATCGCTCTTTAGTACTTTTTTGTAACGAAGGAAGATCGATTGCTTTTTGCAATGAAGCTAAGTCTTCTGGATGTGTTATTTTTTTAATGAAATTTTGTTGGAAAACTTTGGGAGAATAGGATAATACAGTTTCTACCGTAGGACTTACGTAAAGACATTTACCTTCGTCGAGGAGTAAAAATATTTCGTCACTCTGCTTTTGAATTAGACTAGCATAACTTTCCTTTTCTGCTACTGCGATCGCCTCCTCTTCTTCCGACTTTCCTAAACTAAAGCTAATGAAGAAGGCGATAAAGCCTACAAATCCTAAACTAAAAACAAAGGTATCTAGCCCTGTAAGTAACAGAAAGCCAACTAAAGTAATGAATGCGCCGATGATAATAAATAATGGGAAAGGCTCTATCTCCTCTTCGGTAAATCTAGTAATCGTTTGGTGAGATTTCTTGAAAAAATTCATTTTGGTGTAATTAATCGTAGTTAAGTATTTGGTATAAAAAATTCGTTTCAAACATAAAATTCCTAGGCAACGGCACCCGGCAGTTGACTTGATATGGTTCTCAAAATTGTCAAAGGAATTAAAATGTCATGTTACCTACACCTTTGCAGTGCGGTAGTTTTTACAATAGATGGGATTAGAATGTAAGTATAAATTAAGGGGGAGTTCCTGGAATTTAATCCAAGTATGTTCGATTAATAAAGTAAAATCAAATACCTTGCCAATTCACAAAAAATATCACAACGCAAGTAGTAATTAATACATTCTGTGACAAGGACAAAGCCTTCAAATAAAGATAATTCATATAAAAAAGCTTCAATTACGACGAGGCAATTGAAGCTTTTCTTTTCTAAAAAAAATATGCAGATTTTTTTTGTGACAAAAATCCGCAAATAAATTGGGCTACCCTAGCCTTCTTCTGCGGGTCTATTTCTAAATCCGATAGATTTTCTGCTAAAGATAGAATCATTTTTATCCAAGCTGAAGGTTTTTACATCTTCCAAGGTTAATAATTTAACTCGATCCGGAGTACGATCTTTCGCTTCGAGATCTGCCAAGCGAAGATTTTGGTTCTTAATCACTTCCGTGACAATGTTTCGAATCGTTCGAGCATTTCCAAAATACTTATCTCGATACTCGTATAAAAAGCCCAAGTAATTCGTTAAGTGTGCCTCGGCATCCGGTGCTAAAATGATTTCTTCTTTAGCAAACATTTGCGAAGCAATTTCCACCAATTCTTTCGGTTTATAATCTTCAAATTTTAACACCTTATCAAAACGAGAATTTAAGCCTGGATTAGCCTTCAAAAAGGCTTCCATATTATCGGGATAACCCGCCACGAAAATAAAGAAAGAACCTCTCAGGTCTTCCATGCGTTTTAATAAAGTTTGTACGGCTTCACTTCCAAAGTCTCCGTGCGAACCGCCCGCTACCGGCATCGTCAACGCATAAGCTTCGTCAATAAAAAGTACGCCACCCATCGCTTCGTCAATTTTCTCTGCCGTTTTGATGGCTGTTTGACCAACAAATCCTGCGACCAAGCCTTGGCGATCCGTTTCTACCATATGCCCGCGCTCTAAAACGCCTAAGGCTTTATAGATTTTTGTAAGAATCCGTGCAACGGTCGTTTTTCCCGTTCCTGGATTTCCAATAAATACCGTATGCAAAAAGAAGTTGTTTAAAACATTTTTCCCCGTTTCGCGGTAATATCGCACCAAATTCACCAATTCACGAATTTGCTTTTTGATGCTTTCCATGCCAATCATTCCGTTCAACTCCGACATTGCCTTATCCAATAAAGCATTATCGACTGGAATAAAAGGTAATTCTCGTTTCGGTTTGATGTTAATTTTTTGCACATCACTAATTTCAACCACTGAAATTTCCTCTTTACTTAACTCTCGAGGATTTTCGCCCGACATGACTCGTAAACCCAAATTGACTTTCGCCTGTTCAATAATATCGTATACGAACCTTGCATTACCAAAAGATCGATCTCGACTTCGGTAGGCGTCAATTATAATATCGTCAATGAGAACTTTAGAAGCTGGTGTTAATACTACTTTCTTTTCTTCACAAGCAAAGTCAGATATCCGCGAAAGTTCCTGTGGCAAATAATCTGAGAATTCAAAATGAAGCTTGAAGCGAGATTTCAATCCTGGGTTAGAATCGAGAAAATGTTTCATTTCCTTTGGGTAACCGGCTACAATAACAGCCATATCTCCTTCACCATTCGACATTTCTTTAACTAAAATTTCGATCACTTCTCGACCAAAATCTTTACTATCGTCATTGGAGCGTGCCAAGGCGTAAGCTTCGTCAATGAAGAGGACACCACCACGTGCTTTCTCAATCGCTTCTTTTACTTTTGGGGCGGTTTGGCCAATGTATTCCCCAACCAAATCGACACGATCTACTTCGTGCACATGACCTTTAGATAACAGTCCCATTTTTTTATACAAGCGTCCCATCATTCCGGCGACGGTCGTTTTTCCCGTCCCTGGATGTCCAATAAAAACAGAATGGACGTTTATTTTTTCTTTTTCTTCTAATTTTTTTTCTTTTCGCAATTGCAAAAACTGGATATATTTAGAGTGATCTCGAACCCGTTCTTTAATTTCACTAAGTCCGATCAAGGAGTCAAGACTCACCATCACATCTTCGAAAGTCTTATCCTTATCATTCTCGTGCGTCAAGATAACTGGCGTCATCCGGTCTGGCAACAACACCGGTGCGATTCCTTCTTGGAAATCATCCGTTACTTCAAAAGGAATCACGGCCAATAGTCGATCCATAAAGATCAATTCTGCCGTATAGCGATCTTTTCGCCAAGAGCCTTTCACGTTAGATCCCCATCCTGCGGTAATTCGGATCGTATCGGTTTTCTTTTCAATCAATTGCAGTCGAACAACTTGCCCTTTCAGTTCCCGAGCGTCGTTGTAAAACTTAGTGTATAGTTCGCACTGCCAAGATTTAGAAATGAAATTATTTCGAAGTTCGATGTCAACGTAAATATAACGAGTTTCCTCGCTGCTAAATTTCTGATAAAACATTCGATCGTCAACGCTTACATCATCGTAAGGACCTTCGTATAATTTTAGCGATTGAATATCTAAGTATGGATTATCAATGGTATTGATGAAACTTCCTGCATCTTCGATGTAAAAATATTTGGTAGCAACTTTTTCCCCTTTCACCCAAGCCTCCCAATAGTAAGTACCCTTTTTCCAAAAAGAGCCTCCTTTTTTATTGCCCCAACCTTCTCGGATAAAAACAACATTATCATATTTACTAACTTTCCGAGAAAACGGTAATTCACAAACGATTTTGCGCCCTTTCTTGAGCGAGTAGCACTTTAACTCAACTTCGATTTCCCAATCTTCCTCATCAAATCGTTTATTATAAAACGATAACTCTGCGTAAACGTAAGTTGTCTCGTAGCGATCAAATACTTGTCGGTATTTTTTCTTATTATCCGCAAGCCACTCCGTAGAAGAGTAGACTTTTAGTTCTCTAAACTTGAAATTATTCGAATCTGTATGTTTATAGCTTTCGGCCATAGTACCATTTTAAGGTAGAAATTTAGGTAAAAATTTATCCAAGGGGATGATCAAACTTATTACTTTTATTCTATTAAGACAATTATTTAACAGAATAATCTGGCATTATTTTAAGTAAGTATTTCCCCTTACTCCCAATAATCATTTTTATCATATGATCTATTCCTCCTCCGAGCCATTTAATACGGGAAAATCAGCCAAATAGTTCCTTTTTTGACAAAGTTGTTTTAAGTGGAGGGTAGAAAAGGAAAGAATAAGGTACGATTAACTTTCGAAGCTATGCTTAGCGTTTTTCACAACCCAGCAAGCAAAAAATACACAATTACCTAATAATCAATTTTTTACAAAAAAAATACAAAACTAAACCTTCTTCTACTATTCAGTTTTGAACCGCTTTTTCAGCAAATCAGAAACAGCGCCGTGGCTAAGCGTAGATGCAACAATGCTTACCCTCCCAAAAAGCTAAAAAGCAGGAAGACCATTCCTAAAACGGAAAGAATCTTTGAAATTGCATGATCAGTCTGTGTTTTATGAAATTGTACGTATATTTCGGGGAGAATTAATGAGCTACAAACTGAAATTGTTTTAAATAGATCCGATAAATTTGTGATAAACGTCAATTTAAATATTCCCATTCTTGTCCAAAACCTGAAAATAGACGGCAAAAGCCACTATCATGTTCGTCCATTATTTAGACAATATCCAATCGCAACGAATCGGCGTTTTGACGGTGCGATTAGTCAATTTAAGAAAGAAGTTCGGCAATTGTTTAGAGGACTTACCAGTTATCGCTACAACATTGATGAATTATTATGGTTCAAATTCAACCCTGAATTTACTTACCAAACGCTAAAGGTTTCTTTTGCGCTTGGCAAACAATATGTCAATGGAAACATTGGTTTTGCAAGTTTTAAACTGCAAGGACTCCACATTGGGATTTTGCCAATTTTTAATAGTTATATGTTTATCATCCAAAGCGATAAAAAGTCGGAGGTAAACATTGAGCACAAAACGGCAACTATTGTCCAGGAATTGATGCGAATGTATAAAGCTGAAGCCGGTCCCAATTTCGATCCCACTCCGTTTTTTAGTCTTAAAGGAGAGTTTACCACAACTGTTTCCTTCAATGTCAATATCAATCCAGGGAAGTTTAGTTACGAGAAGGAAAATGAGGAATGGTTTTTTTCTAAAATGGGTCCAAATGCCGATTTTAACGGTGCCGACGAGATAGAGAAAGTCGCTTATGAATTAAACAGTCTTTATCCTTCAGAGATGAAGCGTGCCTTTTATCGCGAAGAACTCGTTACCCGTGTCCACAAAATTCTTTACCAAAGAGAACACACTCCCATCGTGCTCATCGGGAAAGAAGGGACTGGAAAACATAGTTTAGTCCACGAAGCAGTATATCGTTATCTAGAAAAAAATAAAGACGTCAACGAAGTCAATCAGCAAAAACTTTGGCATCTTGATCCTACTCGAATCATTGCGGGGATGAGTGTGGTCGGTTGGTGGCAAAAGCGATTTGAAGCTATTATCCATTACTTAAGGAATAACCATAAAAACCCGAGTATCAAAAAACCGGGTCCCGACAAGCTTTTAATTGATAACGTGGTGGCCATGCTGCGCATTGGAAAATCATCGCAAAATGCGTTAACGCTCAGTGACGTTTTAAAGCCGTACCTTGAAAAAAGACAACTGCAACTCGTACTCATTGCCTTACCCGAAGAATGGAAAATCATTCAAGAAAAAGATCGCCGTTTTAGTGACTTATTTCAAGTGATTCGCATTCAAGAGCCTTCGCCTACAGAAGCTGCAAAGATGGTTTTGGAACGCCGAAAGCAGTTAGAGTTAAGACACGAATGCGAGTTTTCGATTCAGGCCATTAATCAACTTTTCACGATTCAGCGCAATTACCTCAAGCAAAGCGCTCTGCCTGGTAGTGTGGTCAAATTAATGGATCAACTCGCCGTTAAGTATAAATACCAACAGATTGATATCCCCGAAGTGAGAGAAGAGTTTAAGTCTATTAGTGGCCTGAGTGACAGCATTTTTGACTACTCGATTTCATTTGAAAAAAAGCAAGTCTACGAAACTATTGCCTTGAGTTTGGTAGGACAACCCAAGGCTGCCGCCACCCTCAGCGAAGCTATCCACCTCATCAAAGCGCGCCTGACGAATCCCAACAAGCCACTAGGTTCTTTTCTTTTTATTGGCCCAACGGGTGTGGGAAAAACACAAGCGGCCAAAGTATTAGCCAAGTACCTCAAGGGAAGCGAAGAGAAACTGATTCGTTTTGACATGAACGAATATATCGACGAAGGTGCAGTACATCGCTTAATTGGAGATTATGACCATCCAGAAGGTCAACTTACGGGAAAAGTACGCTACGAGCCTTTTGGAATTTTACTTTTAGATGAAATCGAAAAAGCACATCCCAAAGTACACGATCTGCTTTTGCAGGCACTGGATGATGGTAGATTAACGGATAGCTTAGGGAGAACGGTTGATTTTTCGAATACGATTATTATTATGACTTCCAATGTTGGGGCAACAGAAACTGCCCAACGGCTTGGTTTTGAAACAAGCGCTACCAACAATGATGATATTTATAGAAAAGCTGGAGAGAATTTTTTCCGACCAGAATTTATCAATCGAATTGATAAAATTGTAATTTTTAAAGCACTAGAACTACCACACATTCTCAATATTGCTCGATTACAAATCAAGGAGTTATTGCAACGAGATGGTTTTGTTCGACGAACGACTATTCTAAATATTTCTAAACAAGCCGTGGAATGGGTGGCTCAACGAGGCTTTAATGCACAAATGGGCGGACGAGCTCTCAAGCGACAGATCGAAAAAGATTTAACGGCTTTGTCGGCAGAACAATTGATCTCTAGCTATAGTAATAATCCTATTCTTTTTGATATTTTATTGGAAAATCAGCAACTCGTGCCCAAGATCACCGAGTTGGAATTTGTGGAGTACATTGGCGAAGCTTGGTTGCCGCAACTTCCCGAAGAAGCTAGAGGGAAATCCTTTTACAATAAACTTTTACGTAAAGTAAATAAATTAGAAAAAGCCATTCAGTTGATGGAAGCTTCTCGCGAAGACCTCGATGAATTGATTGTCATTGGTAGCCAAAAAGGAGATCAACTGGACTGGCAATATTATCATTTTAAAGAACTGGTGGCTTCTTTGAAACAAAAAATCACCAACTTGTCGCTTGGTTTCCGAGATCGGTATTTTAAAGATGGACCAGCGATTCCCTTGCGACTCAAACGAGGTAGTCCGTACACCAAGAAAGATTGGACGAGTAAAGCGCAGCGAGAAAATTACAAAGATCGTTTCTTCCAGCAAGAGGGTTTGTCCGAGATTAGAGAAATTTACAACTATGCATCTGCACAATTTGACAGTATGCAAACGGAGTTTATTGATACTTTTCTCAACGTTTCTTTTTTACAAATTTTCACCAAGGATTTCTTAGTTGGAAAAAGTGATCAACTCTTGATGCATTTTAAATCTTGCATCACAGGACTCGGCAAAGAAGAGATCAAAACCTTAATGAAACGCTACGTAGATTTATTTGACAATCTCGATATTCAATATCAAGTAAATTATAATAAAGCGACCATTGAAGTTATTTACCACGGGCTTTACCATTTGTTAAAAAGAGAAGCTGGTATTCACCTCTTCTACCTTGCCCACCAGAATCCTTTACCAATCAAACTAAGCATAACTTATCTGGATCGCAAAAGAGAAATTGTGGAGGAACTTAAAGTCATTCGTATTTATGATGGACAAGCCACGCTTACTGATCTTCGAACTGGATTTACCAACGCAGCCAATATTACAACGGCGGAATTTAAACTTTTACTTTACGCCGGACTTGATCAAAGTATCCATTAAACTATTCTTATGAATTCGTACCAAATTACTACTGCCCGCTTGGGTTTGCGCAATTGGCAAACCGATGACTTGGCCGCTATGATTCGTTTGAATCAAGACGAAGCCGTCATGCGGTTTTTTCCTGGCTTGACCAGTCCAGAAGATACCAGCAATTTTATAAAAAAAATGCAAGCTCAATTTGCGGAAAGACAATACTGCTATTTTGCGGTGGATCGCTTGGATCAAGAGGCTTTTATTGGTTTCATTGGGCTTAGTTATCAAGACTATGAGAGTCCGTATACCCCAGCGGTAGATATTGGGTGGCGATTAGCACGATCAACCTGGAATCAAGGTTTTGCAACGGAGGGCGCGGTAGCTTGTTTGGACTATGCTTTTACGAAAATTGGTTTGGAAAAAGTGATTTCGATCGCTCCTGAGATCAATGTACCTTCTCAGCGCGTAATGGAAAAAATTGGAATGCAAAAGATTGGGAATTTCAAACATCCGAAATTAGCAGAACATCCGAGGATTGAAAATTGTGTCGTTTATGAAAAACGTTTATAAATAAGAAATGAAATAGCTAGGAAATAGAAAACTTAATCAGACTAAGCTGCTAACCAGTTGGTCATTTTAGGGTCGACTTTACAATCGGCGAGGTAGCGCCTCTTAAGTCGAAAAGGCGAAATTGGTAACGGCTCAGCGTGCTTTATTTCTAGAAAAAGCATCGTCAGCGGAACCAGTGGCTTAAGCGGAGGATTTACAATTTTAATCAGTTCGCTACCGAACATATTTAATTATAGTTTATGATACCTTGACAAATCTGAAAATTAGTGACTATAGATTGCCTAAATATACCGTTTATTTTACCTTACAAATATATAACATATTCACCATATTGTCAATGCTTGATTTTGGCGTTCTTTGCTTTTAGCTAAAGTTAGTGGAATAGACAAGCTATTTACAAGCTAAACGGGGCTTTTATGCCGTACATTTACAAATATTTTTCCTTAAAAAAAGCAATTCCACCGCAGATAATAAAAACCTGACTACCAATTACTTGTACAACAATTAAAGTCTTATAAAATAGAACAAGTGCAAGAAATACGAGTTTGGAAGGTTAATTTTTGACAACGGAACAAATTATCACTTAAACATAATATCCTATTTGCTTGTTTAGAAGGGTGATAAAAATTACTTTTGCAAAATTGAGAAAAGATTAATCTGTTTTATGTTGAGTGTTCTTTGCCAATTTTTTTAGTTTGAGTACACTGAGATAAAATACTAAATATAAATAAATACTATGGCTACGATCAAGTTTACTTTTGAAGATAGCAACATCAAGCCCGTCACCGTTGAAAATGTAGAAGAAGGCTATTCTATTTTGGAAATTGCCGAGGATAACGATGTACACTTAAACCACAATTGTGGAGGTGTTTGTGCGTGCAGTACTTGCCACGTTTACATTGAAAAAGGAGAAGACGTTTTGGAAGAAATTTCAGATAAAGAAGAAGATTTCATTGACCGTGCGATTAATCCAAAAATTGAATCTAGACTTGCTTGTCAGTGCGTCATTTTGGAAAATGCGGAGGAAATTCAAATTCAAATTCCAGATCAGTCAAGAATTATTGGGCACGAGCACTAAGCGAATAGCGACTGGAATCATTATTAGCGAATGGTAGAAACTTAACTTACTTAAATACCATTCTTACACTAACTTTCAATTATAAATAATATGGCATTCAAAGATATAGATGATTTACCTATTAATTGGATAGATCACGAAGACATTGCGATGAAATTATACGACCGTTTTGGTGATGATTTTACGGAAGGTAAAATTTACCGGATTCGATTTACAGAATTAATCGAATGGGTTTTAGAAATTCCTGTTTTCGAGGGCAAACGCGAGGATTGCAGCGAAGGGCACCTAGAGCAAATTCAAGCGAAGTGGGTTCATGAATGGCGAGATAATCAATAGATGAATTACTTAGAAAAATTTCGAGATATTAGCACTTTGATTTTCGACGTTGACGGAGTGCTGACCAATAGCAATTTATTGGTTTTAGAAAATGGTTCATTGCTTCGAACGATGCATACCAGAGATGGTTATGCGTTGAAACGAGCCGTTCAGAAAGGTTACCGCGTGTGTATCATCACGGGTGGTAAATCTCAGGGGGTCATCAAAAGATTGAATGGTTTGGGCATTACCGACGTCTTCGCCGGTGTATCCGATAAAATTTCTGTTTTCAATACTTACCTTAAAGATCAAGGCATTAGTGCCAAGGAAGTCCTTTACATGGGAGATGATCTTCCGGATTGGGAAGTCATGCAACACGTCGCTCTGCCCTGCTGCCCGCAAGACGCAGCGCACGAAATTCTAGAAATTGCGTCCTATGTTTCGCCGAAAGATGGTGGTACAGGTTGTGTGAGAGACGTAGTTGAGAAAGTATTGCGTTTGCACGGTAATTGGGTGGATACACAGTTGTAAGCTTCTGCATAAAACAGTTCCGATAACACCTTAACGAATCACTTCCTAAAAGACGTTTGAACGAGCTATTTTATAGCACTTGCTCCAACCGTCCTTGCAATACTTGAAAATCAGTATAGCCATTAGACAGTAAAATCTGTTCTCCTTCTTTTTCCAAGATTAAGGCTGGCATACCTTGTAATTGACTTTGTGCAAACTTGGCAAATTCTTGTTCTGCGGCAGCTTGATATTTAGGCGTTTGCAGCAGCATGGCAAAATTCATGGAATCAAAGCCTATTTCTGTGGCATACAGCCCGAGCAAATTAAGATTAACTGGATTTGAACCCTCAAAGTAAACGGAATGCAGTAATCTTTCCGCAAACTGAAGTTGATGTTCAGGGGATTGGTCTTTGACGATGCACAAAGCCATCGCAGGCGGCAACGAATCCAACACAATTCTTCCTTCTCCTTGTATATCCTCTAAAAATTGAGCTCCAAATTTTACGCCCGTCTTTTCTTCCACCGTTTTGTACGCTCCGTCTTTGATGTAAGGGGCTACTTCGTTGATAGGACCTACGCGCTCACCGCGAAATAAACCACCACTCACTACTTCAAGCTCAACTTGGTCTCCAAAATGCTTTTCTACTTCCTTCATTACGGAACCGAATCCGTAACACCAACCACAAAGTGCATCGTAATAATAAATCAGCTTAGGTTTGCGGTTATTCGTTTGCAAATTAGACGTTTCTGGATCGCAAGCTCCGTTCTCTTCTTGATTTTCGTTTACATTCATTTTTTTGATCTTAATAATTTGAAGTAGTTTAAACCATTTCCCTAAAGGTAGTAAAGCCCACAGATTACAACGTGAGCTTATCCATTTTTTATTCTTAAATCGATTTTTACAAAAACTACGCCTTTTTCACTGGCTGCGTACCCACAAACGCAAAACCTGCTCCGACAAATAATCCAGTGAAAGCCCCCAACATCAACATTGCCCACATTCCGTTATTTGGATAAACACTCAAGCCTTTCGGTACCGTCACTTTCTCTTTCCCCTCTCCTCCCCGATCCAATAAAGTCTCTCGTAACTTGATTAAAACGTTCGTTTTTTCCAAAGTACTTCCATCTTTGACTTGCTGCAACTCCTGCTGACTCGCCTTCAAATTTTTATACCAAAAGCCAATATCCTCGTTCGGCGTTTTCCAAAAAATAGAGGTATAGCCTTCCGTGATCTCTTCTTGCTCTAAATAGTTTAACACTTTGGCAATCTCTCCCTGCGCAATTTCAACGGTATTCGCATCCGCAGCTCTTTTAAGGTAGCCCGTTACGTTTTGTTTAAGGACAATTTTTTTCTGAATACGGAAACCAAAGATAGCCAAAGAACTCAAAATCAAAATAATGCCAACTAACTTTTTCATAAATTAATAGTTTTAGAAGTGAAGTTGTTTTATGGTCATCTCAAATTACTACAAGTAAGGATAAAATGCCAGAAAGATCGACTAAGATCGTGGAAATTAAGATGGTTGTCGTAGAAATTTCACTTTATAAATTAATCTATTTTTCTCAACAATTCGTTTGCTTTAGCGTAAGCGTAACGACCGAGTTTTGTCCCCGTATAATATCTATCCACTCCACCTATGGTAACGGTATTTAACGTTTTTAAATCGGGTTCCCCTCCCGCTTTTATGCCTTCCTTAGGCAAAATCATTTTTTCACCCTTTCCGTTGA